>CANRED010000019.1 GCA_947629555.1 uncultured Clostridia bacterium | reverse complement strand
GAGGCCTTTTTGGCATGGGATTTTTTCCAATTTTATATTTTTTTACAAAAGGTCTTGACTTTTAATAGTTAGTCTCCTTAATTTTATATTTTATATATAGGAAACGACACACTCTTTGTTACGTTGTTTCGAAGATAAACTTAATACAACAAATATTATTGTATATTTTATCATATATGTAATAAAAAAAAAAGAGCAGAGTCTTACTCTGCTCACATATCTATTTTTTTAAATATATATTAGGATCTACATTTTCGTCATTCTCTAATATTTCAAAATGTAAATGATATTCATCTAATATTTCGAAAGTAGCTGTATTACCTACAGTTCCTAAGGTTTGTCCTGATTCTACTGTTTGTCCTACTGAAACATATTCGGCAGTTAATAAATTTGAATATACTGTTTTAAATCCTTTTGTGTGTTCTATTATTACTGTTAAGCCATATCTAGGATCACTTTTTATTGCTATTACTTTACCTGCTGAAGATGCTTTTACTACTGCAGTTTTGTCCGCTTGTATATCTATTCCAGGATGTGTTATCCACTCATCCAATGTTTGAGAATATAATAAATTTTCTTTTGCATATTCTCTCATTATTTCGCCTTCTACTGGCATTATAAATTCTGGCATTGGTTCTTCTACAACAGCAGGCGTTGCAGGTGTTGTTACTGGTTTAGGTGTTGCTGTTTGTTCTACTACTTCCGGTGTTTCCTGAACTTGACTTGCAATACTTTCTTCAACAGATTTTCCTATTTGTGAATTAGCTTCTTCTATTAAATTATTTGAATTTTCATTTGCAACCATATTTGCTAAGTCTTCTGCCTTAAGTAAACTGTTTTGTAAATTTTCCTTTACCTTTTTACTATATGAGGTATAGGCTATTATAAAAGATACAACTGCAACTACCAAAGTTATTAAGGAAGCAATCATTAATTTCTTAAAGTTACTTGTTTTTCTATAATTTTTCCTTGACATTAAAATCATTCCTTTCAGACTTTTTCTTTAGTTAAATTATTTCCTTTTTTATTAAATTTATACATTTTATATATTTGCAATTTCTACTCCTATATAAAAATGTTTTATTATGTCTTCACAGTTACTTCCTTGCTTTGCTAATGCATCTGCTCCTGTTTGGCTCATTCCTACTCCATGGCCATAACCTATTACTGTAAATTTAATTTTGTCTCCTATTTGTTCAACTTTAAAATTTGCAGACCTAAGTCCAAAAATTGTTCTAGCCTCTACTCCTGATAAATTTACATTTCCAAATTTAATAGTTTTAATTCTACCACTATCTGTATACTCTAATATTTGTATAGCATCTGCTTGTGTAAAATCTATTTGAAATTCCGTATGTACAGCTTTAATTTTTTCTATTAATTCACTTGTAGTTAATTCTACTTCTGAACTATATTGTGAATATGCATCTTCTCCAGCAGTTTCAACAACTTGTAAATATGGGTATCCGCTTCCACCCCAAACATTAAGTGGAATTTCTGTACTTCCACCACTATTAGAATGAAAAAATGCATTTATTGGCTCCCCATTATATGTAATTATCTTTCCTGCTGTAGAATTTACAGCATTTACTATTTTATTCCAATTTTCTTCTTGAACATTTGCATCCCATTTAGCAAATCTATCCTCTTTACTTATCCATGCTTGACAACATTCTGAATCATCACAAATATCTGCATCTACATGTTTTCCATTATTACCTTTTACTTTATACAAAGTATAAGTTCTAGCAACTAATGCTTGTGCTTTTAATGCTTCCAATTCAAAATCTACTGGCATTTCTGCTGAAACCACCCCATACAAATATTCATCTATTCCCAATTCTTCTATCTCTCCGGTTTTATGATGTAATAATTTTATTGTTGCATACTCTTTGTAATCATAAGGTTCAAATTGCGGTGTTTCAGTTTCTGTAGTAATGGGAGAATCTAGATTTGCAACATCTGCATTAGCAGTTGCAAACTGAATAGTAAATAAAATTGGAATTAAAAATGCACATAAAACAATTAAAAATAGATATAAAAGTATTTTTCTCATGACATTCCCTCTTTCCTTATGCAGCTTTTATGATGCTAATTGTTCTTTCATATAATCTAATATTTTTCTTTCTATCCTTGAAACTTGTACTTGAGATATTCCAAGAATTTTTGATACTTGATTTTGAGTTTTTCCTCTATAATATCTTAATAGTATTATTTGCTTTTCTCTTTCTTTCAAACTGCCGATTAAATCTTTTATAGCTATTTTATTTACTATATTTAGCATCTCATCTTTTTTATTTTCTATTTGTTCTATTTTAGATACATTATTTTTTTCATTTTCATTGTATGCTTCTTCATTTATTGATTCTACTGGTCTTGTTGCCTCCATTGCCAAATTTATATCTTCTACGCTTACGTTTAATATTTTCGCCATTTTATTTATTGTAAGTTCCTCTTTTCCCTTGTACTGATTTTGTAAATCCTTAATTTTTATTGCTAATTCTTTTATACTTCTACTTACTTTTATTATTCCGTCATCTCTTATAAATCTTTTTATTTCTCCTAGTATATATGGTACTGCATATGTAGATATTTTAGTTTCAAAAGATGCTTCATATCTCTGTATTGCTTTTATAAATCCTAAACAACCTATTTGATACAAATCTTCTGTTTCATAACCTCTACCTGTAAATCTTTTTACAATGCTCCAAACTAAGCCAGAATTTTTTTCTATGATATTTGTCATTGCTATCATATCTTTATTCTGAGCCTTTAAAATTTCGTCTACACTCGTTTCATACATATATACACTCCTCTATTAACTATTTACTCACCAATACTAGAGCATAATTCGTCATTACATTTTATTAATTTTTTCATTGTGACTTTTGTTCCTACTCCAACAATAGATTCTACATTCATATCGTCCATAAAACTTTCCATTATTGTAAATCCCATTCCTGACCTTTCTAAATTTGGTTTCGTCGTAAACAATGGTGTTTTTGCAGCTTCTATGTCTTTTATTCCTTTTCCATTATCAGATATTTCTATATGTACACTTCCAGCAAATATTTTGCATTTTATTTTGATTATTCCTTGAGTATCTTCATAGCCATGTATAATACAATTAGTTACTGCTTCTGATACTGCAGTTTTTATATCTGCTAATTCTTCTATTGTTGGATCTAATTGAGATACAAAAGCTGCTACTGCAACTCTAGCAAATGCTTCATTATTAGATTTACTTAAAAACTCTAATGTCATTTCATTTTCAGTCACGTTATCCATATGTTTTCCTCCCTCATTTTTTATTAAATCTAGGCGCAATCTTCTATTGGAATTATCTTTAATATTCCAGACATTTCAAATACTTTTCTAATGCTTGGTTTTACATTAACCATAGAAACCTTTCCACCTAACATAGATACAATTTTGTACCTTCCTATTACCATTCCTATTCCTGCACTATCCATGAAAGTAACACCACTAAAATCAAATATAGTTTTTCTAGGCATATGTCTTTGAATTTCATAATCAGCTCTCCTCCTTATTTTTTCTGTAGAATGATGATCTATTTCTTCTGTCAGTTCCAAAACAAGGAGCTTGTCCTCATTATTGTATTTTACGTTCAACGTAATTCCTCCTTTGTAATATTCTATATAGTTTTATTCTGTTTTTTCCATTTTTTTCCTTTAGCGAATCTATGGAAGTTTTGCCGTTTTTTTAGAACTTTTCGACATTTTTTTCATACTAGTGTTTTAGTACAACATTGTCATTTTTAATGTCTTTTACATAATATGTATTATATTTTATTTAAGGAGTGTGAAATATGAAAAAAGATATAGTTTTTAAAGGCTGTGGAACAGCTATAGTAACACCTTTTGATAATAATGGTATTAATTTTTCTGAATTCAAAAAACTTATTGAATTTCAAATAGAAAATAAAGTTGATGCAATTATCGCTTGTGGAACTACAGGAGAATCATCAACAATGTCTCTAGATGAAAAAAAATCAGCAATAAAGTTTGTTGTTGACACAGTAAATAAAAGAATTCCTGTTATTGCTGGAACTGGCGGTAATTGCACTCAATCTGTAATAGAATTAAGCAAATATGCCGAAAGTGTTGGGGTAGATGCACTTTTGTTAGTTACACCATATTATAATAAAACTACTCAAACACGGTTTAATTAAGCATTATAAAGACATATCAGATAACGTAAATATACCTATTATTTTATACAATGTCCCTAGTAGAACTGGACTTAATATTTTGCCAGAAACCTGTTTGGAACTTTCTAAAATTAAAAACATAGTTGCAATAAAAGAAGCGTCTGGAAATATATCTCAAGCTGCAAAAATTGCAAATTTATGTGGTGATTCACTTTATATATATTCTGGTAATGATGACCAAATTACACCTATATTGTCTCTTGGTGGATTAGGTGTCATTTCTGTTCTATCTAATATTTTACCTGAGTATACTAGTAATATAGTTCATAGTTTTTTCAATGGTAATATAGAACAATCTACTAAATTACAAATAGATGCAATTCCTTTAATAGATGCTCTATTTTGTGAAGTAAATCCTATTCCTGTAAAAGCAGCACTTAATGAAATGAATTTCAATGTAGGCATACCTAGATTGCCTTTAGTTGAACTTAGCAGTGTGTCAAAAGAAAAATTATTTAGAGAAATGAGAAAATTTTTCATTATTTAGATTTTTTATTCAATTTCGTGGTATACTTAATATATATATAATTTTTTTAGGATTGATGATTATGAAAAAAAATCAAATTATGATAGATGAATTTAATCTAATAATTACAGATATATTAAGTAACTCTACTGTTAATGAAATGAAAAACTATAGACAGCACTACGATACTAATTGTTTTGAACACTGTAAAAATGTAGCTTTTTATAGTTACCTAATTTGTAAAAAATATAATTTAGATTATGAAGCTGCTGCACGTGCTGGCATGCTTCATGACCTATTTTTATATGATTGGAGAAGAAAAACAGGAGAAAGGAAAAGATGGCATGGTTTTAGGCACCCAAGAATAGCTTTAAATAATTCTACCGAATTATTTACTTTATCAAGCAAAGAACAAGATATTATTTTAAAACACATGTGGCCTTTAACAATTGTATTTCCTAAATATAAAGAAAGCTTTATTGTTTCATGTGTTGATAAGTTTTGTGCTATTAAAGAATCTTATGAACATTACAAAAAAAATTGCAAGGTACAAAAGGCATATCGATATGCTTATGTATTATTAAGTTTAATTGTATTAAACCTTGTGTAAAATTATAGGTGGTGTTACTTTGATTAATGTTCTAGTTAATGGCTGCAATGGTAATATGGGCAAAGAAATTGTAAAACATATAGATAATATTGATAATTTTACTATAATTTGTGGTATTGATAGAATAGATACTGGAGATAATGATTTTCCAGTTTATACAAATATAGACAATATTAAAGAAACTCCAAATCTTATAATTGACTTTTCTGTTCCTCGTGCTAGCATTAATATGCTAAATTATGCAAAGGACAAAAAAATTCCAATGGTTATTGCAACTACTGGATTTTCTAGTGAAGATTTAAATTACATTAAAGAATCTTCTAATTATATTCCTATTTTTATGTCTTCTAACATGTCTTTAGAAATAAATATTATGAAACTATTAGTTTCTAAACTTTCTACACTTCTAAGTGACTGCGATATTGAAATTATTGAAACTCATCATAGAAATAAAATCGATGCTCCAAGTGGCACAGCGTTAATGCTCGCTAATTCTATAAAATCCTCATTAAATGAAGATATAAATTATACATATAATAGAGCTAATTCTAAATCTAAAAGAAGTAGTAATGAGATTGGTATACATTCTGTTAGAGGTGGTACAGAAATTGGAAAACATTCTGTATTATTTTTAGGAGATAATGAAAATTTTGAAATTACACATACAGTTTCTTCAAGATCTGTATTTGCTAAAGGCGCAATAAGGGCAGCAGAATTCATTATTAATAAACCTAACGGATTATATAGTATGGAGGATTTAGTTAAATTGGATTAAAGTACATTTTTTAGGGCTAATTTTTCTTTTTGCTGTATATGTTCTAATAGAAAACTAGATTTTTCTAATTCTTCCATAGCATCTTCATATTTATCTTCTTCTATATAAGTTTTCATTCCTATTAAAGCAACTTGTATTAAATCTAGTTCATTATGAGTAATTATTATAGACCATTTTTCTTCTACTTTTTCCCATTTTTCATATATAGTATTGGCTAAATCTTTGCTATTATTTTCTTCTGAATTTTGTGCTTTTTCAATTTCTACCTTTAATTCTTCTAATTTTTCTATTAATTCATTACCTGCTGTATTCAAGTATGCTTGAGATATATTTGATCCTATAATTACTATTAAAAGCGAAACTACTATAATTATTATTTCTTTCATAATTAATATTCCTCCTATGTATTGGTGTAATAGAATCCTCCACAGCACTAGATATGCCATTGAATGCGGGCCAATTATGGTATCGACCCCTACCGGTGGGATTTCACGAAGTGACAGGGGATTTTTATACAGTATATTATTTATTTTCTTTCTTTTGGCAAAAAATTTGCCCCTTTCCATCATAAGTTACAATTAATGCTTCTTCTGGCTTTATTTTAAATTTTTCAACCTGTTTTTTTAACCAATTATAATCTTTTCCTATCGTTTGTAAGTTCTTAGACATTATTTTTCCATCTAATACTAAATCATAAGGTACTCCTTCATATTCTGGGGTAATTCCTAAATCCTCTGGTATTACTGTCCTTTTTTCAGGCTTTGGTATTACAGTTAATTGTCCACTAGTTTCTAGTATTGCATACTCTACATCTCCTATAGTAAAAGTTCCATCTTGTCTTAATCTTTCTTGTAATTCATTTAAAGTTATTTTCTCTTTTTTTAATGCCTTTTCATCTATTCTTCCTCTATATATTAATATAGTTGGCTTACCCGATATGATGCTTCTTATATATATACTTCTCATATTTATAAATGATATAAACATTTGCATTATTAACAAACCTATTATTGGAATAATTCCATTAAATATTGGTATACCTGTATCAGACATTGGAACTGATGCTAAATCTGCTATCATTATTGCAATCGCCAATTCAAATGGTTGAAGTTGCCCTATCTCTCGTTTTCCCATTAACCTCATTGTTAAAAGCACTAATATGTATAATATTATTGTTCTTATAAGAGTTGCTACCATATCAATTCTCCTTTTTTATTTTTATAATATATATTTTTTATTTTTTTATTAAAAATATACATGTTTTTTGAATATTTTTAATTTTTTCGTTAATAATATTTATGCGAACACTTAGAAAGCAATTTTATTAAATATATATATTTAAAAAGGAGGTTTCTTTATGAGCGATAATAATCAAACAACAACTAATTCTAACACTGGTACTAGCACAGCTTGGCAAATAATTGGAAGATTAATAGCTGCTGCTGTAGTATTAGCAATTACAGCATTCTTTACACCAGGATTTGAAATAAGCAATTTTTGGTCTTTAGCAATCGCAGCTGTAGTTCTAACAGTTATAGATTATCTAATCGTTAAATTTACTGGATTACATGCTAGTCCTTTCGGAAAAGGTTTTGTTGGTTTCGTACTATCAGTAATTGTATTATATGTAACACAATATTTCGTTGCAGGATATACAATATCTTGGATGGCAGCAATTATCGGTGCAATAATTTATGGTATAGTAGATTATTTCATACCTGGCGAACAACAAATGTAAGAAAAGTGGCTTCGCCACATGTGCATTTTGCTTCGCAAACATGCACGAATCAAGGTAACTTAACCTTGTTGTATAGGAAAGTCTAATGTTCTTTTTTGTCTATTACGCTTGCTAACCCGCAAGCTATAGCCAAAAAAGTCGATTTTTCCTATACAATAAATAAAAAAGTAAAGAGACGGAGCTTTTGTCTTAAGGTTTTCATTGAAAATCCTAAGACAAAAGCTCCGTCCCATTTTTATTTCATTATATTTTTTATTTTTTATTCCAATTTTCTTTATTTATTTGTCTTTGTCTTGCTATTGCTAATGCATAATCTGGCACATCATCAGTTATTGTAGATCCTGCTGCTACAAAAGTATTGCTTCCCAATGTTACAGGTGCTACTAGATTTGTATTTGAACCAATAAAAGAATTATCTCCAATTATTGTTTTACTTTTATTAAATCCATCATAATTACATGTAATTGTACCACATCCTATATTTGTTTTTGCACCAATCTCACAGTCTCCCATATAAGACAAATGAGGTACTTTTGTTCCTTCTGCAATTTTTGCTTTTTTAATTTCTACAAAACTTCCTATTTTTACTTTATTTGCTAATTCACAACCTTCTCTTATATATGCATTAGGTCCAATTTCACAATCTTCTCCAATTTTTACACCTGATTTTATTGTTGTATTTGGATGGATTACTGTATCTGGTCCTATTTCTACATCATCATATATGTATGTAGTATTTATATCTTCTATTGTTACACCATTTCTCATATGTTCTGTATTAATTCTTAATCTTAATACTCGTGTTAATAATTCTAATTGAACTTTATCATTTACACCTAATATCTCTGTATTATCTTCTACAATAACTGCACCTGTTTTTAAACCTTTGTCATTCATAATTTTTATAACATCTGTTAAATAATATTCGCCTTGTGCATTATTTGGTGTAATTTCTTCCAATGCTTTTAATAATTCTTCTATATCAAAACAATAAATTCCTGCATTGATTTCTTTAATTTCCTTTTGCATTTCTGTTGCATCTTTATCTTCTACTATTGCTTTTACATTTCCACCTTCGTCACGTATAATCCTTCCATATCCACTTGGATTATCATATATTGCTGTTAAAAGAGTAGCATATTCTTTTCTTTCTGTACCTTTTTCTATTAATGCTTTTATTGTTGTTGGTCTTAAAATTGGAACATCTCCACTTAATATAACAACTTTTCCTTTTTTACCTTCTAAAAATTTTTTAGCTTGCATTACTGCATGACCGGTTCCTAGCATTTCTTCTTGAACTGCATATTTTACAGTGTCACCTAAAACTGCTTGAACTTGCTCTTTTTGGTATCCTACAACTGCTATTACCTCATTTATATCTGCTTTTCTTGCATTTTCTACTGCTCTTTTTACAAGCTCCTTGCCATAAATTTGATGTACTAATTTTGATTTTTTGGATTTCATTCTAGTTCCTTTTCCTGCCGCCAATACTATTGCTATTGTTTCCTCCATTTTTATAGCCCCCTTAAAAATTTTATACTCTTCAATATTTATTACTAATCTTTTGCAACTGTTAAAACATCAACAAGTTTTGCTCCATTTTTTATTAGTACTTTTGAACATTCATTCACTGTACTTCCTGTTGTATATATATCATCTATCAGCAATATAGCTTTATTTTGTATTTGCTGTTTATTTTTTATTGAATATATTCCTAATACATTTTGCTCTCTTTGGCTTTTAGTTAAAGTACTTTGCGGAATAGTGTTAATGTCTTTTACCAATACATTATTATAATATTCTACATTTAATCTTTTCGATACTTCCTTTGCAACAAGCTCACTTTGGTTGTATCCTCTTGTAGATTTCCTTTTTTTATGTATTGGAACTGGCAGTATTATATCATAATTGTTTTTTAAATTACAATTATTTATTATAATTTCTGCAAAAAAATTGTATAAATATGAGTGTTCTCTAAATTTATATTGTAATAATTTATCTCTTATTACCCCTTCATATTTAAATAAATATGTATGCGATTTAAAATATTTATCTTTATAGGCAACAGTATTTAATTTTAATAATTTCTTTAATTTTAATTTACATTTACTGCATATATATTCCTTTGATATTTCTTCACACATTCCGCAAGTTTTTGGATATACTAAGTCTAATATATTAATTTTAACCACCTCAAAAAAAAAGAGGCAAAACTAAAAAGTTTTCCCCCATTACTATATTTTTTACATTATATTATGTTCTTATAAAATTGTCAATTAATTTAATGCTTTCTTGATTGCTTCTAAATTTTTATTCATTATATCTATATAAGTTATTCCATTGTCTAAATCTTCTTTTGTTACATTATGTGCTGTATGGAAAACTAATGCTTCTGCATCTGTTTCTTCTGCTACCATTTTCGCAATTTTTCCTTCTGATAGTTCTTCATAAAAAATTACTGGTATTTTTTCATTGTTTATTGTATCTACAATTTGCTTTATTTTTGATGCACTTGGTTCTGCTCCCTCTCCACATCCATCATAAGCTGTTTCGTATTCTAGATTATATCTGTTTATAAAATAAATATATGCAAATTCTCCACCAAAAACTAATTTTTTGTTTTTAGAATTTTGTATAGTTTCTTCTATTTGTTTATCTAAATTTTTTAATTTTTCTATATATTCTTTAGCATTATTTTCAAAATAATCTGAATCCTTAGGTGAAATTTCGCATAGTTTTTCTGTTATATTTTCAACCATTTTTATTGCATTAAGGGGATTTAACCATACATGTGCATCATATTCATGTTCATTATGGTTTTCGCCGTCATCATGTTCTAATTCTATTAAATTAATATTATTTCCTGCTTGTAATATTATGGTGTTTGAATCTATACTATTTGCAATTTTGTCTGCCCATGGCTCCATTATGCTACTTGTAAACACAAACATATTTGCTTCATTGATATTTACTATATCTTTTGGAGTAGGTTCATACGTATGGCTTTCTGTTCCAGGTGGAAGTAGTATTTGTACATCTACCTTTTCTTTGCCTATTTGCTTTACAAAATCATATTCTGGAAATAGTGATGTTACAACTATTATTTTATCTGTTGTCTGTTCGGAATTATTTACATTTCCTATTAGTATAAATATAAAGCCTATTATTAAGAAAAATGTTATCATTACTGCTATTATTTTTTTCATAGTTTTAGTTCCTTTCTATTGATGTATTTTTTATCATACATATCTATACCGTTTTTGCCACCACAAAATTCGTATTTGGTTAGAAATTACATTATCTTTTGTTTTATCATTTCTAATGCTTTTCTTCTACTGCTTATCGTGTTCTTTTCTTCTTCTGATAATTCAGCTTGTGTTCTTCCGTCTTCTAGTTCAAATATTACATCAAAGCCAAATCCATTTTGTCCTCGTGGACTTTCTGCAATATGTCCTACATTTTCTGCTTGTACAACAATTTCTTTTCCATCTATATCTACATAAGCAATACTTACGCAATGTCTTGCTATTCTTTTTTCTTTAGGCAAATCTTTCATTTTGTTTAATATATACTCATTTCTTTCTTGCTCTGTTGCATTGGGTCCTAAGAATCTTGCGGTTATTACTCCTGGCCAGCCATCAAATTCATCTATACATAAACCACTATCATCTGCTATGCAATTCATATTAGTTGCCTTTGATATTTCTTTTGCCTTTTTTAAAGCATTTTCTTTAAAAGTATTTTCATCCTCTATTACGTCTATATTACAATTTATATCTTGTAATGATAGTATTTCAAAATTATTTAGTATTTCTCTTATTTCTCTTAATTTTCCTTTATTGGTGGTAGCTACAACTATTTTTTGCATAATTTCTAACTTATTCTCCCTTCTAAATTTTCATTATTCACTATTCATTATTCACTATTCATTATTCACTAGGGAACGACTTTTGTCTGTTCCCTAGATTAGCCCTTCTAATTCTTTTATTTTATCTCTTAACTCTGCTGCTTTTTCAAATTCCATTTCACTTGCATGTTTCAACATTTCATCTGTTAATTTATTTATTATATCTTCTATGCTTTCTCCTTCATCTATATCATATTTTGCCTGTATATCTTCTACTACTGTTGCTTTTATTGTATCTCTTATAGATTTCTTAATTGTTTGAGGTGTTATATTATGTTCTTTGTTATACTGCTCTTGTATCTGTCTTCTTCTGTTTGTTTCTGATATTGCATTCTCCATAGATTCTGTTAATTCATCTGCATACATTATAACTTTTCCATCTGCATTTCTTGCAGCACGTCCTATTGTTTGAATTAATGATCTTTCTGAACGTAAAAAGCCCTCTTTATCTGCATCAAGTATTGCAACTAAAGATACCTCTGGAATGTCTAAACCTTCTCTTAGCAAGTTTATTCCTACTAATACATCAAATTCTCCAAGCCTTAAATTTCTTATTATTTCCATTCTTTCTAATGCCTTTATATCTGAATGCATGTAGTTTACTCTTATATCTATATTTTTTAAATATGCTGTTAAATCCTCTGCCATTTTCTTTGTTAGAGTTGTTACTAAAACTCTTTCATTTTTCTCTACTCTTTTTCTTATTTCTATTATTAAATCATCTATTTGATTTTCTATTGGCTTTACTTCTATTTTAGGATCTAATAAGCCTGTTGGTCTTATTATTTGTTCTACAACTTCTCCTTTTGAATGTTCTTTTTCATACTCTGCTGGTGTTGCACTAACAAACACACATTGATTTATTCTTTCCTCAAATTCTTCAAATCGTAATGGTCTATTATCATAAGCAGAAGGTAATCTAAAACCATAATTTACAAGTGAATCCTTTCTTGCTCTATCTCCATTATACATTCCTCTAACTTGTGGAAGTGTAACATGTGATTCGTCAACGACAAGTAAAAAATCGTCTGGAAAATAATCAAATAATGTAAATGGTGGGCTTCCTGCAGGTCTTCCACTAATATGTCTTGAGTAATTTTCTATACCTTGGCAAAATCCAGTTTCCTTTAGCATTTCTATATCGAAATTTGTTCTCTCCTCTATTCTTTGTGCCTCAATAAATTTGTTTTGAGACTTAAAATATGCAACTCTTTCCTCCATTTCTTGTTCTATTGTTTCTATTGCCTTATCCCTTTTTTCATCTGTTGTAACATAGTGTGAATTTGGAAATATCATTACATGATTTCTAGTTCCAATTGATTTTCCAGTTAAAGGATTTATTTCAGATATTTTATCTATTTCATCTCCAAAAAACTCTACTCTTATTGCTTTTTCATTTTCTCCTGAAGGATAAATTTCAACTATATCACCTTTGGCTCTAAAAGTTCCTCTTTTAAAATCCATCTCATTTCTTGTGTATTGCATTTTTATTAATTTTCTTAATACTTCATCTCTGCTTTTTTCCATTCCTGGTCTTAGTGATATTATTAAATTTTCGTAATCTATTGGGTCTCCTAAACCATATATACAAGAAACTGAGGCAACAACAATTACATCCTTTGTTTCGAATAATGCTGCTGTTGCAGAGTGTCTAAGCTTATCTATTTCATCATTAATAGAAGCATCCTTTTCTATGTATGTGTCTGATTTTGCAATATATGCCTCCGGTTGGTAATAATCGTAATAGGAAACGAAATACTCTACATTGTTATTAGGAAAAAATTCCTTAAACTCACTATATAATTGTCCTGCTAGTGTCTTATTATGTGCTAAAACGAGTGTTGGTTTTTGTATCTTTTCTATTACATTTGCTATTGTGAATGTTTTTCCGTGAGCCTGTAACTCCAAGTAAAGTCTGGAATTTTTTTCCCTCTTTTATCCCATTTGATAACTTTTCTATTGCTTCTGGTTGGTCACCAGTTGGCTTATATTCTGAATGTAATTCGAACATTTTTCCTCCTTATAGAATTAATTACATCAATACTAGTAGTTTACCATTTTTTTATAAAAAAAACAAGGTATCTATAGTACCTTGCTCTTTGCACATCTTTTACATCCCTATGTGCACTAATTTTTCTAGTAACCATTATATGATACATAATCATACATTTAATGTTTCATCTTCATTTTTTCTTACCACTAAATTATTTTTCTTATATAATTTAGATAACACTATTTTATAAACTATACTTCTAGAATAAAAATCAATAAAGTTTACTATTCCAAATACAAACAATGCAAAAGAAGTATTTATAAATAATAAACATATTAAAAATCTTATTATAACTCCAATAGTAGAACCTATCAATAATATAAATGATTTTCCTTGAGTAATACATAATGTTTTGTAAGTTTCATATGGATATAATCCAAATACACCAAGTGAGTAGAATATAATATATGGAAAACATTTATATAATGGCAATCTACCATGTGATATTATCAAATAGATAAGTGCAAATACAAAATTCAATATAGTAATTAAAGTAAAACATCTATTTCTCATATACATACAATTATTATATTGTTCTTCATAAGTTTTGCCTTCTGGAACTTTAATCATTAAAGTTGATTGATATGCATTTGTAATAATTTCTAAAGTTAAACATACAGAATAGCAAATGGTATGTATTGAATAATTTTCAGTTCCCATATAGCTTGCAACTACTCCATATAATAGTAAAAATATTCTAGATAATAATCTTTCAGAAGAATATGCAAATCCATATCTAATTACATTTTTTAAAGACTTTTTATTAGGAAATTCAAACTTTAATTTTAATTTATATAACATATATATAATTGATATAATCCAAGATATTGTAGTTGCAACAAATAATAATGTTAAATTTTTAGTAATTATATAAGCTATTGCATCTAATCCAATTAAAGAAATATAGTAAACAATTAGACTTTTCCTATATAATTTCAATTGTCCTTTAAGTCTTATTATTTCAAAAATACCATTTGCTAGTCTTCCTAATACTACATAAACAATATAAAAATTTAATAGTACAGATAACATATCTTTCTGCATGTCACTTAAATCGAATATATTTACTATCAAATTTTTACAAATGAAAACTATAATTCCTATTAATATTCCAAATATAATATTAAACCATAAATATTGCCATTCATTTTTTCTTGTTGTTCTATAAGTATATATACCTATTTCTCCGAAAGATTTAAAAATTGAATCTATTAATAAAAAACTTCCAGTTACTACTATAGCATCAATACTAATTAAATTATTGAATGCTGAATCTATACTATCTGCAATACTCATAAAAATAAAACTTATAAGTATTGATATAAACTCTTTCATTTCTTTACCACCTTTTGTTTGTAATTCAACAAGATTATACTATAAGCAACAAAAAAATACTATATAAAGATTAGATTTTAATTATATATGAAATGAAATACTCTACATTATTATTAGGAAAAACTCCTTTAAACTCGCTATATAATTGTCCTGCTAGTGTTTTATTATGTGCTAAAACAAGTGTTGGTTTTTACACTTTTTGTATTACATTTGCTATTGTGAATGTTTTTCCGTGAGCCTGTAACTCCAAGTAAAGTCTGGAATTTTTTTCCCTCTTTTATCCCATTTGATAACTTTTCTATTGCTTCTGGTTGGTCACCAGTTGGCTTATATTCTGAATGTAATTCGAACATTTTTCCTCCTTATAGAATTAATTACATCAATACTAGTAGTTTACCATTTTTTTATAAAAAGAACAAGGTATCTATAACACCTTGTTCTTTGCACATCTTTTACGTCCCATATGTACACTATATTTTTTCATTAAAATTCCATAATTAATATATCACAATACTTCTGAATAATTTGTGAAATCTGCAATTTTTTCGAGAAAATTAAGACTATATTGTGCTAGTTTTTTTACATTTTTTTACATTTTTATTGCATATTCGTTTATTTTTTTATATAATATATAAAAATTTATAAGGAGAGATGTTAGTGAATAATATACAATATAATGATTATCCTGAACAGGAATCAACTCTTACAGAAGATGAAGTTAGATTAAATAAAGAAAAAGCATTACAAACCCTTGATGAATTAATTGAATCTTTTATAACTAGCCCTGAAATGATTAAAAAAGGAAATAATTTATCTTACTGGCTTTCTCAATATTCGATTTATCTAGGTTTCGAGAATTCATTTCAACCTGATAAATTAAAAAAATATAAACGTGGAGATGTAATTAAAGTTAACTTAGGATTTAACATTGGAAATGAACTTGGTGGACTACATTATTGTATTGTATTAGATGTTAGTAATGCAATGAAATCTGGTACTGTAACAGTAGTTCCGTTGACTTCATGTAAAGATATGAAACAATATCATACCTCTACAGTTAATTTGGGAAATGAAATTTATCAAAATTTAAAAAGAAAGTTCGAACAAGCACAAGAAGTTTTTACCAAAGAAGCAACTGAAATAATTTCTCTAAAAAAATCATCAAGTTCTTTTACAGAATCTCAAAGTTTAGAATTTAGTAAAAAATTAAGTAAGGCAATGGAAGATTTGGCTTTTGCAGAAAAACTTAGAAGAGAAATTGAAAGAATGAAAAAAGGAAGTATAGCTTTAGTAGGTCAAATCACAACTGTTAGTAAGCAAAGAATTTACGACCCTCAAAACTATAAAGATATAATGTCTGGAATAAGAATTTCCTCAGATAGCTTAACTCTTATAGATAATAAACTTAAAGAACTATTTACAAAAATTGTCTAAAATTTTTTAAAAAATACACATTTTATTTGACAAAACACATAGAATATATTATAATAAATTTAACTTAGCTGTGCAATGTGTATTTGTTATGCATTAGTACCAGCAGTAAAAGAAGATTTAGGGCAACTTTTACAGTTGCCCGCTTATTATTTTAAGAGATTGCTATGAATATAAGATTATATGCAATAAAAAAAACAAGGTATCTATAATACCCTGTTCTTTGCACATCTTTTACATCCCTATGTGCACTATACAAAAAATTTTCTAAAAAATAAAAATAATCTTTTATACCATTTTTTATCCTTAATTTCTACTAGAGATTTTTCTTCTTTTTCTTCATTTATGATAATATTTTTTTTATTACTAAAAAGAGTATCTACATTATATCTTTTCTTTTTTTCTTCTTCTATTTTTTGTCTATCATAGTTTTGTTTAGATATAATCTTCTCTCTTTGAATTTCAGTAGCCCAGTAATCTCTAAATAATATTGCTATAATTCCTTTTGCAATTTTTGATACATTTTGCTCATTTAATGTTTTGTTTGGATTATATTGAAAGGAATAATCATAATTTGCATTTGTTTTAAATAATTCAATTTTTTCCTTTGGTATCTTATTATAATCTTCTATTGAAATATATTTTAATATTTCTAATACTTCACTATATGCATTTGCATATTTAATATCAACCATAAATACTTATCATTTCCTTCTTTGCCGCTCTGCTAAAACTACACTTGCAAAGGGCCAAAATTTAATTTAAAATCATTCTATTTGTTTCTATAAACATAATGTTTTTATATTATTTATCTTGCTCTTCCCTTTGATTATCAATTGCTTTTTCTTCTATTTCTTGTTCATGTTCTATAGCATCTAGTAAATTGGTATCTTTCAATTCTTCTAATGTTTCTCTTCCTAATTGTTGCGTACTTTTTTCTTCAGCAGGTTGTTTTGCATCTTTATTATTTGGTGATACATCTCTCGTAGACCACTTTTTCTCTTCAGCTCTTTTTTTCTCCGCAGAAATAATATCTTCAAATTGCTGTTCTGTAATTCCTAGTGACGTAATATATTCAGTTAAGCTTTCTTCAGTAGATGGTAGTCTTAAATTATACTTTTCTAGTGTTTCTAATATAGTTGCATCTCTTTTATTTACAAAGTCTGCAAAATTGTGAATATCAAATATTTGTGTACCTTCTCCAAAAATATATTTTTTTCCTTCTTCACATAGTTGTTTTATTTCATCTTGATATAAATATCCTGTCCATCCAGTTGTAAAAATTCCATCTAATCTAACACACTCATTATTTTTATAATTTTGTGATATATCTCTTGTGTATATCCAAGGTTCTTGTGTTATATCTGGATTACTGCTTTTCATCCTATTAACAAAATTTTCTGCTTTTTCTCTTTTAGCAAAATATAAAATTCCATCTCTTAGCTTATACTTTCCATTTTCACCTACTTCTCCTAATTCTTCTGGTTTTACTTGTGCAATAGTGCCATGACAAATCTCATCACCATATTTATTTCTTAATTCTTCAGATGTTACATCTTTAAGTTTAAATTTTTTCTTTATGGTAAATCCATTTTCCTTTGCTTCATCCATAAAAGCTTTTAACATTGCTGATCTATATGCTCTATTAACTAAATAAGCTTTTATATTTTCTAGTTTTTTATCATCCGAAATGTTATCATCTGCACCATAATACATTCTATAATCAAAATGCCCTATCTCTTCGTATAACGGTTCAATCACACCATCTACAATATTTTGATCAAGTACTTTTTCGTCTATATTCTCTCCATGTTTTCTTGCTTGTTCAATAATCTCATCCCAACAATCTTTTAATAACCTTTTTCTTTCGTTAGCATTAAGCCTAAAGTCTGAATATCTTGGTATTTCATTTATCTTCTCATTTTTTCCTTTGTTTAAAATATCACTCATATTAACCTCCGTTACATCGCTTCGCTACGTACAAATCGTCCTAAAACAATGCAATATTTCAATTGCTATTATTATATTATTTAATAATTTTATTGTCAAATTTATTAAATTAGACGAGGCTTTTATATGACATTTAACCTTGTTGTATAAGAAAGTCTAATATTCTTTTTTGTCTATTACGCTTGCTAACACGCAAGCTATAGTCAAAAAAGTTAATTTTTTCTATGCAATAAGCTTCGCCACACGGGTTGCACACCGTGCAACCCCTACAACTTGCAATATATCAATTTAAAAAGTCGATTTTTCCTATGCAATAAGAAAAGTGGCTTCGCCACATGTGCATTTTGCTTCGCAAATATGCACGAATCAAGGTAACTTAACCTTGTTGCTCCGTAAAAATCTTATGATTTTTCCTACGCAATAAAAAATATTTTCCTTGCAACAAGTTTCGACAATTTTTTCAAAAATATAGTGTTATTATACAATTATAGTGAAAATTATCAAAAATTTATTTAATGTATTGTATGCAAGGAAAATATTTTCTACTTATTTTTCAATTATTACTTTTATATCAAATTCATTTGCTATTTCAACTAATGTTTCAAAATTATATTTTCTTCTGCCTAATTCATACGATTGAATACTAGTTTCACTACGATGTAACTTTTTAGCGAATTCTTTTCGAGATAACCCGCTCCACTCTCTAACTATTCTAAATATCTCGTTTGTTGTATAGTTATTTGCTATTAGTTTCATTATATCACCTTTTATTAATTTATTTTTTTTACCTATTGCTGCGTACATATTGTACACTGGAAGGAGAATTTATTATGTTGTTAAATAAAAATTTACTTGATTATCTTGAATTTACTAATGTACCAAAATGCACTAATTCCAATTTCCTTATAACAGATTTAGAAAAAGTACTTTTTTCATCAACATGTAATTCAATAAAAGATTATGAATCTTCCAAATTAAGTGAAAGTATTATTAATTTAATTGAAAAATGGCACGTAGCTCCTGTTTCTAATGATTTATTTTTAATGCAAAATAATCCTACTTTTTCTATTACAAAAAGTAATTTAAGTAAGCCTTCTTCTATAATGATTTTTCCTGTATATGTTAGTAATAAATTAGAAGGACTTACTATTTTTTATAGAAATACTGGAAACTATATTTCAACTAGTTCTAAAGCACCTAATACTATTAGAAATTGGATAATGAAATTTTTAAATTAACAATTATCTTATTTTTTCAATAATACTACATATAGCACATTTAGGAGAACACTTAACTTGTTTAGTTAATGAAGATTTTGAAATATTATTTGCTATATTTTTAGTGGTTTTTTTGTGCTTATATGCAATATATTTATAAACATTCTTTTCTAAATTATCTGTTAAATCATAGTTATTGCTTTCGTATATAAAAGTTATTGCTTCAACTAAATACTTTGTTCCTAAATGCTTAATATTGTATCCCATATCTGAAAGCTCTTGTAGTATTTTCTCTTTTACATTTTTATAATCCATTTCATAGTTAATAGCCCAAACTACCTGCTTTATTTTTCTTATTATTACATCTTCAGCTTCATTTTTTAATATAATATTGTATACATCTTTGTTTTGTTTTATTTCGTCAATATACTTCATATCACTGGATATTATTATAATTTTAGGCATTTTTAATAAGTTAATAGCTTGCATTTTTCGTAACACTCCAATACCATTTATCTTTGTAATTTGCAAGTCTAATAAAATTAAATCAATATTTTTGCTTTCAATAATTTCTAATGCCTCTTTTCCAGTACACGCTATGTTTTCCACTTTTACATCTGGAATCTGATTTGAGATAGTATTAATAAGCCATTGTACAAAATGGAAATTATTATCAATAATTAATGTTTTTATCATTTTTACTTCATTCCTTTTTACATTTTTTTCTACATTTTATTCTACGTTTAATTCTACATTTAATTTTATATTTCATTTTTCAGTTTTTTGCAGTTTTTGCAAGTTTATCTACTATTTTGGTGAATTTTGTCTAAAAATGTGCTTTCATATATACATGGTGAATTTTTCATCATACCTACGTTGTGTTAATTACTTTTGGCACGATTTAGGGTAAGAGTGATTAGGGAATTAAGGATACAGTTTTCGACAAAAACTTATGAAAGGAGTCATTTTTATGACAAACACAAAAAAATCCTTACGGTTTATAACCGCATTTACTCTTATTTTGGCAATGGTTCTGTCCATTGCATCGCTTCCCGCTTTTGCAGGTGGCGTTGAAACTTGGTACTCCGGCTTTGTTGCTGAAGCGCCTTTTACTATGACAGGATATAATATTACGCCAGCAAAAACAATGGGTGCTTCTGGTAATTTGTATATTGATGCTACTTATCGTGTTGTTGATAGCGACAAGTACTCCACTCCTGTAAAATGCACTCTTGAAATTCGTGACATTTATGGCAATGTTTTAGCAACTACTAATACTACGTTTTCTTCTCAATTGCTCATTCCACTGTGTCTTAATGTTACTCAAGGGCAAAAAATTCATGTTTACATGGGTGCTTATGATGCAACAACTGGAGTTGCACGCAGAGTTCAAATTACCTATTCGCACTTTATAAGCTAATCCAATAACGTTCTTCCTTAATTCACTCTTAGAAAGCTTCCGTTTGGGAGCTTTCTTCATATATAATTTATTCTTCTATTTTTTTTAATTCTATTGTAACAGGTTTTCCATAGTAATATAACATTACTTTTATTTTATCTGTTGTATTATACTTTGTCATATTAAATGTTTCATAAAAATTAAATTTATTTTCTTCTAAAAATTGACTGTTTGACCTTCTATTTGCACTTTTTACATATTCATATTTTTCATTATTTTCATTTTCAACATATGATACATTTTGGGCATTGTAATTATCTAATGATATTGGAGAATATGAATCAAGTAATTCATAATACATTTTTAGTAATTCCTTATATTCATTTTCTGATATTTCACCATTATTATATTTTTCATATAATAATAATCGGTTGTTAACTTTTTCTGTATTCAGTTCAGATTTTTCTATATTAGAAATAATTACTCCTATTTCAAATCCAATGTCTGTTACTTTGGCTGTATATACGTCAAAATTTTTATTATCACAACTTATTACTTCGTAATAAATATCTTCCCTATTATACATATTTTCTGGTACATCCACAGAAGTTTTCCAGTTACCATTACACTTATATTTAGTTTCTTGATTATTATCATATTCTGTAAATTCAATTGTATTAAAAGAAAAATATAATTTTTTTGATTTTGGAAATTTATCTGAATATAAGTTATACATTAGTCGTATTGAATTTTTATCTTTTGATTCTATAAAACTACTTACACCATTTCCAATATATTTTTCGCTATACTCACCATATACATAATTTAAGTTATTTTCTTTGCAGTATTTTTCAAAAACTTCTTGATTTAAAATAGTATATATTATTCTATTTTCTTCATCTGTAACAATTAAATCACTTAAATTTATATCTGTAACTTTTGACATATCGACCATATCAGTTATACTTTCATCCAATTCTAATACCATATTCAAATTTAAAACATAATCATCCATTATAAAATCTTCTATTTTTATATTTGCCCCAACGTTATCTACATTTACAAATTGTACATTAGGTTCTGATATGTATCCATTTTCAATAGCTGTATCTACTCCTTTACCTAACCCTCTAAAGTATGTTGTTATTTTTTCTAAATTTGCTCCAACAACAATTCCTGATATTAAAAGTAAGAAAGCACATGCAATAGCCATTATTCTATTTTTTATAAAATGCCCACTATTATTTTCAGAGGGACTTGTTTGCATTATTTCTTCTTTGCAGTTAGATATAGCAATTTTTAATTTTACCATTTCTAGTACTTCATTATTTATAGTATTATTCATTAGAAAGGTCCCCCCTTTCTTTTAATGTTTTCTTTAATTTTTTTCTAATTCTAAATAGCTTTGATTTAACCTTAGATTCTGACATATTATGTATTTTACATATTTCTTTTATTGATTTATCTTCATAATAGTACAATACAAATATATCTTTATCCTCCGGTTTACACCTTTCTAGTTGTTTCAATATAATCTTATTTTCCTCTTGCTTGGAAACATCTAGCTCAATATTTGATAATGAAACTAACTCCTCTTCATAGTCAATGATATTATCATTAACTCTTATGTTTCTACATTTCTGTTTTATTAAATTTTTAGTAATCCCTCTTATGTACGCAGACATATTGTTATTAATATCTAGTTTGTTTTGATTATTCCACAATATTAAGAAAACGTCTGAAGCAATTTCTTCCACATCTTCTTTTGAAAATTGTACATAGGATTTTCTTATTATTGAAAAAACATAATTAGTATAGTCTTTCATTATCTTTTCAATTTCTAGTTTACCATTACTAATGTAACTATAAATTTTTTCATCCTTCACTTCCAATTTAGATCTAAACTCCTTATTAAGATATCTTACATATATCAATTCACAATTTTTTTAATTTGGTTGCATTTTTATTAAAAATTTTTCAAAAAATATTAAATTTCGACATTATTATATCATTTATTATAATAAAAAATAAGGTTAATAAAATTATTAACCTTATTTTTTATTTATAAAACCTCTTTATTTAATTTTTCCCCCACCTACTACTATATCATCTATATAAAATACTGCAGATTGACCTGGTGTTACCGCTCTTTGTGGCTCATCAAAAATTACTTTTATATTATCTTTCTGCATTGATATTTTCGCTTTTGCCTCTTTTGCAGAGTATCTTGTTTTAACTGAAACTTCCATTTCTCCTTCTATTTTATCAAATAATAAAAGATTTATATCTGTTACAACTATTTCTTTTTTATATAGTTCTTTTTCTTCTCCTACTATTACCTCGTTTTTATCCTTATTAAATCCTAATACAAATAGTGGTACAGGATTTGAAATTCCAAGTCCCTTTCTTTGACCTATAGTATAATTGTATAAGCCTGTATGTTTTCCTAAAACCTGCCCTTTAGAATTTACTATGTTTCCTGTTTTTGGTTTTATTTGAGAATTGTTTTCTAAAAACTTTTTGTAATTTCCGTCTGGTACAAAACAAATATCTTCACTATCTGGTTTATTTGCAACCTTTAAATTATGATTATTTGCAATTTCTCTTATTTGCTCTTTGTTCTCAAAATCTGCTAAAGGAAATAACACATGCTCTATTAAATCTTTTGGTATATTCCATAAAACATAACTTTGATCTTTTCTACCTGCATTTGATTTCTTTAATACCCATCTTTTATATTTTTCACTATATTCGGTTTTTGCATAATGACCTGTTGCAATATAATTGCAGTCTAATTCTTTTGCCTTTTCATACATAAGTCCAAATTTCATATATTTGTTACATTCTATACATGGATTTGGAGTTTTACAGTTTGCATAGCAATCTATAAAATCTCCTATAACAAACTCTCTAAATTCATTTTTATAATCATATATAAAATGTGGTATGCCTATTGAATTGCATACATTTTTTGCATCTATGTATGTATTTACATTACAACAACTGCTTCCTGCAAATAATTCTAAAGTTGCACCAATTACTTCGTATCCCTGCTCTTTTAATAGAAGTGCTGATACACTACTATCCACTCCGCCGCTCATACCTATTAGTACTCTTTTATTCTCCATATATTTACCTTCTTTTTATTTAGAATGTATTATTTGTTTTCTAATATATCTTCTATTGTATGCCAAGCAAGTAATGCACATTTTACTCTTGCAGGCATATTTGCTACATTTCTAAAAGCAATAGCATCTTCTAGTTTTTTTAATTCTTCTTCATTTGTTGTTTCTCTTTTTATCATTGCTATAAATGTTTTTATAATTTCTTTTGCCTCTTCTATTGTTTTTCCCTTTAAAGTATCTATCATAATAGAAGTAGATGCTTGAGATATAGCACATCCATGTCCTGAAAAAGCCATATCTTCTATTATATTTCCATTAAGTTTTAATTCTAATGTTATCTCATCTCCACAATTTGGATTATGACCAATTTGTGAATAATCTGCATTATCCAATTTCTTTTTGTTATATGAATTCATACTATGCTCCATTATTAATTCATTATACACATCTGTTAAATCTTCCATTAAAAAAATCCTTTCATTTAAATTATTTTACGTATTTTTTAAACATATTATATGCCTTGTTAAGTCCTTCAATAAGCCTATCTACATCTTCTTTTGTATTGTAAAAATAAAAACTTGCTCTGCATGTAGAATCTATCCCTAAATATCTCATAAGTGGTTGTGCACAATGGTTTCCTGAACGTATGCATACACCGTTAGAATCTAATATACTTGCTACATCATGTGGGTGAATTCCTTTAATATTAAAAGAAATTACTCCAGAATGATTTTTTATATTAGGAGTTAAATATAGTTCTATATAATCCAATTCAGATAGTTTTTCTCTTGCATATAACACTAATTCTTTATCTATTTTTTGAATATTATCATATCCTAGTTTCTCAATATAATCAATCGCTGCTCCTAATCCTATTACTCCTTCTACATTTTGTGTTCCTGCTTCAAATTTGTTTGGAAGAGGTGCAAAAGTTGTTTCTTGCTCATAAACATACTCTATCATGTCTCCACCCATTAAGAAAGGACTCATTTTATTTAATAGTTCTCTTTTGCCATACAATACTCCAATTCCTAATGGTGCTAGCATTTTATGTCCTGAAAAAACTACAAAATCTGCATCTAATTTTTGTACATCTATTTTGAAATGAGGAATACTTTGAGATGCATCTAAAATTACTATTGCTCCAACTTTATGTGCACGTTTTATTATTTTTTCTACATTATTTACAGTTCCTAGAACATTTGAAACATGTGTAATTCCAACCACTTTTGTTTTAGATGTTATTTTGCTGTCAATTTCTTCATCTGATATTTCAAATTCGTTATTTATATACATATAATTTAATTTACTTTTAGTTATTTTTGAAACCTTTTGCCAAGGAACTAAATTTGAATGATGCTCCATTATTGAAAGTACAATTTCATCATCTTGGCTTAAATTATCCATTCCATAAGAATATGCAAGTAAATTTAAACTTTCAGTAGCATTTTTTGAAAATATAATTTCTTCTGGATATTTTGCATTTATAAATTTAGCAACTTTTGCTCTTGTATTTTCATAAAGTTCAGTTGCTTCAATGCTTAATGAATATGCACCTCTATGTGGATTTGCATTGTAATTGTTATAAAAATCGTTTATTGCATTTATTATTTGAATAGGTTTTTGAGTTGTTGCAGCACTATCTAAATATGCAATATTTTTATTTGCTAATATTGGAAAATCGTTTTTTATATCTTCTATTTTCATAAAATTATCCTTTCTTTTTTGTAGTGAGTTAGGCTTTCGTAGCGCGGGTCGATGTGGGCATCGACCCCTACAAAGGTAACGAGTCATTGATGTTGTAATTTATTTTTGGTATGCCTTCGAAGTGCGGAACGACGAGGGCGTCGTTCACTACAATATTTGCAATTTATTTTTAATCTAATCTATTATCAATTTCAAATATAATTTCATTTTTCAATTCTTCATTTTCTATATTTTCTAATATTTTATTAAACTTCGCTTTTACCATTAATTTCATTGCTTCTTTTTTTTCAAATCCTCTACTCATAATGTAAAATAATTCTTTTTCTCCTATCTTTCCTGCTGAACTTGCGTGGTTGCCTTCAACATCTTCTTCTGAACATAGTAGCATAGGTAATCCTAAAGATTTTGCTTTATCAGATAGTAGCATACAAAATTCATTTTCATTTCCTTTTGCCTTTTTACAACCTTTTTTAAAGTCTATTGTTCCTTTAAAATGCTTTATAGCATTATCTTTTAGCGCACCTTGCACTTCCATATTTATATTAGATTTATTTCCTCTTAACTCTCCAATATAATTTAAATCAAATAATTGATTTTCTTTGCCTAAATAAATAGTATCTACATTATTTTGAGAATAATCTCCTACTAAATTAGAATAATAATTAGTTATACTATTTTTTCCTCCGAAATCTACTATTGTATAATTAATATTTGCACTTTCTGCTATCTCGTTATCAATACTAATAAAATTGTTAAAAGTTTCATTCAATAAATTAACCACTATTATTCTTATATTTGCATTTTTCTTTGCAATAGCCTTTATTATTCCATTATGAAATCCGCTTATTTTTTTATCTGATTTATATTTTATAATAATAGTTGATTTTGACTTCTCGTTTGCAACAATTTCTATATTATCTATTAAATTTAAACTATCTTTATCAAAATCAAATTCTAGTTTTATAATATTGTTCTCTTTGCTATCTATTATAATTTTAAATTTTTTATTTGAACTTTGATTTGTTAAAGTATTTCCAACACCATAAGTTAAATTAAGTGTATCGATGTCTTCAATTATTTGGATTTTTGAAGAATTATTTGTTATTTGCACATTTTTAAATTCTGATATTGTTTTAGGAATTTCAATATTTTCTAATTTTATGTTATTTATATTAAAATTTCTTGCAGTTCTTATAGGTGTTTCATTTAAAGTTATTATTTCCATATTATTTCCTTTCTTTATTTTTGTAATAGAACCCTCCGTTATGTTGGTCATGCCTTCGGAGTGCGGAACGACGAGGGCGTCGTTCCCTACATTTTTTGTAATTTCATTTTGTTAATTTAGCCAATTGCTCCTTCTAATTCTAAATTAATCAAATTGTTCATTTCTACTGCATATTCAACAGGCAATTCTTTTGATATTGGATATGCAAAACCTCTTACTATCATTGCTTTAGCATCTTCTTCAGACATTCCTCTACTCATTAAGTAAAATATTGTTTTATCACTAATTTTTCCAATTTTAGCCTCATGAGAAAATTCTACTTCATCTGTTCTTATTTCATTTGTAGGAATTGTGTCTGACCTAGATATATCATCTAACATAAGCGATTCACATGATACTGTACATTTAGAATTTTTTGCATTTTCATTTATTCTTACTAATGATCTATATGTGCATACTCCACCATTTTTTGAAATTGATTTTGCATTAACTACACTTGATGTATTTTTAGCATTATGAACTACTTTAAATCCATTATCTAAATTTTGTCCTTTTCCTGCAAAAGAAATTCCAGTATACTCTGTTTTGGCTCCTTCTCCATTTAAAATACTCATTGGATATAGCATAGATATTTTAGAACCAAAAGAACCACTTACCCAATCCATTCCTGCATTTTTTCCTACTATTGCTTTTTTCGTATTTAAGTTAAGCATATTTTTAGACCAGTTTTCTATTGTAGAATATCTTAAATATGCATTATCTTTGACATATAGCTCAACACAGCCTGCATGTAAATTTACTTTGTTGTATTTTGGTGCAGAACATCCTTCAATAAAATGTAGACTTGCTCCTTCATCTACTATTATTAAGGTATGCTCAAATTGTCCTGATTCTGGTGAGTTTAATCTAAAATATGATTGAAGTGGTATATCTACTTTTACGTTTTTAGGCACATATACAAAAGAACCTCCAGACCAAACAGCTCCATGTAAAGCAACAAATTTATGGTCATATACAGGAACGCATTTCATAAAATGCTCTTTTACTAAATCTGGGTACTCACGAACTGCAGTTTCCATATCTGTATATATTACACCTTGTTTTATAAGATCCTCTTTCATGCTGTGATAAACAACTTCTGAATCGTATTGTGCACCTACTCCTGCAAGAGATGTTTTTTCTGCTTCTGGAATACCTAGTTTATCAAAAGTATTTTTTATATCTTCTGGTACATCCTCCCAAGAACTATTTAATTTACTTTTTGGTCTAACATAAGTTGCAATTTCATTCATATCTAATTCTGAAATATCTGGTCCCCATGATGGTAATTCTAACTGGTTATACACATCTAATGCTTTTAACCTAAATTCTCTCATCCAGTCTGGGTCATTTTTTTGATTAGATATCTCATTTATAATTTCGGCAGTTAAACCTTTTTTTATTTTAAAATCATATTCATCTTTGTTTTTTATGTCATAAATATTTCTATTTATCTCTTCAATATTACTTTTTTTCATTTTACTATTCCTCTACTTTATATTTTTCATAGCCTTCATTCTCTATCTCGCTTGCAAGTTCTTGTCCTCCTGTTTTGACAATTTTTCCGTTTACTAAAACATGCACACAATCTACCTTTAAGCTATGCAAAATTTTTGTATTATGAGTAATTATAAGAACTGCATTTTCATTATTTTTAAACATTTCAATTCCTTTAGATACAGTTCTTATTGCATCTACGTCTAAACCTGAATCCGTTTCGTCTAAAATTGCAAGTTTTGGATTTAACACAAGCATTTGCAATATTTCATTTTTCTTTTTTTCTCCACCTGAAAAACCAACATTTAAACTTCTTTCCATATTTTCAGGATTCATATTTAAATCTTCCATATACTTTTTTAATTCATCTTTAAATTCAAATATTTTTACAGGCTTTCCTGTTATTTTATTTTTTGCATATTTTAGGAAGTTTGTAACAGATACTCCTGGTATCTCTTCTGGTAATTGAAAGGACATAAATATTCCTTTTCTTGCAATTTCATCTGTTTTCAAATTTGTTATATCTTCATCATCAAATAAAATGCTACCACCTTTTTTAATGTACATTGGGTTATTTAATATAGCATTAGCAGTAGTTGTTTTGCCTGAACCATTTGGCCCCATTATTACATGAATTTCACCTTTATTAATTTTTAAATTTATTCCTTTTAAAATTTCTTTTTCTTCAGCATTTACATATAAGTTATTTATTTCTAATAATTTATCGCTCATATAAAAAATCCTTTCTATTTTTCATTATTTATTTTGTCCTTTGGTTTTCTTCTGATGCAACTTCTACATTTTTCTTTATTAATATCATAATCACAATCTAAATTATTTAAACCTAAAACCTTATGAACATATTTTGCCAATTTATTTATTGTATCATCCGCTATTACGGATTTTATTTTTTCGGCCTCATTTTGTGCTTCGTCTTCTTCCAAATTAAGTACATCTTTTAAAAATAAATAAACTATATCATAGGCCTCTATTATCTTTTTCCCTAGGTTTTCTCCATCAGCTGTAAGTTCAATTGTTCCATATATTTTATAGTCTACTAAGTTGTTGTCTTTTAAATTGTGTAATGCTTTATTCACACTTGGCTTTGTACAATTCATTCTATTTGCAATATCCGTAACTCTTACATTACCATTTTGTTTTTTTAATATATATATTGTTTTTATATATTCTTCCAACGATTTTGATATCATAAATTTTTCTCCTATTTTTTGTTAGTTACGGTTAACATTATATTACTATATTGAATGTTTGTCAAGGTTAACATTCCTTAAATTTCAATATTTTATGAATTATATTAGAACCCTCAGTCACCTTTGGTGACAGCTCCAACGGAACGGCGAGGGCGCCGTTCCCTACAATTATTGGGTATGCCTTCGTGGTAACGGGACGATGTTGTTGAAACTGTTCGAACGAATGTGAGTTACAGTTTCAATATACATAGTAGGGCATCGACCCTACATATTTTCATACGCAAAAAATAGGCACTGTTTAAGTGTGCCTATTACTTTTATATCAATAATTTTTAGAATATATTATTTTAATTTTTCTATTTCTTCTTTGGTTAGACCTGTAACTGATATTATAAAGTCAATGCTACAATTCTGTTTTAGCATTTCTTTTGTTATTTTGTATATGCCGTTGTTTTATTCCTTCTTCTAATCCATGGTCATAGCCATATTCTTCTATTGCCTTTTGGTCCATTATGTATTTTAATCTTAATTCTGCTAAATACCTTTCTCTTTCATCTGAACTTATTTCTTTTAGTACATT
>CANRED010000018.1 GCA_947629555.1 uncultured Clostridia bacterium | reverse complement strand
TGTCTTATGTGCGCCGCCAGCGTTTATCCTGAGCCAGGATCAAACTCTCTTGTTTTTTACTGCGAATAAACTTCGTTCTGCTTCGTTAAACTTCTTGATTTTCTCCTCAATGTACACACGTACTATTTCGTCGAAAATCATTCGTTTGCCTTGCATAACTCGTTTCTTCTTGTAAAACATCTAAATGTTTTACTTATCACTTTGAGTTTTTGACTCATTATTTTAATTAAAATTATTTTGGCAATACTTTTGTATTACCGCTTGGTCTCTTAAAGGATTTATTGTTTACTTTTCAATGTACTTCTTACTTGTTTCGCCTTTACGGACGGAACGTATTTCATTATACTACCTCTTAAAACATTTGTCAACATATTTTTTAAATTTTTTTGTTTTTTGTGCAAAATAAAAATTAGTAATTATTTGCTCGCCTAATTTATTCTTATGTTCACCCTCATATTTACTAACTCAAATTAAAAAATATATTTTCATTTGCGTTTTAAGTAATGATTATTGTAGCACCATTCATTATACAAGTCAATACCTTTTTTAAATATTTTTAAAATATTTTTTGTGAGTGCTATGAAGACACAATCATGTGCCTCACAATTTATATGTTAACATAAAATTGATATAAAAGTCAATGCTTTTTCCTTGGTAATTTATGGCAATATCTATCTTTATTTTTAACTAATGTAATCTTATTTTAATTTTTGAATATATTATATTAATATGATTTTTGGAGGATATATATGAAATCTAAAGGATTGGATTTTAAACACAAAGAAGTTGTTAGTATACGAGATGGTAGGCGTCTTGGTTTTGTTCAAGACGTTACTGCAAATTTAGAAGATGGAATGATTACTTCTATAATCGTTCCAGGAAGTACTAGATTTCTAGGTATGATTTCAGGGAATAACGAAATCGTTATTCCCTGGCAAAACATAAAGTGTATAGGTGAAGATATTATTTTAGTTGATGTCTAATAATTCTTTTACTACTTCATTAATTGTTTTTCCATCAGCAGCTACTCCTATTTTTTCTTTTGCTGCTTTCATTACTTTTCCCATATCTTTTATGGAAGTCGCTGCTGTTTCATTTATTATTTCTTTTATAATTGGTAATAATTCTTCTTTGCTTAATTGCTTTGGTAGATATTCGCTTATTATATTTATTTCTTCATTTATATTATCTATTAAATCTTGTCTTCCACTCTTTTCGTAATCTGCTAATGAGTCTTTTCTTTTCTTTGATTCTTTTGCAATTATTTCTATTATTTGATCGTCATTTAATTCTATTTGTTTGTCTTTTTCTATTTGTAATATTGCTGCTCTTATCATTTGAATTACATTTTTCCTTAATTCCTTCTTCTCCTTCATGCAGTCTTTTAAATCTTCCATTAATTTTTCTTTTAACATAATAGTTCCTCCTATTTTTCACTATTTATAAATAACCCCTACAATGTAAAATAGGTAATTATATACAAAAGGACGGAGACTATCTCCGTCCGGCTTATTAGAATTTTCTTTTTCTAGCTGCTTCTGATTTCTTTTTTCTTCTAACACTTGGTTTTTCATAGTGTTCCCTTTTACGTACCTCTTGTATTACACCATTTCTAGCGCATTGTCTTTTAAATCTTTTTAATGCATCTTCTATATTTCCATTATTAACTTTTACTTCTGACATTTAATTCCCCTCCTTCCAAAGTACCAATTCATACTGTGGGATTCGTTTCTACATATTGTCCTACTGCTTTTGACTTAGTTATTATACATTATATATATATTAAATGTCAATACTTATTTAAACATATCTCCTAATGGTTTTGCCTCGTTTATTCTTTTTATTGCTTCTGCAAATAATCCAGCTATTGATAATACTGTTATTTTGTCTATTCTCTTTTCTTCTGGTAATGGTATTGTATTTGTAATAACTAATTCTGATATAGCTGATTTTTGTATTCTTTCTATTGCTGGTCCAGATAATACACCATGTGTACATCCTGCATATATTTTTTTAGCTCCAAATTTTTCTAAAAGGTTGGCTGTTTCTGTTAGAGAGCCTGCTGTATCAACCTCATCATCAAATACAACTGCTGTTTTTCCTTTTACATCTCCTATTATTGTTGAAGCGATTGCTCTATCATCATTTCCTTCTCTTCTTTTATCTATCATTGCTATTGGGCAATTAAAATATTCTGCATATTTATATGCTTTTTTAGAACTTCCAGCGTCTGTTGCAACTATAACCATATCGTCTATGTTTTTATTTTTAAAGTAAGCTTCTAATAAATTTTGTGCAGTTAATCTGTCACAGTTTATATTGAAATATGCTTGTATTGCTGGATTATGCAAGTCACATGTTATAACTCTATTTGCACCAGCCGCTTCTATTATTGCTGCCATAAGTTTTGCTGTTACCGGTATTCTTGGTTGGTCTTTTTTATCTGATCTTGAATATGGGAAGTATGGTAATACCACATTTACCCTTCTTGCAGATGCTCTTTTTGCTGCATCTATAGTTATTAATAATTCCATTATTCTTTCATTTATTGGTGGTTCTACTGTTTGAACTATATACACATCTTGTTCCCTTACTGTTTCCCTAATTTGCACAAAATTATTGTCATTTTTAAATTTAAAAGAATCAATTTTTCCCATTGGCAAATTTAAATAATCACAAATTTCTTTTGTAAAGTTTTCTGCAGATTTGCAGGCAAAAATTTTAATATTTTCCATAAATCCCCCTAATATTGTTTTTGTTTTTATTATATAGGATAAGAAAATCAAAAACAATAGTATTTTTTAGTTTTTTTTGAGTTTATTTTGGATACAATAAACGGGTCGTCGAGGACGCCGACCCCTACAGTTTGCATTGATTTTTCCTATACAACAAAAAATGCAGACGTAACGTCTGCATTTTTGTATTAGTCTTGGAATATTTGATCAAATTCTTCTCCATCGATTTTTTCTTTTTCTAGAAGTCTTGTTGCAACAGCATGTAATTTGTCTATGTTTCCACTTAGTATTACTTCTGCTGTTTTGTATGCTTTATCTATAATTTTCTTAACTTCTTCATCTATTATTGCTGCTGTTTCTTCACTAAAGTCTTTAGTTTGTGCAAAATCTCTTCCTAAAAATACTTCTTCTTGACTTGATCCAAACATTATTGCTCCAATTCTTTCGCTCATTCCGTATTTTGTAACCATTTCTCTAGCTATTTTTGAGGCTCTTTCTATATCGTTGCTTGCACCTGTTGAAATATCATTTAATATTAATTGCTCTGCAACTCTACCACCTAGCAATGATACTATGTTTTCTTCCATTTCAGATTTTGACATGAAAGATTTATCTTCTGTTGGTCTATACATTGTATATCCACCAGCCATTCCTCTTGGAACTATTGATATTTGATGTATAGTATCTTGTGATGGTAAAAATCTACTTACAACTGCATGACCTGCCTCATGGTACGCAACTAATTTATTTTCTTTGTCACTTCTTACTCTAGTTTTCTTTTCTGGTCCCATTGTAACTTTTATCATTGCATCTTCTATTTCTTCCATATTAATTACATCTTTATTTCTTCTTGCTGCAAGTAAAGCTGCTTCATTTAATACGTTTTCCAAATCTGCTCCTGCAAATCCAGATGTGTTTCTTGCTATTGTTTTTAAGTCTACATCATCACCTAATTTTTTCTTTCTAGCATGAACTTCTAATATTTGCTCTCTTGCCCTTACGTCTGGTGCTGAAACTACTATTTGTCTGTCAAATCTTCCTGGTCTTAATAATGCTTTATCTAATACATCTGGTCTGTTTGTTGCAGCTAAAACTATTACGCCTTCATTTGTTCCAAATCCATCCATTTCAACTAATAATTGGTTTAATGTTTGTTCTCTTTCGTCATGTCCTCCACCAAGTCCTGCACCCCTTTGACGTCCAACTGCATCTATTTCATCTATGAATATTATACATGGTGCATTTTTCTTTGCTTGTTCAAATAAATCTCTAACTCTTGAAGCACCAACACCAACAAACATTTCAACGAAGTCAGAACCACTTATTATAAAGAATGGTACTCCTGCTTCTCCAGCTACTGCTCTTGCTAAAAGTGTTTTTCCTGTTCCCGGAGGTCCTACAAGTAAAACACCTTTTGGTATTCTTGCTCCCATATCTGTAAACTTCTTTGGTGATTTTAAAAATTCTACTATTTCTTCTAATTCTTCTTTTTCTTCATCTACGCCGGCTACATCATCAAATGTAATTCTATTTTTTTCACCAACACCCATCATTCTGGCTTTACTTTTTCCGAATGACATTGTTTTATTTCCACCTTGTGCGTTTCCGTTCATAAATAACATTAAAAATAATAAGAAAATTATAAGTATTCCAAATGGTGAAAGAAGTCCAAGTACTGTCATTAACATTGATTCTGGTTTTTCTTCTAATGTTATATTTCCAGATACTAAGTATTTGTTTATATTATCCATAAAACTGTCTAAGCTAGGTATTACTACTTCTTTTTCTGTTGTTGATCCTTTAAGTGTTACATAAGCCTTAGTTCCATCTGATGCAATTTCTATATTTTTTACTTCTGCATTTTCTATTTTTGTCATCAATTCTGAATATGTCATTTTTGTATCTGCATTATCCAATATTGATGTTATTAATACTATAAATATTATCCCTATTATTAACCACATTGCTAAAGTTTTTAAACTATTTTTCATATTTTCCTCCTATGTTCGTATGCTAAAAAACATATTATAATATCATACTATACCATATTAGATTTTCATTTTCAATACTTTATAAATAAAATATTTCTGTTCTTTACTAATACTTTTAGACCTTTTTCTGGTATTAAAAATTTGTTTCCTATGTTGTTACTACATAATTTTATTATATCTTCTACATTTGTTTTTTCTATACCTTTTGTGTGATGTTGTAATTTGTAAATAGTATATAATATCATTCTTCTTTTTAATACTATATCTAAGTTATTAAATTTTTTTAAGTCTAATTGTATTAAATCCGCTTCACATTTTACACAAATATTATTATATTCGTTTTCTATAATTTTATTTATGTATTCACTTTCTTCTATTGCTACTTCTGATAGCCTATTTATTGTATTTATAATATTATTATTAAATTCTTTTTTTATGTATGGTATTACTATATTTCTTATTTTATTTCTATTATATATATTTTCATCATTTGATTCATCATGTCTTGGTTCTAAATGATTTTTACTACAATATTCTTCTATTTCTTCCCTTGATGTTTCTATCAATGGCCTGATATATTTGTTATCTCTTTTAGGCTCTATGCCCTTTAATCCTGATATTCCGCTTCCTCTTAATATATTCATCAGTACAGTTTCTGCTTTATCATTACTATTATGTGCTATTGCAATTTTATTTGAATTTGTTTTATTTAACACTTCATCAAAAAATGCATATCTTTCATTTCGTCCCGCTTCTTCTGTACTTATTTTTTGCTGTTTTGAAATATTTATTACATTTACATGTTTTACATATACTGGCACATTTATTTTTTTGCAAAAATCAACTACATACTCTTCATCTATTTTTGCATTTTCTCTTATCTGATGATTTACGTGTGCTACAAACAACTGTAAATTATATTTTTCTTTTAAACTATTTAATATATGTAGTAAACAAATTGAATCCGGACCGCCAGAAACTCCTATTACAATTTTATCTCCATTTTGTATTAAGTTATACTTTTCGATTGTTTTTATTACTGTATCCAATATATACTCCTTTTAGATTATCTGTTCTTTTCTATGTTTACAAATTTAGTATAATTTCCTAACCACAATAGTTCTATTGCTCCTGTTGAACCATTTCTGTGTTTTGCAAGTGTGATTTCTGCTATATTTTTCTTTTCACTGTTTTCGTTATAATAATCATCTCTATATATAAACATTACTATATCAGCATCTTGCTCAATAGCTCCAGATTCACGTAAATCTGATAACATTGGTCTATGGTCTTGTCTTTGTTCTGCAGCTCTTGATAGCTGTGATAATGCAATAACAGGAATATCTAATTCCTTTGCTAATATTTTTAAAGATCTACTTATTTCAGAAATTTCTTGTTCACGGCTTGCATTTCTTCTATTGCTAGATTGTACTAATTGTAAATAGTCTATTATTACTAATCCTATGTTCTTTTCCATTTTTAATTTTCTACATTTTGCTCTTATTTCCATAATAGAAATTCCAGGTGTATCATCAATATATATTGGTGCTTCAGATAATGGGCCTAATGCGGTTGCTAATTTTACCCAATCATCTTCTTCTATTTTACCTGTTCTAATTTTATTACTATCTACCATAGCTTCACTGCATAATATTCTATTTACTAATTGTTCTTTTGACATTTCTAAGTTAAATATTGCTACTGGCACTTTAGCTTTTAATGCAGCATTTGTTGCAATATTTAAAGCAAATGCAGATTTTCCCATTGCTGGACGTGCTGCAATTAATATTAAATCTGATTTGTGTAAGCCTGCTGTTTTATAATCCAAGTCTGCAAATCCTGTTGGTACACCAGTTATTTGTGCTTTCTGATTATATAATCTTTCTATTTCTGCAAAAGATTCTACTAATATGTCTTTTATAGGTGTATAACCCTTAGCATTCTTTTTTTGTGTTATTTCAAATATTCTTTTTTCAGCTAAATCTATTATATCGTCTATTTCTTCTGTTTCTGCATATCCAAGTGAAACAATATCATTAGAAGCTTTTATTAAATTTCTTAAAGTAGCCTTTTCTTGCACTATTTTTACATATCTATCTGCATTTGATACTAAAGGAACTTTGTCTGGCAATACTGCAAGATATTCTAATCCGCCAACTGCTTCAAATTTTCCCATTGCCACTAATTCATCTTTTACTGTAATAACATCTATTGGCTCTGATTTATTATACAAATTACATATTGCCTCAAAAATTGTTCTATTATCTTCTCTATAAAAATCTTCTTTTGTTAATACCTCTAATGCTTCTATTACTGCATCTTTATCTGTAAGCATACTACCTATAACTGCTTGTTCTGCTTCTATGTCGTGTGGTGGTATTTTTCCTGTTTCCATGTATTTTACCTCTTTTCCTGCTATTTATAACATTTAATGACAAAACGACAAAGGCGTCGTTTTTTACATCGCTTGTAATATATTTTTATTCTGCTTGTATACTAACTGTTAGCTTCGCTGTTATTCCTTCATATAATTTTATATCTACTGAAAATCTACCTAAGTTTTTAATTGTTTCTGATAACACTATTTTCTTTTTGTCTATATCTATATTATTTTGTTTTTTTAATTCTTCTGAAATTTCTTTTGAAGTTATTCCGCCAAATATTTTACCATTTTCTCCTGCTTTTACTTTTAAATTTAATTGTAATTTATTTAGTTGTTCTGCTATCTCCATTGCTTTTTGTTTATCTAATTCTTTTTTATGTGCTTCTGAATCCTTTCTGTCTTTTAATTTTTTTAAGTTATCTGGAGTTGCTTCAACTGCTAATTTCTTTGGAAACAAAAAATTTCTTGCATATCCGTCATTTGCATTTAATATTTCGTCTTTTTTTCCAACATTTTTTATGTCTGATAATAATATAACCTTCATATTAATTTGCTCCTTTACAAATGTATTATTTTTATGAAATAACGTATTTTTCTATTGTTTATTTAACGGGTCGCCTAAGGATGCTGACCCCTACGATTTCGTAATACATTTTTCCTATATAGTTTATAATAAAACAACATATTTTTCAAGTAAAATTAAAAAAACACTTGTATATTTTCTTTTTGTATGCTATATTTTATTTAGTTATTTTAATAACTAAAATTTAATCTTTAGACTATTGCCTTCCTTTTTAGAGAATGTATTGGGTCGTAAAAATTAAATTGAATTAATATTCTTATTAAGAAGGAGGATTCCATAAAATGGCAGACAAAACTTTAGTATGCAAAGATTGTGGTGCTGAATTCGTATTCACAGAAGGCGAGCAAGCTTTTTATGAAGAAAAAGGCTTTGGAGAACCACAAAGATGTCCAGCTTGTAGAAAAGCTAGAAAACAACAAAGAAATAATCAATAATATGAAACAAAAATAGATTGCTTTAAATTTTAAAGCAATCTATTTTTTGTTATGCCCCTTTACTGTATTTTAATTTTGTTGCCATCCCACCTCTTATGTGTCTTTCTGCTTTATTTTCATCTAAAATTCTTCTTACTTCAACTGCTAATGCCTTATTAATCGTTAGTAATCTTTCTGAAACATCCTTATGTACTGTACTTTTGCTTATTCCGAATTTTTTTGCTGCTCCTCTTACCGTATCTTTTGAATCTATAATATAATGTGCTAAATTAATAGCACGTTCTTCTATTGAGTAATTTCTCATAAAGAAAACCTCCATTTAAGAATACATTTGTTTAATTGTATTCGTATGAAGGTTGTATTATGATATTTATTATTTTTATTTTCTAGCTTTCCTTTTTTTCTTTTTAGTTCTTTTTAACATACTTTTCATTGTAATTAAAGCTGACAAAGTTACTGCTCCAATTATAATATTTCTAATATCAACATTTATATCTTTCATCACTTCTTGTTGTGTATTTTCTTCAGTTATACTTCTACTTTTGTTTATTTCTTCTGCTTCTGTGTTTTCTTGAGTTGTAGTTTCTTCATTACTCCAAATGCCTTTTTTCTCTTTTTTTGCAATTTCTTCACTTTCTTGCAATCTTCCTGCATATTTGTAATTATCTTGTAGCATATAGGTTTTTGCTAATCCATTTTTTATGAGTTCATCTTCTAATAAAATATCATCTACCCAAATCCATGCTAAATGTCTTTCATATTTATCTGTTTTTGATGCATTTTCATCATATTCTATTTCTATTTTTTTTGCATTTTGTAATTTTTCCTTTGTGAAATTGCTTGCATCTTTTCCATAAGGTTCTTCTCCTTTAGTTGGATGTACAGTTTCTGGGGTATCTATTCCTAAAAATCTAACAGTTATTATTGCACCATTTAATTCAAATTTTGCTGTGTCTCCGTCTACACTTGCGGAATATTTTACTTCTATTTTTTTAGTTTCTGTATTTTTAGTATTATCTATAATATTAAAATTTTCATCATAGTATACTGCTGTTTTTAATATTTCCCATCTTTGTTCTTGCTCGTTCCATTTTACTTGATGGTAATGTCTAACTCCATTTTCATTATGATATCCATAATAAATTCCGTCGTGTTCAACTATTTGGTCTGAATTTCTATCTCTCCAACCTGTTATATTTCCTCCATGTGCGCTAACTTTAGAACATAATAGTACTGTTGTTATTAATATTATTGATAATGTTTTTATTAGTTTTTTCATTTTGTTCACCTACTTGATATTTAGTATATCAAAACATTAAAACAGTAGCAAGAAATTTTTTTATATAAGAAAACAGCGGGTCGTGGACCCATACATTTGTAATGGAATTCTCTAATATACACAAAAAGAGATGCATTTTTAAATGCATCTCTTTTTAATTATTTTTAATTATAAAACATATTTTTTAATTAATACAATTCCAGTAGTTAATACTGCTAATATTATTGTTGGTAAAACTATAAATACTACAACTTCACCTGTCTTTGGCATTAACAATACAAATGCATTATCTTGATCGTCTTCTTCTGGTATTTGATTGTCTGGTGTTGAATCTTTGTCTGGCGCATCTTTATCGTTCTTGTCTTCGCTTATTTCTGCAATATTTTCCTTCATACCCATATTATTTTCATTATTTATCCATTTGAATACTACATTAACTACTGCACTTTCTCCTGGTTGTAACAATGTATTTTCTAATTGTCTTGTAACAATTTTTCCATCTTCTTCTAATGTCCATAATGGGTTATCTTCTGGAATAAACTCTAATCCTTCTGGTATATAATCTGTTATTTCTGTTGCATATCCTGCAATTTCACCTTCGTTTGTAATTTTTATTCCATATTCGTATTTTATTAATATTGTTTTTATTTGTCCTTCTTTTACCTCTACTTTTACCACAGGTTCAGGATTTTCTGTTCCATTATATCCTGTTTCAGTTACAGTAGTTTTTCCATTTTGTGTAATCATTACTTTGCTTACCCATTTTAATAATGATAAGTCAAATGTTTGTACTTTTACATATTCTTTATCTAAATCGTCTTCATCCTCATCGTCATTATCTGGTGTTGAATCAACATCATCATCATTATCTTTTGATATTTCTGCTGTATTAATTACAACTCTATCTTCTCCAATGTTTTTATCTACTACTCTAAATGCAACTTGAACATCTTTATAAGCTGGTGCTTCCATTGTTTCTCTATCAAATGCATTTATTATATTATCTTTATTATTTGCCTCTGAAAGATATGTTGTTCTAATTGTTTTTGCCTCACTAGGATTATCTGTAATGTTTCCATCTTCATCATACATTACCCAACCATATTTAACATTTACTTCATGCTCTGGAACTAACTCTAATCCTTCTGGAACATCATCTTTGATTTCTTCTGCATATCCATCTATTGTTCCTTCATTGTATACTCTTAATGTATATATCACTATATCACTATTTGCTACAATAACTGGGTCTTTTGGATGAACATATTTTATGTTTCCATTTTCGTCAATTTCAACTTTTGGTTCTCTTGATACATCTGTTGTTGTATCTGTTTGTACTGGAAGATTATCTCCTGATTTGCTTTCTACTTTTGTTATGAATTTTCTTAAAGCTAAATCAAAGTATCTTACTTTTACATATTCTTTATCTAAATCGTCTTCGTCTTCTTTGTTATTATCTGGTGTTGAGTCTATATCTTTTCCATTATCATCTTTTATTTCTGCTACGTTTACTAATACTCTTGTTGATGTGTTAGGCTCTATTACCTTAAATGCTATTTTTACATCTTTATAATCTAAAGTTGTCATTGTTGCACTATCAAATGCTTTTATAACATTGTTTTCATCTCTATCGCTTGATAAGTAATCTGTTGTTACGTGTTTTGCATCATCAGATAATTTCCATCTATATTCTATATTTATTGGATTATCTATTACAAATTCAAGTCCATCTGGTATGTCATCTTTTATTTCTTCTGCATATCCATCAACTTTACCTTCATTATATACTCTTATTGTGTATACAACTATATCACCATTTTCAACTAATAGTGGTGTTTTTGGATGTGTATATTTTGCTGTTGTTGTGTCTTCTGAATCATCCTTTAATGGAGTTACATCAACAACTGGTTCTCTACTTGGATTTGGCTCTTCACCATCTACCTCTGTAATAAATTTTCTTAAAGCTAAATCATATTCTGGTTGAAATACTTTTACTTTTTCATAATCATCATCATCTTGTTGATTTTGATTATAGTTTGGTAAATTTTCATCATTAGGTTTTACTACATTTGAAGGTTGTGAATCTCTATCTTCTCCATCATCACCATTAATTTGTGCTATGTTTGTTAATATTTTTCCTAAGTTTTCTGTTTCTTTTAATCTACATTCTATTTGTATGTCTTCGTAATCTAGTTCGTCTCCACCTGTATATGCATCTATTTTTCTATCTTTCAAATACTCTGTTGTTACAATTCTTCCATTATCAGTAGCTGTCCAACCGTATTGATTATTTATTGTACTTTCTGATACTGGCACTAATTCTAATTCTTCTGGTAAATAATCTTCTACTATTGTTGCATATCCATCTATTTGTCCTTCATTATATACTCTTATTGTATATCTTATTATACTTCCAATTTTTACTGTTATTGGATTCTTTGGATGAGTATATTTAGCTGTTGTTGCAGTTTTATTTGCTAAATCTGTAGTATCAACAACTGGTTCTCTACTTGGAGTTACTTCTTTTCCATCTACATGTGTTATGAATTTTCTTAATGCTAAATCATATCCTGGTTTATAAATAACTACTTTTTCAAAATCATCATCATCTTCTTGATGTTGATTATAATTTGGTAAGTTTTCATCTGTAGGTTTTGTTACATTTTGTGGATTTGAATCTCTATCATCTGCACTATCACCATTGATTTGTGCTATGTTTGTTAATATTTTACCATCTTCTGCTATATCTTTTACTTTACATTCTACTTCAACTTCTTTATATGATAAAGTATCTCCTCCATCATATCCATCTATTGTTACATTATTTAAATAAGAACTTGTTATAACTCTTCCATTTACTTCAGTCCAGCCATATTTTTCATTTATTGTACTTTTTGATGCTGGTATTAATTCTAATTCTTCTGGTAAATAATCTTCTATTACTGTTACGTATCCGTCTAATTCTCCCTCATTGTATATTCTTATTGTATATCTTATTGTACTTCCAATTCCTACTGTTAATGGAACTTTTGAATGAGTATATTTTGCTGTTTCACCTGTTTTGTTTTTCAAAGCTGTAGTATCAACAACTGGCTCTCTACTTGGAGTTACTTCTTTTCCATCTATATGTGTTATGAATTTTCTTAATGCAAGGTCAAATTCAGGTGTTGTAACTTTTAATTTTTCAAAGTCGTCATCATCTTGTTGTCCTTTATAATGATTCGTACTATCTGATAAATCAGATTTGTTTGAAGATTCTCCTTTATATGAAGGTAACTCTGTATCTGATGGTCTTCTTAAACCATTAGGCTCAGAATCTCTATCATCACCTTCTAGATACATTTTTACATTATTTAAATCATAAGCCTCTGTTATTTCTGCTACATTTGTTAATATAGTATCTACACCTGTTCCTTTTTCTTCTTTTTTGGTTACTTTACATGTAAATTCTATTGTTTCAGAATCTAAAGTTGCTCCATTGTATGCAGATAAATTATGTATGTATGAAGTTTTAGGTGTTATTGTAATTGTTCTTCCATCTGATGATACAGAAAAATCATAATTTGCAGAATTTGAACCTTCAAATACTAATCCTGCTGGTAAATAATCTATAATTTTAGTTGCTCTTCCTGATAGTTCTCCTTCATTATATATTGTAATTCTGTATGTTACGATATCTCCTGTTTGTACTGGTACAGGATCTTTTCTATGTTTATATTCTGCTGTACTTTCTGAGCTTAATATATTTTTATTTATGTTTGGTATTCTTCCTGTTAATTCATCTATATCTAAATTTACACCATTTCTTGTTACTTTTGTTATATATTTTCTTAATGCTAAGTCAAATTCTGGTTTTTCAACTGATATTTCGTCTGTTAATGTTTTAGGAGATCTTTCTACTACAACTACTGGTTGATCTTTTTTGCTATTGTTTACTGTCCAAAATGTTGCAGTTGTATCATTTGTTGTATAACTTATGTGTAATTTAACTCCTTCTAATTCATCATCAGTTAATGTTGGTTTTTCAATTTTTAAATAAAATTCTCCTTTGCCTACAGCTTCTTCTAATGTTCTAATGTCTGCAATTGGATTTCCACTTTTATCACTTATATTATAGCTTAAATTTTTTCCACTTTTATCTACTACTGTTCCTGTAAATGTGTAAAAAGTATTTCCTGTTTTTTGTATTTCAAATGGACCTACTATCATATAATTTTTGTTTAATAATGTTGTTTGTGTTATTGTTTGTACTAATTCTTTATTTAATGCTATTTTAGTTGGTTCTTTATCATAATTATTATTTTTTTCAGCTTCTGTAATAAAATATTTATATAATACTTCTGCTTCTTCTTGACGAATATATCCTTCATGTACTGGATCTTTCCAATCTTCTGTCATGTTTCCTTGTTCTGATAATACATTGTGTTCGCCATTTCCTGTTTCACTTACGAATATTGGTGGAAGATCATTTGTACTGAAAGTAGTAGAGTTTTCATCTTCTGCATTTGTAAAATGCCATAATGCCCATTGTTGAACAACTTCTATATCATCATCTGTTATATATAATTTATCTACAGTCCAACCATAAAATGTTTCAGAATTAACATCTTCAAATTCTTTTTTAAAAGCTTTATTCAACAAATCATTTCTTGCTTGTTGTCTATCTTCTATTGGTAATTGTTTTGGTAAATATATATTATCTAATAACCATAAAACTGAATTATAATTGCTTTCAGATAAATTTATTACATTATTAACATTATCTCTTTCACTTACCATATCATAGTATGTATCATAATTAACATCTGCTAATACATTGCTATCAGATCCAAAACCTTGTCCTGCTTTCAAACAATATATTGCATTATTAAAATCTGGTTTAGTATTTGCTTTATCAACTATTTTTAAAACTGGCTTTCTATTTATTTGATATGAATAAGGTGTAGTATGTTCTTCAGCATTGTTTTTAGTAGTTATTCCCTCTCTTAGTTTTTCTGCTCCTAATTTCCATGACCCTGATGCAGCAAATGCCTCTGTATTAAATACTAAAAAAATTGCAATTACTGCTAAAATTACAGATAATAATATTCTTTTTACTTTCATAATAACCTTCCTTTTCTTTCTTTTTTTATATTATTACTAATATTTATTTTACTACAATTAAAAGTCTTGTCAATAGCTGTTTTTAGCGGTTTTTGTCGTTTCTTTATAATGTTAATTTTAATCCATTACGGATATATACATTACATAACTTATACTATTAACAAGGCACTTATATTACAATTATATTACATTTTTGGTAAAAAATCAACTTATTATGTAAAAAAAGGAATAGGGAATGGCAACAAAATGCCATTCCCTATGTATTTTACTTTCCAATAAACATTTGAACATACACTTTTCCATAGGTTGGACTACTAACAACTGCTACTCCCGTATAGTTAAAACTGTTACTTAATATATTTGCTCTATGTCCTTCTGAATTCATCCATGCCTCTACGGCTCCTGAGTTGCTTGAATTTCCTGCTATATTTTCTCCTGCTGCCTTATATGTTATTCCAAAGTTTTTTATCATTTCAAATGGTGAACCATAAGTTGGTGATGTATGTGAAAAATATCCATTATTGACCATATCTTGTGCTTTTATTCTAGCTACGTTTTGAAGTTCTTGGTTAATTGATAATGCTGGCAATCCTGCTGATATTCTTTTTTGATTTATTAAATTAAATACCTCTTGCTCATCAGCTGTTAAATTATTTTTACTTGTAGTATTAGAATTATTATTGCTGTTTGATTGTGGATATACCAATCTTACGTACTGACTACTTACAGCTCCTATATAATCTTTGTCTGTTTGAACTACGTACCAAGTTCCAACTTTTGCAAATATTCTTATATACTCATTTTTATATACTTGTGTGATAATTTTATAGTTTGTTGAAGGTCCGCTTCTAACATTTAATGTGCTCGCAGTTACTATTCCCGTAGGCGTATCTACTATTTGATAATGTTGCATAGCAAAAGTTTTTGGTATAACAAGTATACAAATAATTGTTATAGCTATTATAACAATAGTAATTATTTTTGTTTTTTTATTTTTTAACATAGTATCCTCCTTTTATTGTTTGATACTATGTTTATTCAAAGAAAATAATTATATGATAAATTTATACTATTCGACCATATATTATTTGGGGTGTGCCTTCGGAGCGCGGAACGACGTTGGTCTGTTCCCTACAATTTGGGTTGTATATCATGCAATCCATATATTATTGGGGTGTGCCTTCGGAGCGTGGAACGACGCCCAGGTCTGTTCCCTACATCAAAATTTGCCAAAGCAAATTTTGTACTATTCATTATTAACTATTCACTCTTCACCATTCACCAAAAAAGGTGGCTATTGCCACCTTTTTTACCATCTTACAATGCAATTTTAAAGCTATATAAATTTACTGCATTATCCATTTCTTCTTGCCTTTTAGATTCTAATCCTGAATATGATTTTAATACTCTAACAGCATTAAATATCATGCTTTTTGCTTGATTCTCTTCATCAACAAATTTTACAAATTCAAATTCCATCTCTTTTGTTTCATAAGGATTTAAATATATTCCTCCAAATGGTATATTTTCTATGTTTCTGTTTTCATTATTTAGCTCTAACATTATTTCATATCTTTCAGTTTGATCTGCTAATACGATGGTATTTTCAGTTCTATTAGTTAATTTTACTTTATATTTTTGAGTTTCGTAAGCTTGTATAACTTCTGTAATTTCAACCTTTATGTAATTATCCTCGTAAATTTGATGATTTTCAGTATTTCCAATAAAATTTCGTACTGCTAATGATAATTTATTATTTTCTTTTGTTATAACAAATTTTTCTGAATACATTCTTAAATCTTCTTTTCCAGTTAATCCAGTTGCTAATATATCTTCAAATATATTTACCTCATATATATATTTATTATCAACATTTGAGTAGTTTTGAATTGTATATGTTTTTTTCTCATCAAAAATTTTATCTATATATAGTTTAAAGTCATCTATAGTTGGATATAGATTTTCTCTACATTCATCACTTAGCATGTTATATGCTTTTTCATAGTCTTTATTATTGCAATACTCTATATATTCGTGTATTAAATTTTCTATTGATTCTTGATCTTTTTTAGGTACTTCTGTATTATCCATTATAGCAGTGTGTGGTTTATAACTTGTAGTTGGTATTTGAGGTCCTTTATAATATTTTAATATAAAATTAATTACAATTATTAAAAGCCATATCAGCAAAATGATTAATATTTTTGATTTATTTCTTTTATAAAAATCTCTTATTTTTAATCTAAAATCTGTAAACATATTTTCACCTCTTTAGTCTGCTTGGAAGGATAATTTAAAATCATTATAATCATATTCTTTTAATATAAATTTTTGGCTAATACTTTCTTCTGTACTTATATCAAATATTTCAGTTGATATTATATAATATTCTCCTTCTCTTACAAAGCTATTATAATTTATTGATATTATATCTGGATACTTATTCTTTACATAGTTCTCAAATTTTTCAATATTATCAAAATATGTATTTTTAAATTCATCATATAACATGTCGTAGGCTACTTGATAATTACCATTTTCTATATTTTCTATATAAGTTGAAAAATAAAATAAAATTCTTTCCTTCTCTGACAAGCCTTCAAGTTTATCTACACTTGTGTCTTCAAAATATGTTTCTTGCTCTTCATTATCGACTTCGTTATTTTTAGATTTATTTATATTTATTATTAAAATTAATATAGATAATATTATTGCAAAAATAACAATCAATAGTAAAATTTTATTTTTCTTTTTCACTATAATCCCTCTCTTTAATTAATTTTCTTTTGGTGGATATAAATAATTATCAACATTTGTAATTACCGTATGGTTTCTATCTGTCATAATAACTGTAATATCTTTATTATATGTTGTTCCTATTTTATTTCCTCTTTCATATATATCATTAACTGCTACATCTGATTGTATTCCTCTTATAAAGATTGTTATACCCTCTAATTTTGAATTATCTGTGCCTGTGAATTCTATTTTTAAAGTTTTTGTTCCATCATCATCTTCTGATATTTTTACAATTTTACCATCTGCAGGCATAACAACATCCAAATCTTTTTCAAATCCGCTTGAATTATCTTTTTTTGCACTTATTTTTATTTCTGTTTCTGTTGTATTAAACATTGGATCCCAATTTACTGGAGTAAAATCAGGCAAAATCCATTCTAATTCCCCTATATCTTTTGGTACCTCTATGCTTGAAATATCAACTCCTAAACTAGCAAATAACTCTTTTAAATCTCTTAAAACATATTCTGAATCTAGTGTATGTGTAGATTCTAAGATTGCAAAAGCATATTGGAAAAACCTAGTATCTATTGCATATTCAGTATTTTCACCATTTTGCACTTTTTGCATTATATATCTTTTTTCTCTCTCAGTACCTTCTGGTACAGATGAACCATTATAAATATAATATTTATATTTTTCTTCTGTATTTTCACTTCCAGGATCTCCACCTAAAAGCATTGTTTGCAAAGATAATTCTCCTTTTGTATATTCTCTTTTAGTAACTACAGGTTCTGCTACTTGTTTTATTCCTTTGCTTCTTATTTCTCTTACATATAAATTATCCAAATTAGCTAAAATATCATCATCTTCGCCTAATCCTACATATTTATATTTGTAGGTAAATTCTTTATTTTCTGTATAATCTTGTGGATTATTTTTATTATAATATGGATTTTCGACTTCTACATAAGCATCCTCGAAATCTATAGTATCGTAAAACCAATGGTTTGTAACTTCTGATATATATGGCTCATATGTCTCTATTTCTCCATTGTATTTTTCTATTTCTTTCCATTGCTCCTTTGTAAAGCCTAACTCTTCATAATTATCCTCAGTTATTTCTGTACCATCTTCTGTAATTAATCGTATACTTGCATAAATTTTCTTCACTTTTACATTAACTTGTGCATTAAATTCTTCATTTGAAGCTACTTCTTTTGCAAAATCAGGTGACATTGTAGCTAAGTGTAATGTTAGTAAAAAATCTAATGACTTTCCATATTTTCCAGTCCATCCATCTAAACTATAAGCATATTTATCTTTAAACCATGGAAAGTGTGCTATCGTAACTACCATTTGTTTATTTGTCCTATCTATAGCAATGTTGTTAGCTTTCGACCATGGTCCTCTACTTTGTGTTTCTATACCAAATATTCCGTCAGTTACTATGTTTATCATACCGTCGTCCATATGATTTCCAAATAATAAGTCTGACATTTGAAAAACATTTTTACCTGGTATAATTAAACCAAAAAAAGTTACATGTGGATTTTTTAATATATAAGTTTTATTTTCTGCAACTAAATATTCCCATATACAATCGCTCGATATAGCAGTAATTTCTCCTTCTTTAATTTCTCCACCGTTTGATTGTGTTATATTACGTTTTAATATTACTTTTCCATCACTATTTTTTATTGTTCTAGTTCCAGTTTTAGTTCCACTACCTGTTCCATCATCTTCTAATTCATCTTCTTTTGTAACACCTTTTCCGTTAGAATCCAAAAAGCCAAATCCTTCTAAATCATATCCCATATTTTCTAAGTATGTACCAATTTCAATAATATTTTCTTCCTTAACTTGTAATTCTGATTTTCCTACAAAATCAGATGCAATTGCGGTCCATATTCCATTTGCAAATTCAAGAATTTTTTGCCCTATTAAACCAAGACCATCTGTAAAAAATGATACAAATCCAATTATTATCATTAAAATTATTATAACTATTGCAATGACTGCTATAACCAATCCAGCAGGCGTTGCTGCAGCAGCTGCTGTCCCTCCTGCCGCAGCGCCTCCTGCTGCTGTACCTCCTGCAGTAGCAGCTCCACTATTTGCCGCACCTTTACCTGCATCACTGGCAGCTTTTTTATTGCCTAGCCCTTGTCCTACTGTAGTACTATCTCCATTATTTGCTGATGTGTTTGTTCTTGAAGCATCGTTTTCTCCAGTTGTATTTCCTTTTTGTTTATTAGTAGGTGTTATATTTCCTTTTCTATTTGATTCTTTACTTTGCTTATCTTGTTTAGAAGAGTTGTTGTTTTCGCTTTTTTGTAATTGCCCATTTGAATTTTCTTTAAGCCCATTATCTCCTTTATCTTTTTTAGAAGACTTTGTATTTAAACCTTCTGGAGTTCCAGATTTACCATGATCATTTTTTATTTTATCTACTATATTTCTTACATCATTTAATTTATCTTGTACATTATCAAGACCATTGCTACCACTTTCATTATCTTCTGTATCTACAACATCATCTACTAAATCATCATCTTCATCATTTATATTCAAATACATCACCTTCTATCATATTTGTTATTTCTTTCTAGTATATCTTTTTATACTTTCTTCAGTTTTTTCTAATTCACCACTTTGAATTTTATTTATTGCGTCTAAAACCATATTTGTTGGTTCTTTATAGTTCTCCTCAAATGCTTTTCTATATTTATGCAAAGTTTCTCCATACTTTCTTATATCAGGATCACTTACTCTATTTAAATCAGGTATTTGTAATAAAGCTTCAGATTTTCTATATATTAAATTATCGTTCCATTTCATTTTAGCCTGTATTTTATTGTATTCATCTATTAAATTATTTGTAGACTCTGTTAATTTTTTTCTTCTTGTTGCCTTATTTACTAGTGTTTTTCCAGTATTTGCAATAGTTCCACCTAAACTTTTTGCTCCTACATCAAATGTCTTTCCAACGTTATATCCTGTCATTGCCCCTGTAATTGAATCTTCTGACGCAAATGCTCCCATTGCTAAGCCTGCAGATTTTATTCCAAAACCAATTCCTGTACCAACAAATTTCTTTATTCCATCTTTTACTCTTTGTTTCTTTTCTTCTTGCGTTAGATTTTCGCCTTTTGGGCTTGTATTTAAATTTCTATTTCCAGACTGATTTTGTGAATTTGTATTTGTTCCACCAGTATTTTGTCCATTACTAGCTTTAGCACCTGCATTTTGTGATGCTCCAGCATTTTGACTTTTATTAGCATTTGTATTCTTAGTTGCATTATTTATGTTTGTTGCATTTCTAGTAGCATTACTGCTTGCTTGTGGTTTTGAAGAAGTAGTTTTTCCTGATTTTGCACTATTTACTTTCTTATTTTTTACATTATCAATTACATTTGAAGCAGTTTTGATACTACCTACTAATAACGCACCAGAAGCTAGGGCGCCTTCTAATGATCCTGCATTATCGAATCCAAATATTCTTCTAACAATAGGTTCTGCCTGTTTTATAAATAACATTACTATTATTGCAAATACACATTCACCCATTCCTGTATTGCTTGTTACCCAAGCTCCCCAATCTATAGTGCTTAACAAGTTCACAGCAATTGTCATGAATACTAAATATATAATACAGTGAAATGGTTGTATTAATATATTATATAAAAATTCTTTTAACCAAGTATTTAATGCTTGAGGTTTTCCGATCCCCCATTTTATCTATTGAGTATGTAACTGTAATTATTGGTGCAATTATCATTAAAAACGCAACTGTTAGCATACGCTTAATATAATTAGCTAAAAACATACATATCATAGCTACTAAAAATACATATAGTATTGCAGAAGTAAAACTAACTGTAAATTTCTGTCCTGGCAATGTATTTAAAGCTAAATCCGCTTCGAAACTATCAAATCCATATGATGTTGTTGCTGTAAAAGCATCTTTAGCCTTTGCAAGCATTTCAATTAATAAATCATTTACATTTACAGCTATTACAATAATGTAATGAAGTAAAAATATTGTTATAAATCCAACTACCCAATCTACTAACATCTTTTTATATTTTGCTTTATCTTCTGCCATAGTAGATAATGCCATTCGTATTCCTACATATATTAATACAACTAATGATAATATTATAGCTATATTTCTTAAAGTAGTATACCATACTGCAATATTGTTTCTTATATTGTTTATAACATCAGAACTTCCTGATTTAAAGAAATTTATATTTAATATTGGTGCTCTATTATTGGAAGAACAGTTAAATAATATGTCTTCCATTGTTAGGAATGTAATTGATCCGTCCACCAATATTTGCAACTCCAGCAGCTACCATCTGTATACAGCCACCTATTAAAACTGGTATAGTATTAAATAAATTTAAAAATATACCTACTATGCCATCAACTACTCCGAGTATTGCATCCATTGGATTTATTTCTTCTTCATCATCAGCTGCAAATGATATTTGTGGTGAAAAAACAAATTCAAATAATATAAATATTGCAAGTAATATAGACAGCATCTTTAGTAATTTTTTAGTTTTTTGCTTCATTTTACTATTCTTCCTTTCTAGAATTTTTGCTTAATTTATAATATCTTTATTTAATATTTTATTTATCAATTCGTCTGCATCATACTCTTGTCCTTCTAGTTCTGCAGCATCCTTATTCATATCTGCAATTTTTTCTACACTATTTACCAATGGCTCAAATGATGAATCTACTGGTTTTTTCTTTAAACTTCCTTTTGAGTTTATAGCTGATGTTATAATTGAAGTTAGTTCACTTGCTGATAAATGTTTGATAACTTCTTCTGAAACATCTTTTGTAACAGCCCTTTCTATTTCACTCTGTGCTGTAGTTTCATCCCAGTTATTATTTCTTAACGCTCTTTCAACCTTTTGTAAAACTTCACTTCTTATTGCACTTTTATTTATCTGAGTATCTTTTCCTTCTACTACATTTACTGCGTTCCTTGCTACTTCTTGTCTTAAATTTTCTTCAAATTCAGTTCCTACATCATAATTATTTTCTTTTGCTATTTCATCTAAAGTTTTTTGTAAATCTGCTAAATTTAAAGATTCCTTGTTATTATTTATTATTTGTTCTTGTATATGTCTTCCAACAGTATCTTCTGTTACTGTTGGATTTCCTTCAATAGCTTGTCTTAGATTTATTTCTAACTCTTTTGAATATTTATCTTGTAATTGTAAATTCATCATAATCGTTGTTTCACTCTCGTTTGCACTAGGAGTATAGTATATTGGCGGAAATCCATTATTTTTTAAAGTCTCAATTGAACTATCCATTTTCTTTTCTTCTTCTAACACCTTATTTTGTAATTGATATAATAATTCAATTCTTGCTGACTGATATGGGGTTGATAATTTAGCTTTTTCTGCTTTAGCATCTTGCCACATATTTTTTGCTTTAGTTGTAGCTCTTGCCGTTGCTGTAGCTGCCACAAATCCGCCTATTGCTTTTCCCGTATTTTTCTTAATTTTTTTAGTATTAAGTGTTCTAGCTTGTGTTCCTCCTGCTGAAGCACTGCCTGTCTGTGATATTTCTGGATTAACTGGATTCATACCATATTTTTTTAATAACGCATCTATTCTATCTTCATTTATATATAAATCTTGAACTGGTTTCATTCTAGCATTTAACCTAGTTGCTGCATTTACTACACTTAATGTTCCAGCAACTGGTCCACCTTCAAATGTCATTGGTATAGCGGTTACCATTCCTCGCATTCCGCCAAACACATTTTTAGATAAATCCCTCGCATTTTTATTATATTCTTTTCTTTGATCTATTTCTGCTTGTTTTAATCTATCTATTTCTTTTTGTATATCTGTTGCTAATTTACTATTTTGAACATCTTGTAATGAATTCTCTAAATGACTATATCTACGATTAATATTATTTTTTACAACATTGTTAGATACCTTCGTAATTTTATTTTTACCAATATTAATTAGAGGTTTACTTATAGCATAAGCTGTCATTAAGCTACTTGAAGTTTGTAATACCGTATCAGTAACATCTTTTAAAGTATTTGACTTTAATCCAAATATATTTTTTATAATCTTTTCTGACTTTAGCATTAAATTCAATATTAGTATCATTAATATTGTAAAAGGTAACATTTTACCTATACTTGTGGTTTTCATAAAAGTATATATTATTCCCATAAAAATACAATATATAATTACATGTATAGACTGAATAAGAACATTGAAGCTAAATTCCTTCATCCATGTGGTTAATGATTTTGATTTTCCTTTAACTTTTTCTACTGCATATGTCATTCCTAAAATTGGTGCAATAACAGATAATATGTATATTACCATTAATCTTTTAAAATAAAATAGTAATAACTTAATCATGTAATATACTAGAAATACATATAATATTGCCCCTGTCCATCCTTTAGATGCTGGTATTTCATATGCGTAAGATCTTACTTCATCATAAATAACAGTTGCATTATCAGCAGGTTTCATAAGATTAATCATTTGTTCATTTGCATTTATAATAAATACCATAAAATAATGTATAAACATAATTGCAATAAAACCTACTATCCAACCTAAAAACATTTTTTTATATTTTGCTTTATCTCCAGAAACAGTAGATATTGCCATTCTAATTCCTACATATATTAGAATAATTAACATAACAATTATTACTATGCTTCTTATTGAAACATATAAACCTGCTACATTTTGTCTTAATATATAAGCTATATCAGTATTTTCAATTTTTTCTCCACCTGCATTATTAAAATTAAAGAAATTTACATCTAATATTTGTATTTTATTAAACAATATATTCTCAACAGTAATTGATTTATTTGCATCTTCATTTACTACTGCACTAACAATGCCGGTAGCTAAATTTTGAAACAAAGATGACCAACCTACAATTTGTATTTTATAACCTATAGTTATAATTCCAACCAACCAATCTACAACATCCATTAAAGCATCTATTAGCCAAAAACTTGTATCAGTTCCCAAATAATTACCAGACACTGGCATGCCATTATAATAAAATTTATCTGAATCTCCGTATCCGTGCTTTACAATCTCATATCCTTCGCTATCATCATCAACATCGTATCCTGGAGTTTGTGTAGTTGAACTACTACTTGAACTACTAGCTGAACTATCCCCTAAAATACGATTAGAATTTGGACTTTCCTGAAAGTTAGGTTCTCCTTCATACCAGGTTGTATTTAAACTTCCATTAGAAACTAAAGAAGATGCTACATCAGGTTTTATTCTAAGTACCGAATAGCTATATCCAGTGACATAGTCACTATAGTTACTTATTGGTCTTCTGGTTATTTGGCCATTGGGTCCCATATGACAAGAGTCTATCATATCTCCATTTCCTATAGCTATAGCAACATGTTCTCCCCAACATATAATATCTCCTGCTATTGCTTCTACTCCATAAAATTCATCAAAAAGATTATAATCCGTTCCAGTACAAGTTTGTGGCACTCCAAAATACTCAAAAGTATTTCCTTTTAATCCTGTTGCTCTATGCATAATCATACTTACAAAGCCAACACAGTCCATTGCATACATGTGATTATATTCATGAGGCGAGCGCGTTGATGCACCTGGCTCCCTGTAATATGCATATCCACTAGTCATTGTATTTTCATAAGCCATTTTTCTTGACCAAGACGTTCCTACCCATTCTCCTGTTATTGGATGTTCACCATATTCATCTCCATAATGATATATTGTTTTCTCTGCAAATCTATCAAAAAAATCATTTGCTGTATCAGCTATTGCTTTTCCTACTTCACTTTGAGCAGATGTTACTCCATAGCTAACTTTAGGAGGAATTAATGAAAATATAATAATAATTGCTATTAGTTCTATTATTATTAACTTTTTAAATTTTTTTAATATTTTCACTTTTAATTCCTCCTTTCTTTTTAATTATTTATTTGATTCAACTTTGCTACCATATTCCTTTAGCATCATTTACTCTTGATAATTCGTTTTCGTACACAAAATCTGTATTATCAAAGTATATTTCTTTTATTCCTAATTCCTCTTTTAACTCTTGTAATTCTTCTCTGTTTCCATAATAATTATTACCGATTATTAATCCATGAGTAGAAGTTATATTAAATTGTATTTTTAATCCTTTTAAAACATATATTAAATTTACAAATTTTTCTCCATAAACATATTCATTATAATCTGGCCACATGTCCGTTATAGCACTTACAAATTTCTTTACATCTCTATCATCTTGGAATTTTTTTAATATTTCTACAAGTTGATCTGTATCATAAGTTTCTACTCTATATATAGAAATTTCTTTGCCTGTAAAGAAAGCATATATCTTTTCTCCTTTGTAACCAATTAATCCTTCTTCTATGTTTCCAAAAGAAGGCTTACCTAGTATTTTTATAACATCTTCTAATTTTGTATTTGGTTTAATACCATTTAAAACATTATTAGTATAATTACTTTTAAACACTATATTAAAAACTTTTTTATATATGTTTTTTACAGATATTCCGTTATCTAAATATAAATAATCGCTGAATTCGTTTGTATTAGTAGTGTTTATTGCAGTTTTATCCCAATTTTTATTTATTAAGTTATTTAATTCTGTTGACTCTATATTCATTTCTGTTATTGGTGTAATTTGCATTTCTGTAAACTCTAATTTTGAGTTTTGAGTTGCAAAATAACTATCATCTCCATTTATGTAAGTTCTCGAAATTTTTGAATTTTCTTCATCACATACTACTGTTATTAAATTCTTCTTATCATCATCTATTATTCTAAAACTCTTAAATTCTAATGTGTTTGCCATAATTCTAACTAATTGCCTATAATAGTCTTCATTACTAACATTATCTGTATATGTATTAACTTTTAAATTAGCATATATATCCAAATAAAAATTTTCTTCTGTAGATTCTAATTCTTTTATGTATTTTCCTTCCATGTACTCAATAACTTCTTTAGGAGTGGTAAAATCATCTAAGCTATTATATGTTTTATTTTGTTGTTCCTTTTCTATTAATATATTTCTTAATATTAGTATGGCAACAAATATAATTATTGCACAAATTAGTAATATTATGTTTTTCTTTTTCTTTGTCATAATTGTTGCCCTCCTATCATTTTCTTTTTTTCTTTTTTCCTTTTCCCATAGATGATATTGATTTCATTCCCCTAGCATTAAATATTCCTTTTATAATTTTTTCTCCTCTAGATAATCCCATAAGGAATATTGCTACCAATAGTGGTGCTCTTAATATTATTTCAGATGCGGACATGAAAAATAGTCCATAAAGTAAAGCATGTAATGGCTGTATAAACATATTTACTTCAAACTCTTGAAACCAAGTTTGAAAAGCCTGTGCTTTTCCATCTCCTATTTTATCAATAGGATAAGTTATTGTAACTAATGGTGATATTATTATTAAAAATGCTATTGATAACATTCTTTTTGCATAAAGAAAGAAAAACTTTACTTGATAAAACACCAATACCCAATATACTATAGAAACAGAAGCTTCATCCCATCCTGTAAAACTAAACATTCTATTAAATGTTTGCCAAAATATGTTTACTTCTGCCTCTTCAGATACTGGCATATGTCTAAGTAAATCCAATAATACTTTTGCAACTATTGTACTAAGCAAAATTATATAATGCATGAAAAATATCAATATAAAACCTTGAAGCCAGCCTATTAGCATTTTTTTATATTTTGCTCTATCATCTGCTAAAGTTGAAATTGCCATTCTTATTCCCACATATATAAGCACACATAAAGATAATGCTATTGCTATTTTTCTTGTTGCGTTATACCAAATTTCAACTTGCTCTTTTATTTTTAAATGTATATTATTAGTATTATTACTATCAGTTAAATAATTAGCATCAAATACATCAATATTATTAAAAACTGCATCATATACCGAAAAAGAATATTCTTCAGTTGGAGATGATTTTACTAGCGAAGATATTGCTGAATATATCGTAAAAGATATTACATTTGCAATGTCTGTTAATACACTTGCTACTACACCTCCAAGAGTAGGTGCTGGTACAATTTTCTCGACTTTAGTAACTCCTCCTGAAATAATCTCACGAGTATCGCCATTTATCAAGTTGTTGTACTCTTCACTTGCAGACTCATCATCAGCATACGATATTATTGGATATATTAAGTTAAACATTATTATTATCAATAATATTGATACTATTGTTTTTTTCATCTAATTACCTTTCTTTATTGTATATATCATTATTTCTTCATTGCATTCAATTTATTTATATTTGTTTCAACAAATTCAAACTCTTTCTTAGTTGGTTGTATTGCAATAATTGCTGTGTCTGAACCTACTTTTAATAATCCCTCTCCTCTATTGCAAGTAGTTAAGAAATATGCTTCTCCTTCGCTCAACTTAAATACCTCTTTTATGTATTCTATTTCAGATTTATCTTGTGCTAAGAATAGTTTTGTATCTGATGAAGTTAAAACTGCTTGTACCTCTGGTTTTTCATAAAAATCTTGGAATTTTTGTGAAATAACTGCTAGAGATACGTTTCTTTTTCTTGCACGTCTTGCCATAGTATTTAAGAAATCTACTGCTTCTGGATAAGGAAGTAACATCCATGCTTCATCTACTAAAACTCTTTTCTTTACAGCTTTTGCTTTATCTTCACTATTTTTCTTAACATATTTTTCCCATATCCATGAAAGTAATATTTGTTGTGCAAGTGGTCTTGCAAATCTTTCCTCTAGTCCTGATATATCTAAATTTATAAATGGTATATTGTCTAATAATTCAAATGTAGATTGTCCATCAAAATATGCCATTTGTCCATCATATTCTCTTACATATTGTTTCATAACTTTTATTAGATAACTATAATGGAATCTATAATCTGGGTTATCATTTGATTTTGCATTCTCTGTTAATTGCTTATACCAAGAACCTATTGTAGGCATTTCTTTTTTGTTTCTACCTATATATCCTTTGCTTGTTACTTTTCCTCCATCAGTTTCATATAAACTTTGTATATCGTTTGTTATTCCAAGTCTTGTATATTCTTGAGCAACAGCTTCAGCAATTATTTGTTTTGTAAGTTCGTTTACCTCTTGGCTTCTTGTGCTACCTCTTGCCATTGTAAGTAATGCTTGTGTTACATCTTCAACTTTATTTTCTACATTTAAAATTGTTCTTTCCTTTCCTGTTATTTCATCTTTTACTGTTTCAGGCTCTATATCAAACAAATTGATTATAGTATTTGAGTTTGGGCTTATTGTTATATTTATTCCACCCAATGCTTCTGCAACTATTCCATATTCTCCTTCTGCATCTAGAGCCAAGCTTTCAATTCCCATAAGAACAGCAGAACGAGCTGTTAATGTTTTTATTGTAACACCTTTACCAGCACCAGACTTACCAAATATAACCATATTATAGTTTGTAAGTGTGTTACTAAAATTATCAAATAATATTGGTAATCCTGTTTGACGGTTAAAGCCAAGTGGAATTCCCTTTTCGTGTCCTACATCTGAAGTAAAAAATGGAAAAACAGTTGCCATTGAACGTCTATCAAATGTATGATTTTTTTTAATTTTATTTTCTCCATATGGCATATTGGTTCTTAATGCTTCGTCTTGTATTGCCCATGCAGGTTTTACCCCTATCATTGTTTTTGACATTTCGGAAGTTAATAGCTCTGTGTATTTATCTAATTCCTCTAAACTATATGCAAATAATGTACACATTATTGAGGCATCGAATAATTTGTTAAAACCTGCTGCAATTTCATCTCTTAATTCTTCTGCTTCTACCCTCTTTTGTGCAAGTATTCTTTCCCTGTTTATATCTCCTCTATCTAATGCTACTATTCTTTCAGATTCTAGTTCGCTTATTGTTCTGTTTAATTCGTTTTGTGATGTACTTTCACTTACTGGATTTATAAAAACAGAAACATTCAAATCTCCAAAAGTATACATTCCTCTTAAAAACTCTGGAAATGTACACATTCTTGGTATTGTAGAAACAATCATGCTTCTTGCATATCTTGTTCTACTTGATGTTATTTCTATGTAGTTTGTATTACTAGCATCAATACCAGCTGGAGCAATTAAATCCTTTAATGTACTTGCATTTTTTAAAAGTATTCCTTCCTGGCCTTTTTCTGTTTCAAGACTTTCTATCATAAAATCTTGTGTTTTTTCTTTTTTTGCCATATATATCCTTCCTCTCTTTTGTGTTTTATTTTGCTATTTTATTCGTGTTTAGCTTTCTTCTTCCTCTTTTTACTGTTGATGAATTATCTTTTTCTTCAACTGTTTCATTAGCATTTTCTTTTGTTTCTTTTGCTTTTTTACTTTTTCCACTAATTACATTCTTTGTTTCTTTATACAAATCATCATCCATTTGATTTTTATATTGTTCTATAAATTCTAATGCTCTTTCTTCAATAATTCTTTTTTCTTCTTCTTCCTTTTGCTTCTTTTCTTTTCTAATTTTGTCTGCCTCCATGATACTTTGTGTTGCAAGTTCAACAGATTTTTCATCTATTTCTTCTTGTAATTTCTCTTGTTTTTTTATTAATACATCTTTACTTGTACTATATAATGCATCATATTGTGCATCTAGCGCTTTACTTAATTGTAATAACTCTGAATCATCTCTGTTATATGCTATATACAATAATTCTGCTAATTCTTCTGAATCTAATATTTTACCTCCAACCTCAGATGCTGCTAGTGATCTTATTACAGATTGAGTTCTTGTATATAATTCTGAGAAACATATATTATCTATTTCTTCATTTGAATATGTACTTGTAGAACCAAACTCAGATGTAAAATATGAAACTATTATATATGTTTTTTGTTGTAATACGTTTTTATTCAAACTCATTCTTCCTACATATTCAGATATATCTGCACCATATTCAAATACATTTTGTTTCCTTCTTATTTGATATGCTATTTTTTGAGCTAAGTCTGAATTTCCTTTTATTTCTGCCTCTTTTTGTTTCAATTTTAAATTTTCAATTTCTTCTTCCATGCTTTTAATTCTATCTTTATATTCATCTACAATATCTTTTAAATTTAAACTTCTTGTTTGAATATATAATTGAATAGGAAATCTTAATGTATTTAAAAATTGTACAAAGCCTTCTTCTACTGCAATTTTTTCTTCTTCAGACATTAAATCATAATTTACACCTTGGCATTGTATAACCATTACATATTGCTCTCTGTTTTTTCTTATTATCATATTATCTTTTATTTCATCAAATTCCATGAATTTATATATAGATTCTACTGATAAATTCTCTTTAAACTTACCCACTGTGCTTTCTGGCGTTTTCTTTGAATCTACTTTTTTTGTAGCATCTTTTTTTGTTTTATCTTTAACAACTAATACAAAATAAGTTACTCCTAATCCGAATATTAAAAATACTAATAATATTATAATTATATTAAGTAAATTAACTACACTCATTTACTTTTCCTCCTTTGTGTATGTATATATTTTTCTATTCATTTTAAACTTTACGTATCTTTTTATTATTTCATCTATAGATTCTCCACCTATTTTTTTAGTAAATGGTAGTCCAGCTACAGTTGGGATTTTAAAAGCACCTATTGCATAACCGATTAATGCAAAAATTGCCATTACAATAATTCCTACTGTTTTTAAATTTATTAATGAAAAAATAAAATAAAATAAAAATCCCAATAGCGCCCCTATAGCTGTTGTTATTAAAGATTTTACAGAGAATATAACTAGAATTCTTGTTTCTCCTCTTAAATTACGTGGTATGTTATATGTACCCATAACTTTCCTCCTTTGTTTATTGAGTTATCTATGTTGTCCTCCACTATGTCCACCATGATTACCATCATCTGTACTGCTGTTATTGTTATTTGTATTACTGTTATTTGTATTATTGTTATTTTCACTGTCAGTTGTACCACCTTTAGTTGCACTACTGCTACTTGAAGTTATATTATTCATAAATTTATATGTTGTAGACCATATTACTTGTGCTCCAAATATAACTATTGTTGAAACCACAAGACCTATTAGCTGTGTTTTTAATTTTGCTTTTTGATCTGGACTACTACATGCCATATATTTTATTCCCATAATAATAGTTACTATAACCAAAACTACTGTTCCTATAGCTACCAATGCTTGACCGAATAGGTATTACAGTGTTTGCAAGGTCACTAGTAGTTATTGGCGATTCTTTTGATCCATTATTTATAAAATCATTTCCTTCTTGTATCCAATCATCTATTGTATTAGTTGCGTGTGAATTTGTTGTAAACAACATTAATACACATAAACAAATTATAATTAAATTTATTAAAAATTTAATTTTTTTGTTTTTCATATAAATACCTCCATTTCAACGCATATATATAGCTAATAATATTATACTTTATTTAAATTTATTTTTCAACATTTACCAACAATTATCTTGTTTGTAATACAAAAAATATATTAATGTAACATTTTTGTAAAATTTAAAACAAAAATAGGCACATTTTAAGTGTGCCTATTACTTTTATATCAATAATTTTTAGACTATATTACTTTAATTTTTCTATTTCTTCTTTGGTTAGACCTGTAACTGATATTATAAAGTCTATACTACAATTTTTATTTAGCATTTCTTTTGCTATTTTCTGTTTTTCTTGTTCTATCCCGCTGTTTTAGTCCGTTGTTTTAGTCCGTTGCTTTATTCCTTCTTCTAATCCATGGTCATAGCCATATTCTTCTATTGCCTTCTGGTCCATTATGTATTTTAATCTTAATTCTGCTAAATACCTTTCTCTTTCATCTGA
>CANRED010000017.1 GCA_947629555.1 uncultured Clostridia bacterium | reverse complement strand
CGACCCTCAACACAAAGGAGAACCAAATTATGCAAAACGCTAAAACCCTTGCTACTGTACACACACACACACACACACATTATGTAGCCTAGAAACTGAAAAACCAAATAAAAACATAAATAAAAACACAATTATTTATGTGTATTTTTAATACGCATAAACGGTTGTGTTTTTTTGTTGCAATTTTTATAAATTACAAATTAAACGTTGCGAATAATAATATTATTTTTAACTCCGTTCTCCAAGGCGTTTAAGATACAGACTATTCAAATATTAGAGACACATTCTAATTGAATTAAAGACATAACGACTCAAGGTCGAACTCGTAAAAAATAATATTATTATTCTTCACTAAAAAATTTACAATAAAACCAAACTGTAGGGGTCGCATGGTATGCGACCCGCAATGAAACAAAATACCCCAATAATGTGTAGGGAACGACGCCCTCGTTGTTCCTTGGCTCCCTTAAATAAGGGAGCTGTCACCGAAGGTGACTGAGGGTTCTATAATGCTTTCAAAAAATACAAAATTTAATTTCACAAATCTTAAAGGAGGAATCCATAATGCAAATGAAAAAAACAAAAAACAAAGGAAAAATAAAATCAATAATAACATTTATTGTAATAGCAATAATATTGTTATTACTGGCCTTTTCAGAAGACATAATGAAACTAGCAAATAAAAACCAAATAAACCTAGCACAAAATGTAGAAAACAGCACAGGTAGTGGAGAGCCAAATGTACCAACAATATCAGCAGGAATGATACCAGTAAAATGGGATGGAACAAATTGGGTAATAACAACCAAAAAAGATACTAATTGGTATGATTATGAAAATGGAAGCCCAGCATATATAATGCTAAATGATGGGGTATATCAAAGTGAATTAATACGAGATATGACAAACAAAAAATTAGCAGAAGAAAATATAGGAGAACAAATACAAGAAAATGAATTAGGAACAATATTTATGTGGATACCAAAATTTGCATATAATGGAGATGAGCAAATACAATATATAAAAGCCGAAACAGAATTAGGTGGAGACTGGACAACTCCAGAAATGTTTATGTATTCAACAAATAATGAAACAGCACCAGATTACTTACTAAGTGGAATATGGGTAGAAGAAAAAGTAGATAGTAGCTATTCAAGTAAAATGAACGAAATGAATAAAGAAGAAGGAATATATGGATTTTTAGCCAATACCAAAGCAGTTCAAATAAACGCAACAGACACAGGTATATTACAAAAATATGTAGGAAACGACGCTCCAGTTGTTCCATTAAACGACGTAACTAATTTAAATCGTATAATGTTAAAAATAATAGATACAAATAAGCAAGAATTAATAAAAGCAAAAATACAACATAATGAAATAGCAGAAACAATAACAATAACAGTAACATATACAAAATATGGAATAGCAAAAATAGTAGATGATGAAGGAAAAGAAGTAACATACACAAGCGAAAACGGAATAATAACAGCAGTGGTAAATGAAAAAGAGGGAATAAATACATTTACAATAACAGATAAAAAGGGTAATAAAAAAGAATTACAAATAACAGTTCCACCAAAAGGAATATATGTAAAATTATATACTGATGGTACATTAGTATTTGCAAAAAATGATAGGCAAGTATCAGGAAAAATATTAGAAACAAGCTATGGAGATATAATTAATAACGAATGTAAAAGCAGTGCAGACATACTATGGTATAATGATAAAGAAAAAATAAAGAAAGTAGATATTATAGACCCAATACGACCAAAAGAAACAGCATTGTGGTTTTGGGGTTGTACTAATTTAACTAATATTGCTCATATTAATAATTTAAATACAAGTAATGTAACAAATATGAGAGGTATGTTTTATGGCTGTAGTAAATTAAACACATTAGATGTAAGTCAATTTGATACACACAATGTAACAAATATGATGCTTATGTTTAATGGATGTAGTAAATTAACGAAATTAGACTTAAATGGTTGGAATACAGAAAACGTAATATATATGATGAATATGTTTGATGGATGTAGTAGCTTAACTACACTAGATGTCAGTCAATTTGATACACACAATGTAACATATATGACTTCTATGTTTTATGACTGTAGTGAATTAACTTTACTAGACTTAAGTAGTTGGAATACAGAAAATGTAACAGATATGAGATATATGTTTTATGGCTGTAGTGGATTAACTTCACTAGACTTAAATACTTGGAATACAGAAAATGTAACAGATATGGGCTATATGTTTTATGGCTGTAGTGGATTAAACACATTAGATGTAAGTAGATTTAATACAAGCAATGTAAAAAATATGGATGATATGTTTCGTGACTGTAGCGGTTTGACTAGTTTACTATTATCAAATTTCGATACAACTAGTGTAACAGATATGAAGCATATGTTTCTTGGGTGTAGTAGACTAACTACATTGGATTTAACAAGCTTTGATACACGCAATGTAACAGATATGACTTCTATGTTTGCTTTTGATAGTGAATTAAAAACCATATACGTATCACGTGCAACTTGGAAAGTTCCATCTGGTAATAATTTGTTTAATCAAACTGGCACATCTTCTGTAACATATAGATAAAAATTACATGCACTTTGGGGACGCGTTAAAAAAACATCAATTTTTCAAAACTAATTGCAATTCGGCACATTAAAGGTGTAAAAGATGTGCAAAAATCCGCTCGAATTTTGTCAATGAAAAATTATTGACAATGTAAAAACAATATAGTATAAAATATTTACAAGGGGGCAGAAAATTTTTATTCTGCTCTCATTTTTTTCTAAAATTTTAATTCTAAACAAATTTCCAAACAAATTAATTAACAAGATAAGAGCGAAAGTAGGTGGTTATTTTTAAAATTGTCAAAAAGGTATTGAAATAAAAATGCAATAATGATAAAATAAGGAGGAACAACAAATGGAAAATTTAAAAGTAACCAATGATTTTGTATTTAAAAAATTATTTGGAAAACAAGAAAACGAAGAATTATTAAAAGATTTATTAGAAGCAATAATAGAAGAACAAATTGAAAAAATAGAAGTACAAAAGGATGCAAGTTTAGAAAAAACATTAGAGTTAAATAAAATGGGAATATTAGATATAAAGGCTACTTTAAACAACAACATAATAGTTAATATTGAAATGCAAGTGCAAGACCAGAAGGATATTATAGAGAGAAGTTTATTTTATTGGGCTCGGATTATACCACGATGGATTATACAGAGGGGATGAATATGAAATAAACAAGAGAACAATAAGTATAAATATACTAGGTTATAACTGTTTTGAAGAAGGATCATTTCACGAAATAGCAAAAATAAGAAGAGAGTACAAAAACATACTATTAACCGAAGATTTAGAAATGCACTACATACAAATACCAAAGTTTATAGAAGAAAAAAGACAAACAGAAACAAAGCTAGACCAATGGATACAGTTTATAGGAAATATAAATGAAAAGGGGGTAAAAGAAGCAATGGAGAAAAACAAAGTAATAAAAAAAGCAAAAGAAGAATTAGAATATTTAACAGGAGATGAAGAAATAAGAAGATTAGCAGAATTAAGAGACAAGGCAATACGAGATGAAAAATCAAACTTAAGGGGAGCAAGAGAAGAGGGAGAAACAAAAGGAAGGGAAGAGGAAAAAATAGAAATAGCAAAAGAAATGTTAAGACAAAATTGCAGTGTTGAATTTATAGTATCCATTACAGGAATAAGCCAAGAAAAAATAAAAAAGTTAATAGGAGGAGAAAATTCACAATATTTAACAGGCATTGAAGAAGAAAAAAGATTAGCAGAATTAAGAGACAAGGCAATACGAAATGAAAAATCAAATTTAAGAGGAGCAAGAGAAGAGGGAGAAGCAAAAGGAAAAGAACAAAGAACTATAGAAATAGCAAAAAAAATGTTAAAACAAAATTTTAGTATTAAAGATATTATAGCTGTTACAGATTTAACAAAAGAGGAAATAGAAAAAATAAAATGAAAGGCATAATTTTTGTTGAAGAATAAAAATATTATTGATATAATTGGATATATTAAAATACAAAGGAGGAATAAAAATGTCAGTTAAATTTGTTTTAAACGAGACATCTTATTTTGGAGAAAACTCAAGAGAAAGTTTGGTAGAAGAGATAAAAAAGAGAAATTTTAAAAAAGTACTTCTAGTAAGTGATAAATCACTTGTAGAAGCAGGAGTAACTGCAAAGGTAGAAAAAATACTAAATGATGCAGAAATCGAATATGCTTTGTATGATGAAATAAAACCAAATCCAACAATAAAAAATGTAACAGATGGAGTTGAGGCTTGTAAACAAGCAAATGCTGATGTAATTGTTGCAGTAGGTGGAGGCTCAAGCATAGATACAGCAAAAGGAATATCTATAGTAATGACCAACCCAGACAGAGCAGATGTAAAATCTTTAAATGGAGCATCAAATACTGTAAATAGAGGAATGCCAGTTATTGCACTTCCAACAACTGCAGGAACAGCGGCAGAAGTAACAATAAATTACGTTATAACAGATGAAGATAGACAAATAAAAATGGTATGCGTTGACCCAAATGATATACCTATAGTTGCAATAATAGATTCAGACCTTATGGCATCAATGCCAAAAAGTCTTGCTGCAGCTACAGGAATGGATGCATTAACACATGCGGTAGAAGGATATATTACAAAGGCACATAATGTAATGTCAGATATGTTCCATATGCAAGCAATAAAAATGATATTTGAATATTTACCAGCAGCAGTTAATGATAAAGATAAAAAAGCAATAGAGATGATGGGATATGCACAATATATTGCAGGAATGGGATTTTCAAATGTAGGACTTGGAATAGTACATTCAATGGCACATCAATTAGGTGCTGTTTATGATACACCACACGGAATTGCAAACACAATGCTACTTCCAGTAGTTATGAGATTTAATGGAGCAGTTTGTGCAGATAGATTTAGAGAAATATTAATAAATATAGGAAGACCAGATGCGGCAAACTTAAATGATCAAGATGTTATAAATACATTTGTATGGATGATATCTGAACTTAGCAAAAAAGTTGGAATTACTCAAACTATAAAAGATTATGGAGCAAAAGAAGAAGATTTTGAAATGTTGGCTGAAAAGGCTATGGAAGATCCTTGTAGACCAGGTAATCCAAGAGAAGTAACAAAAGAAGAATTTATAGAATTATATAGACAAGCAATGTAAAAAATTTATGAATAGCAGACTATTTAACCAGCTATTTTAATTGCAAAATATATGGGTCGCATGTTATGTGACCCATTTTTTTTAAAAACGAAGAAAAAAATTAATAAAAATTTCATAAAATTTTTGCAAATTTAGTTAAAAGTTAACAAATTAAAAGTACATTAAAAATTAATGTTAAAAGCTTAAATTATTAACAATCCTTTTAAAATTTATACATTAAAAAATAGAAATATAAACCATAAAAAAATAAACACAAAAAAACAATTAAACAAATTGTGATTTAATATTTAAATATGGTCATAATAAACATATAAACTTTTGAAAGGAGGAATTTAAAAAATGAAAAAAAGATTTTTAACAATAATAATGTTAGCTTTTGCACTATTTTTCGCATTTGCTATAACAAATAAAGTAGAGGCTGCAACAAATTATGGTACAGTTGAATCATTAGTAGGGGCTGCTGATATCAGCGGAACTGAAAATATTGTAGTAAAATATAATCAATTAAATTTAACATGGGCTGAAGCTGATCCAGATGTTGGAAGAAATATGAATGGATGGTGGATTGGTATAAAAATTAATGCACCAGCAGGTATGTCTGAAGAACAATTACAAAAAGCAACTTATGAAAGATTTGGATCAACAGTAAAATTTTGGGATGTAAAAGATTCTAAAGGAGAACCTCATTACGTAAATGCTTGGGTTCGTATAGGAGAAGAAATGATAGAAGGTAAGCAAGATGTTGTTACTATAGCAGTATACAAATTAGACTGGGATAACAATGGAACACCAGAACAAACTATTACAATTCAAGTTGTACCAACAGCAGTTAACCTTAATAGAGACAGTACAGTAGTATCAGTTAAGGTTGGAAACAGACAATTTACTTTAAAGAAAAATGAAACTTTAAATGATTTACCAGAAGCAGACAAAAAAGTATTAGAAACTTTAAAAACACCAGAAGAAGGAAAAGTATTTGTAGGATTATTTAATAACAATGTTAAATTTGAAGAAACTACACCAATAACAACAGATATAGAATTAGAAGTTAGATTTGAAGATGCACCAGTATCACCATCACCAGTTGTATCACCAGCTCCAGAACAAAAACCACAAGACACAACACCAAAAACAGGAACAGTAGATATAATAGGATATGTATCAATAATAACAATAGTAGCTGCAATTGGAATAATAGTATTAAACAAAAAACATTAGTAATATATAAATAGGACGAGCATTCATGCTCGTCCTTATATACATAAGTTATTTTAAGGTGTGAGGTATATATGAAAAAAGAAAATAGGCATGAAAGAAAAAATAAAATAATTTTAATAATTTCAATTATAGTATTTATATTAGGAGTTATTTATATAATTTATGATATTTTGAAAAATAAAAAAGATATAGATGACAATACAAATATATTAGAAAATATTATTATAAACGAAACAGAAATTACACCAGTAAAAACAGAGCGAATGCTGCAGTTAGAAGAATTACAAAACATAAATACTGATATAATAGGATGGCTAGAAATAGAAGGAACAAATATAAATTATCCAGTTTTGCATGGTACAGATAATGATTTTTATTTAAATCATAATTATAAAAAAGAAAATTCTTGGGCAGGAAGTTTATTTTTAGATAAAGATTTTGATATAGCAAATGGAAGCAGTAATTATTTAATATATGGACATAGAAATGGGCAAGGGTTAATGTTTGAAACTTTATTAAAATATGCAAATAAAAATTTTTATGAAAATCATAAAACAATAAAATTTACTACATTAGATGAAGATGCTCTTTATGAAATTTTAGCAGTATTTTATTCAAGAGTATATTATAAAAATGAGCAAAATGTGTTTAGATATTATTATTTTGTAAATGCAAAAGATGAACAAGAATATAATGAATTTGTGAAAAATGCAAAAAATGCAAGTATATATGATACAGGAGTTAGCGCAGAGTATGGTGAACAACTTTTAACTTTATCTACATGTGAATATTCTCAAAAAAATGGAAGATTTGTAGTTGTAGCTAAAAAAGTTAAAACATGAGAAAAGTGGCTTCACCACATGGGTCGATGTTGTTGAGGCTGTTCGAACGGATGTGAGTTACAACCTCAATATACGTAGTGGGCATCGACCCCTACAGTTTGCATCGATTTTTCCTATACAATAAAAAATCCGGTAATAGATTATTACCGGATTTGTATAAAATTTTTGATATTATCTTTTTGAGAATTGTGGTGCTTTTCTTGCTTTTTTAAGACCATATTTCTTTCTTTCCTTCATTCTAGCATCTCTTGTTAAGAATCCGTTTGCTTTTAATATTGGTCTATATTCTCCATTAGCTTCAAGTAATGCTCTAGAAATACCATGTCTTATAGCTCCTGCTTGACCGCTAATTCCTCCACCAATTACTTTACAAATTACATCATATTTATCTAATGTGTTAGAAGCAACTAAAGGTTGTTTTACTATAACTTTTAATGTTTCTACACCAAAATATTCATCTAAATCTTTTCCATTAACAGTAATTTTTCCTGTACCGTTAACTAATCTAACTCTAGCTATTGATTTTTTTCTTCTACCTGTACCGAAGAATACTATATTTTCAGCTGCTTTTTTTGATGTTCTTGGCATTTAAATCTCTCCTTTTCTAATTAAAATTCCCAAACTTCTGGTTTTTGTGCTTGATTTTCATGTTCGCTTCCAGCATATACTCTCAATTTAGTAAGCATTTGTTTTCCTAAAGAATTGTGTGGTAACATACCTTTTACAGCAAGCATCATTGCTTTTTCTGGATTGTTATCCATCATTACTCTAGCTGTAGTTTCTTTCATGCCACCAATGTATCCAGAATGATGTCTGTATACTTTTTGATCTAATTTTTTTCCTGTTAAAACAACATCTTTACAATTTAATATAATTACATGATCACCAGTATCTATATTAGGTGTAAATGTTGGTTTGTGTTTTCCTCTTAATAGTTTTGCAGCTTCTGTAGCAACTCTTCCTAATGGTTTATTTGCTGCATCAATTATATACCATTTTCTTTGTATATCACTTTTTTTTGCACTATATGTAGTATTGTTCATGGTAATAAATACCCTCCATTCATAAAATAAAATATTAAAATATGATACTAAAATACTTAAACTACCGGGGAGAAGTTTAAATACAGCACATATTTCCATAAAATACTATAATATTCTAATACAAATTAATATAAAAGTCAACTATTTGTAAGGATATTTTTTCTAAAAATGTAAATAATAATGTTAATAATTATTTTTGGAACGGCGAGGGCGCAGTTTCCTACAATACTTATTTAATATATAGATGAAAAGGAGAGAGAACAATGGCAAATAATGATAATGGTAATAATAATTTAGAAACATTAAATGAAATTCACAAAGGTTTAGTAATGGGAATGGAATCATTAAGTGTAATTTCGGAAAAGGTTGGAGATCAAAATTTTAAAGATAATTTAGATTATCAGTATAAGCAATATGGTCAAATATTAGATAGAGTAAATAATTTGTATACATCTTATGGGCATAAAGCGGATGATACTGGTGTAATGGAAAAAGTTATGGGATGGAGTGCTATACAAATGCAAACAATAGGAGATAAAAGTAATTCTAAAATTTCCGAAATGTTAATTCAAGGAAATAATATGGGAATAATAAAAGGAGTAAAATTATTAAATAAAGGTAATTTAGATAATGAAGTAAGAGATATCTTAGACGAATTTGTAAGAGAACAAGAAAACAATGTGGAGCAATTAAAAAAATTTTTATAAGATGATTAGCATAAATTAAAAAATAAAGTATATATATTTTTCTTTGTTCACTCCCAACTGCATAACAGGCTGTATGCCGAATTTTACTTTCGTAAATTCTTCTACAGCCTGTAATTTGTCGGTCCCCACATTCGTTCACTAAAGAAAAATATATATACTTTATTTTATATATATTTATCATGTATTATTTTTATAGAATAAAGCACACCTCTAATATATAGGGTGTGCTTTATTTTAAATTTTTTAACCTAATGCCACATCTAGTATCATCATAATCGTAAATCCAGCAATTAATCCAAGTGTTGATAAATCCTTATTTTCTTGTATTGATTCTGGTAATAGTTCTCGTGCTGCAACTGCAATCATAGCTCCAGCTGCAAATGCAAGCAAAAATGGTAAAATACTTCTTACTGTTAAAACTAGTATTGCTCCAACAATAGCAGAAACTGGTTCTACTAATGCTGATGCCTGACCTATCATGAAACTTTTAAATCTTGAAAATCCTTCATTTCTTAGCGGTAAAGATACTGCTGCTCCTTCTGGGAAATTTTGAATACCAATACCAACAGCAAGCATTATTGCACCTATTAAAGTCATTCCTGGAACTCCACTTGCAATTCCTCCAAAAGCAACACCAATGGCCATACCTTCTGGTATGTTATGAATGGTAATTGCTGATACTAAAAGTATGCTTCTTCTTAATGAATTAGCATTTCTTAAGTTTTTTCTCTTTGTTAATACTGTATCTAAAAATCTATCTGATAATAATACAAATAGTCCACCTATAATAAATCCTAGAGTTGGTAATAGCCATTGTATGTAGCCTAACTCTAAAGATAATTCAATTGATGGTGAAAGTAATGACCAGAAAGATGCTGCAATCATTACTCCTGCACTAAAACCTAAAATAGTATTTAATACTTTTTTATTTACTTGTTTAAAAAAACAAACTACAAGTGATCCTAATGCGGTTACTCCCCAAGTAAATATAGTAGCAATGAAAGCCTGTATTATGGGGCTTAAATTTTCAAACCAATTCAACTTAATTCACCTCACAATACATAATATGTCGAATTATGTATTGTGTTACGAAATATGTATGTTGATTTTTTGTATTTACAATAGTAAAATAAATATTACGAATGTTTTTGTGATTGAAAAAGATTAATTTTAATCCATATTAGGAGATGATAAATATTTTAGAACAAATAGATTCTAATATATATAGTTTATTATTTAAATCAATAAACCCAATAAATACAAGTATTATGATGTGTATAAGCTTTTTTGCTTCAGGCGGAGCATTAATTGTATTAACAATAGTGCTACTATTAATTTTTAAGAAGAAACAAATACCTAAATATATCGCACTAAACTTAGCAATAGTCTTTGTACTAAATAGGTTACTAAAAATACTAATAAGAAGGCCAAGGCCACAAACTTTTGCATTAGTAATAGAAAATGGATATAGTTTTCCAAGTGCGCATGCAATGATAGGCTGTGCTTTTTATGGATTTATTGTATACTTAATAATGAAAAGTAAAAAGAATAAAAAACAAAAAATTATATATTCAATTTTACTAAGTTTATTAATATTTTTAGTGGGTATAAGTAGAATATATTTGGGAGTGCATTATGCGTCTGATGTAATTGGAGGATTTTTGATTGCATTAATATATTTAGTAATTTTTATAAAATACATATATAATAAAAATATATTTAAGAATAATAAAAATTGATTTTTGAAATTTATATAAATGTTTTTGCAATTTAAAGGTACATAATTGGTGTAAGAATTGGAGTTTTTAATTTAAGGATAAGGAGAATAAAGTATGAATTTAAAAACAATATTAATGATTATAGGTTACATATTAGCCATAAATTTAATAGGATTTTTGGCTATGTACATAGATAAAAGAAAAGCTAAAAAAAATGAATGGAGAATAAAAGAAGGGACATTAATTTCAATAGCTTTATTAGGTGGAGGAATTGGCGGAATGATAGGAATGTATAAATTTAGGCATAAAACTAAAAAACTTAAATTTACAGTAGGATTTCCAACAATAATAATAACACAAATTGTGCTAATAATATATTGCTTAATAGCCAATCCACTTGGAATATAGTAGGCAGTAAATAAAATTTAATAATGCTACGAACATGTATACTGTACACATAAATAATAAAAATAATAAATAAAAAGTTTTCATAAAATAGTAACATTATAAAACTGTTTATAACTATAAAACTTAAAATGCACAAATAAAAGTTATTAACAAAGTTATCCACAGTTTCCACAAGTTTTACACAAAAGTATAAATGTAAACAAGAATTGGTTACATAACACACATAAATGTAATAAACAAGAAACTAGTTTGTAATATTTTTGAAACAAAAACGAAACATTTGTAAAAAAAGATGCAAAAAGTAAATAGATATGGTATAATATATATATGGTATGTTCCTAATTATAAACTAACGAATTAAAGGAGGCTATTATTATGGCGGAAAGAACAATTTGCAGTCGGTGCTCGAAGTACAAGATGGGAAAATGCATTTATGCAAAGCATGTAATGAATTCTTGCTCAAGGTTTGTGCCAAGATATTCAACATCAAAAAAAGTAACATCTACACACCGCCCTCAATCCTATGAAGAATACTTTAGCGAAAGCCGGAGAAATTCATCATTTAACCATGGAGGGAAATGGCATCGTTAGTTGTTTTGACCCGAGAATTCTCGGGTCTTTTTCTTGACTTTTTAATACTTTTTTGAGATAATATACAACATTGGAGGGATACAAATGGTAGATATAACAATGGATAAAATAGTTTCTTTATGTAAGAATAGAGGATTTGTATATCCTGGATCAGAAATATACGGTGGACTTGCAAATTCTTGGGATTATGGCCCATTAGGTGCTGAACTTAAAAAAAATATAAAAGATGCTTGGTGGAAAAAATTTATAACAGAAAATAGATATAATGTGGGTATTGATGCAGCTATTATGATGAATCCAGAGGTTTGGGTTACTACAGGACATGTAGGAGGATTTTCAGATCCATTAATAGATTGTAAAGCTTGTAAAACAAGACATAGAGCAGATAAATTAATTGAAGAATGGGCTTTTAAACAAGGAAAAGATATTTCTGGTTTAGATGGTTGGACAAATGAGCAATTAGTAGATTATATAAGAGAAAATAATATTGTTTGTCCGAACTGTGGAAAACAAGAATTTACTGAAATAAGAAAATTTAATTTAATGTTTAAAACTTTTATGGGTGTTACAGAGGATGCTAAATCTGAAGTATATTTAAGACCTGAAACAGCACAAGGAATGTTTGTAGATTTTAAAAATGTTTTAAGAACAACTAGAAGAAGAATGCCAATGGGAATAGGCCAAATGGGTCGTTCTTTTAGAAACGAAATAACACCAGGAAATTTTATTTTTAGAACAAGAGAATTTGAGCAAATGGAATTAGAATTTTTTTGTAAGCCTGGAACAGATTTAGAATGGTATGAATATTGGAAAAAATTCTGTAAAACTTGGTTAACAAATTTAGGAATTAAAGAAGAAAATTTAAGATTAAGAGAACATTCAAAAGAAGAACTTTCTTTTTACAGTAAAGGAACAACTGATATAGAATTTTTATTCCCATTCGGTTGGGGAGAATTATGGGGCATAGCAGACAGAACGGATTATGATTTATCAAGACATATGGAGGCTTCTAAACAAGATTTAACATATTTAGATCCAGAAACAAATGAAAAATATGTACCATATTGTGTAGAACCAGCTGTTGGTGTAGATAGAATATTCTTAGCAATGATTTGTAATGCTTATGATGAAGAAGAAATAGCAGAAGGAGACACAAGAATAGTATTACATTTACATCCATATCTTGCACCATATAAAGTAGCAATTTTACCTTTATCTAAGAAATTAAGTGAAAAAGCAGATGAAGTATATACGAGATTATCAAAAAAATATATGTGTGATATAGATGAATCAGGAAGTATAGGTAAAAGATATAGAAGAGAAGATGAAATTGGAACACCATATTGTATAACAATAGATTTTGAAACGGAAAATGATAATAGTGTTACTATAAGAGATAGGGATACAATGGAGCAAGTGAGAGTAAAAATTGATGATTTAGAAAAATGGATAAATGAAAAAATAACATTTTAAAAATTATAAGGGTGCGTAAAAGCACCCTGTTGTTTTTTAAAGGTAATTATAATAATATTTTTTATTGCGTTCTCCAAGGCGTTTATGATACGGCTAATTCATATTATAGATACACACTCTGCCATATCTACAGACAGAACTTGACCGGTCGAACTCGTAAAAAATATTATTATAATTACCTACATATTTAAACACAATATAAAGGAACGATTATAAAATCGTTCCTTTAATGGTTTCTAATATTAATTTATTACAAATTACTAATTTTCATAATTTCTAGTTAAATCTTCTAGTAAGTTTGGGTAGATTGCAGTTGCATTTTCTTTCCAATTTTCTGCAATTTTTTTTGCTTGTTCTCTTGAACCTGCAAAAGTAGTTATTTCAAACAGTGTTCTATTGTTTTCAACAATTTTACATTTAACACTATAATCTGTTTCAGAATGTGGAATAAAATCGGCAGTAACAGATAGTGAATTTTCTATTTGTTCTAAATTATCTTTAAACTCATTATCAACTCTAAATTTAGTAATTCCAGGTATTATATCTTTAACTAATTCTAATGTTTCTCTACCTTCTTTTGTTAATTCATAAACATTTTCATTATATTCATTTTCATAATTAATAATATATTTATTTTCTAATAAATCTAATAAAAATTGTTGAAAATAAAAATAATTCATGTTATCAATGCTAAGAACTAACTGTAATAGAGCATCATTAGATATTGGTTTATTTACTTTATTTAAAATATATAAAATTAAAGCCTTGTTTTCAGCTAAAGTTTCATTATCAGATGATAATTTCACTTGTAATGCCTCCTTAAATTAAGTAAAATGCGTAATAATAATTACTTTCAAAATTATAACATAATATTAGAAAAAAGGAAACAAAAATATTAATATTTAATAAAGTATCTATTATTTAAAATTACATTTATGCTTCAAAATTGTCTTATTTTGACAGCTTTTGTCGATGAAAAATCCTTTACAAAATTTGTAAAATATTGTATTATAAATTAGAATTAATTCAAAAAACATTTTTATATAATCTTATAAAATTTATTCTAAAAATCTTAAGATTTCCCAAAAAAATTATTTTAATATTAAATAGCTTATAGATACTATACTTAATTTATATATTTCTTTACAGTCTCCCTATTTTTATATTCTGTGTTAATATATAACACAACTGTAGTATTGTTAATTTAACAATATAAATGAGTATAGTATTCTATGCTATATAATTTTTAGGAGGCAATAAGTGTGATTAGCTATACAAAAAGAAATGTATTAATAATTACACTTACAATAACAGCAGTAATATATGCAATTATAAGTGTAATTTGGTTTAACTTATCTAAAGAAGAAAATATTACAGTAAATGAAAAAGAAGAAACAGTAATACAAGAAGAAACTGAGAAAACCAAAGAAAACATAGAAACCGAAGAGTCAAACTTTAAAATTTGGAAAATAGAAATACCAAAAATAAATCTTACTGCAGATATAGAAGAAGGGACAACGCAAAAAGTTATGGCAAAATATGTTGGACACTTTAACCAAACGTCAGTATTAGATGGAAATGTTGGTTTAGCAGCGCATAATAGAGGAATTGGTGTAGAGAGCTATTTTAAAAAGATAAAGGAATTAGATGTAGGTGATGAAATAATATACCAAAAGGATGAAGAAATTAGAAAATACAAAGTTACAAAAAATGTAGTAATAGATGAAACAGATTGGACATATCTGAAAAGCACTAATGATAATAGAATAACTTTAATAACATGTGTAGAAAATAAGCCAGAATATAGAAGATGTGTTCAGGCAGTACAAATATAGGAGGTAAAAATGAAAACAAAAACAATAAAAACAATGTGTGTATTACTAATTTTTTTACAAGTAATTATAATGGTATCACCTGTTTTTGCAGTGGATATAGGAAATGATGTAGAGCTTTATTCAATAAAAAAACTAGATGATATTAGCATGAACTATTATGGTCAAGATGTAGAAGCATATTTCACAGTATATAAAGAAAATGAAATAGAAAAGCCTGCGTATTGCGTAGATTATTGGCATGGTGGAGTAAGGGATGATAGAAGTTATAGTGTTAATATTACAGGTGATTATCTTGAAAGTAATCAGCAAAACCGTATGGGTGTATGGAAAGCAATTATAAATGGTTATCCATTTAAAACTTTTACACAATTAGGTTGCGCCAATAATTATGAAGCATATGCTGCAACTAAGCAAGCTGTATTTTGTATGTTATATGATAGAGATATTAACTTATATACTTATAGTGGCGAAGCTGGAGAAAGAGTATATAATGCAATGAAATCAATTGTAGAAATAGCAAGAGATGATACTACAACAATACCAAATAATAATGATATTGAATTAAAACAAACTGAGTGGAAAATAGACAAAATAGATAATAAATATTTGTCAAAAGAAATAACTATAAATTGTGAAGTTCCAATTGTAAAATTAGATGTAACTTTAGAAAAAGATATTCCTAATGGTACACTTATAACAGACTTAAATAATAAAGAAATAACAGAATTTAAAAAATATAAACAGTTTAAGATATTAATTCCATTGGAAAGTTTAACTCAGGAATCTGAATTAGCACTTAAAATAGAAGCTATAGTATATTCATATAAAATGTATTATGGAGATTCAAGGTCATCAACTTTACAAGATTATGTATTAATGACAACAGAACCAAAAGAAATATCAGTAGATATAAAATATCCTGAAAATAAGACAAAGTTAATAATAGAAAAGCAAAGTTCTGAAGGCAAAGTTTTACCAGGAGTAAAATTTAATGTATTAGATGAAAATAAAAATATAATATTTGAAAATGTAGAAACAAATGAGGATGGAATTATTGAAATATGTTATTTACTACCAGGCAAATATTACATACAAGAAGTAAAAAGTATAGAGGGATACATAGAAAATACAGAATTGATAGAGGTAAATATAAAATTAGATGAGGAAAAAAATGTAGTAGTAATAAATGAAAAAATTCCAGAAGAACCGGAACAACCGGAAGAACCAGAAGAACCAGAAATTCCAGAAGTTCCTGAAACACCTGAAATACCTGAAATACCTGAAGAATTACCAAAACTTCCACGAACAGGTTGGTAAAATGTTACATTGTAAAAGTTTTTAGAGTTGAATAATAACAATTATGAAGAATACTAAAAAACAAATGGGCGTATTTTACGTCCATTTGTTTTGTGTATTTAATTTATAATTTTATAAATATAAAAAATAATAAAATTAACATAAAATTACTTTTCAAATTGAATAAAATACGATATAATATAAATCTAATATATATAATAGGAGATTTGTATGAAAATAGGATTTGTATCATTAGGATGCTCAAAAAATTTAGTAGATACGGAAATGATGATAGGATTATTCAAAAATAATAATTATGAAATAGTAAATAACCCAAAAAATGCAGAAATAATACTAATAAATACATGTGGATTTATAGAATCTGCAAAAGAAGAGGGAATAAATACTATACTAGAAATGAGTAAATATAAAAAAACGGGAAAGTGCAAATACATAATAGTTACAGGCTGTTTAGTACAAAGATATAAAGAGGAATTAGAAAAAGCCCTTCCTGAAGTTGACTTGTTTATGACAATAGATGAATACGACAATATTTGGAAGAAAATAGAAAAATTAATTAGTAAAGACAATAATAATAAAAAAGAATACTTAGATTATATGGAAAGAGTAGTAACTACAGGAAATACAACTGCGTACTTAAAAATTGCAGAAGGATGCAGTAATAGATGTACATATTGTGCAATACCTGATATAAGAGGTCCATATGTAAGTAGAAAAATGGAAGATATATTAGAAGAAGCAAATATGTTAGCTAAAAATGGATACAAAGAAATAATAGTAATTGCTCAAGATACTACAAAATATGGATTAGACTTATATGGAGAACAAAAACTAGTTGAATTATTAAATAAATTGAGTAAAATAAAAGAATTTAAGTGGATTAGATTTTTATATGCATATCCAGAAACAATAACCGAAGATTTAATACAATTAGTAAAGACTAATCCGAAGATTTGTAAATATTTTGATATACCAATACAACATATATCAGATAAAGTGTTAAAAAGAATGAACAGAAAAAGTGATGAAAATTCAATAAAGAAGTTAATAACGAAAATAAGAGAAGAAATACCGAATGTAGTAATAAGAACATCTTTAATAGTAGGTTTTCCAGGTGAAACAGAGGAGGACTTTAATAAACTTTATGAATTTGTTAAAGAAACTAAATTTGATAAATTAGGTACATTTATGTATTCAAAAGAAGATGGAACACCTGCTTCAAGACTAAAAGAACAAATACATCATAATACAAAAAAGAGCAGATATAATAAAATTATGAAATTACAACAAATAAATTTAAACGAAATTTTACAAAAATATGTAAATAAAGAGTTAGAAGTATTAGTTGAAGATATTACATTTGATGGAAAATATTATGTAGGAAGAACAGAATTTGATGTGCCAGATATGGATGGAATAGTATATATAAAGAATACTAAAAAGCTGCAAATAGGAACTTTTGTTAGATGTAAAATAATTGAAAAGCAAGAGTATGACTTAATTGCAAATATTATTGGTTAGGTGAAGAAATGAAAATAAATCAATTAGTTGAAAAAATAAAAGATGAAATGCCAGAAGGCTTAGATGAACTAGAAACTTTAAGAAAGATATATATTTACATAGGTAAAAATAAAAGATTTGATCCAGAATATTACTATGGTAATAGAAAAACAAGAGAAAAAATATATAAATTATCTCAAAACAAAATGCATGATGAAGAGTTTTTAACAGAAAAAAGAGAACTAATATGTTTAACTATTGCAAATGAATTAAAGCTAGTTGCTAAAGCATTTGGCATAGATGTAGAAACAGTAAAAGATACTGACGATGCAAAGCATTTATATAATATAGCAAGATTAAAGAATAAAGTAATAATAGGATTAGATTTGCAAAATGACCTAACGGCTATTCATACAAATCAAAGTACAAATAAATTTGCACAAGGCTTTCCCCGGATATTATACAATAACAGACACAGAATTAGCATTAATAGATGAAAAAATAGGATATAAAAAAGTAAATGAAAACTATCAAGAAACACAAATATATGAATTAATGTTAAAAACAACTAATATGGGTAGATTTGATAAATTTAAATGTATGTTTGAAGATTCAAATTTTAATGAAACAGTGAAAAATACAGATGGTTATGTTGAAACGATGATGTACGTATTAGAAGTTATGGAAGCACTTAAATTAAAAAATGTGGCAAAAATAGTTACATGCTATAGAGATAATGACATATACAATAAACCATTGGAGGATAGACAATATTCAATGCTAGCATATATAAAGGAAAAAGGCAATTTTGCAATGTATATGTTTAAGAAAAAAGAGGGTAAATTTGTACCAATTTCTCCAGTAAGATTGCAGAACCTAATTGCACAAGGTATGAAAATAAAAGATGACCAATATTCAAAACAATTAAAGTATCATATAAACAAAATGCAAGAAACATATGAATTAGAGCATAGATAATATTGACACTAGTAAAAATAAATGTAATAATATAATAATATTATTGAAGAAAGAGGAGTTAAATGGAAATAGAAAAATTAAAATCTGTAATTGAAGCAATGCTATTTGCTTCTGGAAGAGAAGTAAGACAAGAAGAAATAATGTCTATATTGGAAATTGGAGCAGAAGATTTAGAGAAAATAATATATTCATTACAAGATGAATATAAAAATCAAAACAGAGGAATAGAGATATTAAAAATAAATAATTGCTATCAATTAACTACTAAAAAAGAATATTATGATTATATATATCCTTTATTTGATAATAGAACAAAACCAACAATATCTACAGCGGCGATGGAAACATTATCAATAATTGCATATAATCCTAAAATTACAAGAGCACAAATAGAAGCAATAAGAGGCGTTAGTACTGATGGAACAATTTATAAATTGCTAGAATATGGATTAATTGAAGATGCAGGAAAATTAGATATACCAGGAAAGCCAACAGGATATAGAACAACAAATCAATTTTTAAAAATGTTTGGAATAGGCTCATTAGACGAACTACCGGAACTTCCACGTTATAAATTAGATGAAAATGAACAAATAGTAATAGATGAATATATTGAAAAAAGTGAAAATAATGAAGCCGATTCGTAGGGAACAGACCAACGTCGCTCCACGCTCCGAAGGCATACTTAATATAAATAAGGGAGCCATGTAGGGAACAGACCAACGTCGTTCCACACTCCGAAGGCACACTAATATGCCGGACGGTTTAATATAAAATTTTCACAAAATTGGAGGTTTTTATGAGTAATAATGATAATAATTTTGTTAAAGATATAACAAATATAGAAGAGAATTTTGCACAATGGTATACAGATATAGTGCTAAAAGCAGATTTAGCAGATTATACTGATACAAAGGGTTGTATAGCAATAAAACCTTATGGTTATGAAATATGGGAGAATATTCAAAAATATACAGATGCTAAATTTAAAAAATTAGGTGTAAAAAATGTATATTTACCAGTATTAATACCAGAGAGTTTATTAAATAAAGAAAAGGACCACGTAGAAGGTTTTGCACCAGAAGTAGCATGGGTAACAGTTGGTGGAGAAGAACAACTAGAAGAAAAACTTTGTATAAGACCAACATCAGAAACAATGTTTTCAACAATGTTTTCAAAGTGGGTAAATTCATGGCGTGATTTACCAATAGTAACAAATCAATGGTGTAATGTATTAAGATGGGAAAAAGAAACAAGGCCATTTTTACGTTCAAGAGAATTTTTATGGCAAGAAGGACACACTGTACACGAAACAGAAGAAGAAGCCAAAAATCTAACATTAAAAATGTTAGATATATATAAAGAAGTAATAGAAGAATTACTTGCAATTCCTGTATTACAAGGTAGAAAAACACCTAAAGAACAATTTTCAGGTGCTGTTGCAACATATACAGTAGAAACTTTAATGCATGATGGAAGAGCATTACAAGCAGGAACTTCACATTATTTTGGACAAAACTTTACAAAACCATTTAACATTAAGTTCCAAAACAGAGAAGGAAAAGAAGAATATGCATATCAAACTTCTTGGGGAATAAGCACTAGATTAATCGGTGCAGTAATAATGGCACATGGTGATAACAGAGGATTAAAATTACCACCAAAGGTTGCTCCAATACAAGTAGTTGTAGTGCCAATAGCACAACATAAAGAAGGGGTAAGTAAAAAGGCAACAGAATTATTTAATAAATTAAATGAAAAATTTAGAGCACATATAGATTTAAGAGACAATTGTTCACCAGGGTATAAATTTAATGATTGGGAAATGAGAGGAATACCTGTAAGAATAGAAATAGGTCCAAGAGATATAGAAAATGGTGTCGCAATGGTGGTTAGAAGAGATACTCTAGAAAAACAAGAAGTAAAATTAGAAGAATTAGAAACAGTTATAGAAAAATTATTAGAAGATATACAAACAAATATGTATAATACATGTAAAGAAAGATTAATACAAAAAACAACAATTGCTACAAATTTAGATGAATTTGTTAAAAATATAAATGAAAATCAAGGATATGTAAAAGCAATGTGGTGTGGTAATGTAGAATGCGAAGACAAAATAAAAGAATTAACAGGAGCACACTCAAGATGTATACCATTTAACCAAGAAAAGGTAGGTAATAAGTGCGTTTGCTGTGGTAAAGATGCAGATACAATGGTAGTATGGGGAAGACAATATTAATAAACAAAAATTAAATCTATAGGAGAAAACAAATGAGTAAAAAATCAAATGTTGTATCAAAAATAAGTTCAATAATATTTACTATATTTATAATAATTCTTGTAATTGTTTTATATAGTTTATATAAAAATCATTATTTTAATGATTTTTATAAGGCAGAGTATAATTTAAATGTAACAAAGTTCACAAGAGATAGTGATGTAAAATATTCGGATACATATAGTTACAAGTTAGAATCTCCAGAATACAATGATGCAATGTTTTATAAAACTGTAGAAGTAGAAAAAAATACGCCATATAGAGTTTCTTGTATGGTAAAAACGCAAGATGTAATGTCAGAAAAAGAAGTATCAAGTTCAGGAGCACAAATATGTTTAGCAGATACAGTATACGCTTCTCAGAGTATAACTGGGACAAATGATTGGCAAAAAATAGAATTCATTTTTAATTCGGGAAATAATGATAGTGTTAATGTTGGCTTTAGATTAGGAGGAAACGGAGAAAATTGTAAAGGAATAGCATGGTTTTCGGATTTTAAGCTAGAAAAAGGAACAAAAATAGTAGATACTAATTGGAATATGGTTTGCTTTATATGTAAAAATGTTGATGTAACGATTGAAAAAGATGGACAAGAGCAAGAATTACAGTTTTCTATGAGTAATGAAGATGTAGCAACGATGAAAGACAATATGAAAAGATTACAAAATTCAATACCTGTTTTATCAGGTGGAAAAATGTCAATAAGTTATGATGTTATAGAAATAGATGAACCTATTACTTCTATTTTGTATGATGAAGAACATGGATATTATGTCGATCCTATAAATGTAAAAGATTTAATAGATGACTATGTAAAACAAGATGATTATGATCATATATTTGTTGCAGTGAGATTAGGAGATATTGTAAATGAAATTCCTGTTTATGACTGGATTGGACTTGGAGGAATGGATTATTATGGAATAGGATTTTCTAACATAAGGTTGCCAAATGATAATAGTAAAAGTTATGCATATAAATATAGTTCTTATTTAAATACATTTCCTGAAGAAGTATTTTTACATGAATTTTTACATTCATTAGAAAGAAACCTTATAGAATATGGAATGGAAATACCAGCGTTGCATGATTATGAAAAATATGGATATGAAAGTCAAATATTAGTAGGATTAAAAAATTGGTATAAAGATTATATGACATGCAATATTTGGGATAGTACAAATAATAAGTATGTAGGTTTAGATGAAATTGTATATAAATTAAAACCAGCACATGAAAGTAATTTTGAAAATTCAGAAGAAATAGAATTTATAAAAGAACCTAAAAATATAATTGAAGATGTAGTTGCGTTGGTAAAAACAATAGCAAGAACAATTAAAGATATTAAAATAGGAGAATAGTATGAAATTAACAGATTTTAACTATGAATTGCCAGAAGAATTAATTGCACAACATCCTTATGATAAAAGAGATGAAGCAAGACTTATGGTATTAAATAGACAAGAACAATCAATAAATCATAAGGTGTTTAAAGATGTAATAGATTATTTGGAGCCAGGAGATTGCTTAGTAATAAACAATACAAAAGTAATTCCAGCAAGATTATATGGAATAAAAGATAAAACAGGAGCAAAAGTAGAGTTTTTACTATTAAAGCAAATGGATAATGATATTTGGGAAGTTATGGTAAGACCAGGTAAAAAGTTATTACCTGGAACAAAGGTAATGTTTGGAGATGGAATACTAACAGCAGAAATATTAGAAATGCTAGAAGGCGGAAATAGAAAAGTAAAGTTTACATATCAGGGAATTTTTAATGAAATATTAGATAAAATTGGACTTATGCCTTTACCTCCATATATAAAAGAGACATTAAAAGAAAAAGACAAATACCAAACAGTTTATGCAAAATATGTAGGCTCTAGTGCTGCACCAACAGCAGGACTGCATTTTACAGAAGAATTATTAGAAAAAATAAGAAAGAAAGGTGTAGAAGTTGCAAATGTAACTTTACATGTAGGAATAGGAACATTTAGACCTGTAAAAGTAGAAAATATTGAAGATCATAAAATGCATAGTGAACACTTTTATATAAAACAAGAGGATGTAGAAAAAATTAACAATGCGAAGAAAAATGGTAAAAGGGTAATAGCTGTTGGAACTACATCATGTAGAGTATTAGAAAGTATCGCAGATGAAAATGGATATGTTAAAGTTCAAGAAGGAGATACAAGTATATTTATTTATCCAGGATACAAATTTAAATGTATTGATGCATTAATTACAAATTTTCACTTACCAGAATCAACATTAATAATGTTGGTATCTGCATTAGCAGGAAGAGAATATATAATGAAAGCATATGAAGAAGCTGTTAAAGAGAGATACAAATTTTTTAGCTTTGGAGATGCAATGATAATTTATTAATAAAGGGGATAAAAATGGGACAAGCAGTAACATACGAGTTATTACATGAATGCAAACAAACAGGAGCTAGAAGAGGAGTAATACATACTCCACATGGAGATATACAAACACCAATATTTATGCCAGTTGGAACACAAGCAACAGTAAAATCATTAACTCCAGAAGAACTAGAAGAAGAGGTAAAAGCTCAAATAATATTAGCTAATACTTATCATTTATATTTAAGACCAGGGAGTAAACTAGTAAGAGAAGCTGGCGGTCTTCATAATTTTATGAAATGGAATAAACCAATTTTAACAGATAGTGGTGGATTTCAAGTTTTTAGCTTAGGAGATTTAAGAACTATACACGAAGAAGGAGTAGAGTTTAAATCTCATTTAGATGGTAGCAAACATTTCTTTTCACCTGAATCAGTAATGGAAATAGAAGAAGATTTAGGTGCAGATATAATTATGGCTTTTGATGAATGTTGTCCATATCCATCAACTTATGAATATACTAAACAATCTATGGAAAGAACAACAAGGTGGGCTATAAGGTGTAAAGAGGCACATACTACAACAGATACACAAGCGTTATTTGGAATTATACAAGGTGGTTTTTATAAGGATTTAAGAGAGCAGAGTGCAAAAGACTTAATAGATTTAGATTTACCCGGATATGCTATTGGTGGAATTAGTGTAGGAGAGCCTAAAGAAACTTTTTTAGATATATTAAATTTTACGACTCCTTTAATGCCAAAAAATAAACCTAGATACCTAATGGGAGTAGGGACACCAGATTATTTAATAGAAGCGGTTTTAGCAGGAATTGATATGTGCGATTGTGTTCTACCAACAAGAATTGCAAGAAATGGAACAGCCCTAACTTCAAAAGGGAAAATAGTTGTAAGAAATGCAACTTATGAAAGAGATTGGGGCCCTCTTGATGATGAATGTGATTGCTATACATGTAAAAATTATACAAGAGCCTATATTAGACATTTGATAAAGGTAAACGAAATTTTGGGAGCAAGACTTTTATCTATTCACAATTTACGTTTCTTGACTAATTTAATGGAAAAGGTTAGAATAGAAATAGAGAATGATAATTTATTAAATTTTAAAAATGAATTTTATAAAAAATATGGATATACCAAAGAATAGGAGGAATAAAATGCAAATAAGTAGTTTAAATGCTAATGCTCAAAAGAAATCAAATGCGAAAAAATATGTTTTAATAGGATTAATAATATCAGTAGTATTACTGTTATTATTGCTTGTATTACTTGTTTTATATAGCAATATGATACCTCAAAAAATGATTTTAACGATAGACGGACAATCTCAAAATTATACAGAAGATATGTTTGTTTTTGAAGATAATAATATATATATATCTTTAAAAGATATAGCAAATTTAATTGGATATAGATATTATGATGGAGGATATAAACAATTTACACAAGATAAAACAAGTTGCTATTTAGAAAGTGATGATGAAGTAGTAGTTTATCAATTAGACAGTGATAAAATTAATAAAACTTTAAATTCTACAGATGTTCAATATTCAGAATTTACTATATCAAAACCAGTTAGACAAATAAATAATAAACTATATGTTATGGCAGCAGATTTAGAATTAGGATGTAATGTAAGTATTTCTTATAACCAAAGTACAAATCAAATGACAATAAATACATTATCTTCATTATATAATTTTTATAACGAAAAAGCTATGAATAATGCATATCTAAATGTAGATGGATTAGACGATACATTTGTAAATAAGAAAACTATTCGTTATGGAATGTTAGTTGTAAAAAGTACAATAAGAGAAATAGAAAAATATGGAGTTATTTCATTAGACGGACAAAAAACTTATTTAGATATAAAATATGATGAAATAAGTTTTATTGAAAATTTACAATGCTTTTTAGTAAAAGGCGATAATAAATATGGACTTATGTACAAAGATGGTACACAAATAATAAAATTAGAATATGATCAAATAAATTTATTTGATTCTATGAATAATTTATTTTATGTGGAAAAAAATGATAAAAAAGGCATACTAGATGAAAATGGGGAAGCATTAGGAAATATGTTTGTTGAATATGATGAAATTGGAATAAATAAATCATTATTTAGTTCAAATAATATAGAAAATCCAATGCTACTATATAATAAATGTATACCAGTAAAAAAAGATGATAAATGGGGAATATTTAATATAGAAGGAGAATTAATTTCAAACTTTACTTGGGATAGTTTAGGATATGTAGATCCTAAAAATAGTAAAAATAATATATTACTTGCAGAAAACGTAGAGGGTATAATCGTTTGTAAAGATGAAAAGTATGGAGTAATCAATTCAGAGGGTAAACTGTTAGTTCCATGTATTTATGATAAGGTATATGCAGAAATTATTGAAGGAAAATATAGGTATTATATTCAAATTGGAGATGAATCAATAGAAATAAATGATTATATAAATAATGAACCAACTCAACAAGAAAATAATTATAACGATGACGATGTAGGAGCAGAAGAAACAATACCACAAGAGCAAGAATTACAAGATTCAGAAGATTATAATGAAGAGGATATAAATCAAAATACAGAAGAATATAATGAAGAAGATATAAATCAAGATACAGAAGATTATACTGATCAAGAGTTATATGAATAAAAATTAAAGTTATGTAAATTTTATGAAATACAAAAAAACATATATGAAAATAGTACATGCTATTTTTCATATATGTTTTTTTAATATACATATTTAAAAAATAAAAATCACTAATCAAACATATAGAATGAATTTAGTAATACAGAGGTGATTTTTTTATGATAGAAAAAATCTGTAATTATTTAACAAATAAAATAAGAAAAAGTATGCCAGAAATAACAGATGAAAGAGCTGAAGTAATAAATTACGGATTACAGTTAGTAATAGGTGAAGTGCCTAAAATTTTTATAATGTTACTAATAGCATACTTATTAGGAGTATTAAAGTTATCAATAATATCATTTTTTATAATAATGCCATATAGAACATTTGCAGGTGGATTTCACTTAAAAACACATATTGGTTGTATAGTTGGAACAACACTATTTTATTGTGGTAATGCAATGCTTAGCCAAGTAATAGTTATAGAGTCAGTTTTAGTAAAAGTAACATTAATATTTGCTATATGGGTATTTAGTATGTGGATGATAAAATTGTATGCACCAGCAGATACAGAAAATGTTCCAATAATAAGTAAAAAAGATAGAAAATTCAAAAAAACAATGTCATATATAACAATGACAATTACCTTAATAGTAAGTTTATTTATAAAGAATCAAGTTATATCAAATATGTTAATATTTGGAGTTTTAATAGAAACTTTAGCAATAACTAGATTTATGTATATAATTACAAAAAATAAATATGGATATGAAGAATATTATAAAAATGAATTACAAAAGGCTTAGATTAATATAAAGTGTTATACCGGTAAACACTTTATTATATATAAACAAAAGAGGGGGAATTAAAATGTTAAAATTCTTAGCTAAAATAGCAGAAAAATATGCTAGATCAACAAACAGTGCTTGTTATATACTTCATTTTTTACATCAACCAAAAATGCCAGCAAGCTTAATAAAAAAAGACTAATTTAAGTTAATACATAAACGAGGGATATATTTTATTATATCCCTCGTTTTAAACTAAATATATATTTCTAATTGTTGTTTAAAGAATTTATCATCCTTTGTTGTAAATAAATTTAAGTTATTATTTTTCTTTAGAATTTGCCTTACTTCCCATAATCCAAGTCCAGTATTATTAGGCTTTGTAGAATAAGATTTTTCAAAAATTTTATCTAAATTAATATCTTTATTTAAATATGTATTTTCTATAATTAATAATTGCCTATGATGTGAATCGTCTTTTCTCATTGTTACATTAATTATTTTTTCATCACATTCTAAAGTTGCTTCTATTGCATTATCTAAAAGTATTCCCATAATTCTTGTAAGTTCATAAATTTTTACATTTAAAGTATTTAAGTCTATAAATATCTCTAAGTTTATCTTTATACCAAGTTCATCTGCTTTATGATATTTAGATGCAAGTAAACTATATATGGCAGGGTTATTTATAACTTGTGGACTTAGAGTTGTTAAATTATTAACTCTTTGGCAATCATCTAAAAGTTGGGAATAATATTTTTTAAGTCCTTCCATATCGTTTGTAGAAATGTATCCACCAATTGCTTGTACAATATTATTAAAGTCATGTTTGAATGCTCTAATATTATCATGAAGAATTGTTAAACTTTTATTTACTAATTTTTCTCCTTCTAAATCTCTTGTTGTAGATTCTAATTTAGTAGTCCTAGATAAACTGTAAATACTTATCGAAAAGTAAAATATTAAAATAATAGTACTAATTAAAAAATATGTATGTAAGATTTTATCATAGTATAAGTTATAAGAATATAATTGTAGTGATATAGTTATTATTCCAATAATAAAATTTAGAATAATAATTAATTTGTTTTTATTTTTTAAATTATCTACGGAAGGCATTTTAAAATTAATTTTTTTAATAAAGATATATAGTAGGTATAATATAAGATATATACAAAGTGTAAATACTATTTTATAAATCGGTATTAACATAAGCATATTTATATCAATGCCAATGAATGTAGCCAAACTTTGCAAAATAAAAGATGCGATAAACATAAAAATATAAGGTATTATTACTGCAATTATAGCTTTTAATATATGTAACTTAAAAATTATTATAGGAAGTATAAGCAAAGAAAGTAGGTTAAAAAATACATTATATGGTTCTTGCACGAACAAAGATAATATTATAGCAATCATAGAAAATGAAAAAGTAAAAATAAATTTTTGCTTTTTAGTAGATGAAATATTTAATATAGTAGTAAATAAAAGCATAGTTACATAAGCTTCGATAAAAGTTAAAGGTATTCCTTGTAATTTAATTATTAATTCGTTTTCGGTTGTTAATGCATTCCAAATTGTTTGTAATATTTCCATTATTTAAGACCTCCATTAAATTTAATTTATATTTTGGACCTATAGAACATGTAGTAGAATTATCAAATTGAATAGTATTATTAGTAGAATTTATATTAGAAATTTTATTAATATTTACCATATACGACTTATGACATCTAACAAAGTTTTCTGGTAGACAAGTTTCAATTTTGTTAAAAGAACTATATGTTTCATAAGATTTTTCTTTAGTACAATATATTAATTTCATACCTTGCTTTTTTATACAATACACATCATTTTCATTTACTATATTAGAAGAGTTACCTATATTAATATATTTATTAGAATTAAATTTTACATCATCAAACAAACGTAATATAGTTTCTTCTAACTTTTCCATAGTAATAGGTTTTGCCAGGTAATCAAAAGTTTTAACCTTATACGCTAGCATAATATATTCTAAATGAGCAGTGGTAAAAATAATATAAGCATTTTTATTATAAGTTCTTATAGTAGATGCTAAATCTAACCCACTCATGCTAGATTTTAAATCTATATCTAATATATAAACATCTATATTATTATTTTTAGAATATGTTAAAATTTTATTTGAATCGCCAGAGGTAAAAACAACTTTACCGTCTAAACCGTTTTTTATAAAAATAGATTCTAACATTTTAGCAATTTTATTTAAAATGTTTAAGTTATCGTCACAAATAGCAAAATTCAACATTTTTATCCCCCGTATGAGTTTTTACAACATATTTTATATAAGAAGTTTAATGCAAAAATTTAACAATGTCAATATCCAAAAAATTCCAAATAAATATATTATTTCAGAGCAATAACATATAGGTAAAACTATACATAAACATATAAATTTTATATAAATGCTTGCAAAACAAAAAAATATGTAGTACAATAGTTAAGTAAAAAATTACCTCATACTTAGCATAAAGAATTATCCGACTTATGTTCAGTTTGAGGCATATTAAAAAATAGGAGGAATAAAAAAATGACAAAGGAAAGAAAACAAGAAATTATTAATCAATTCAAAAGAGAAGAAAATGACACAGGTTCTTCAGAAGTTCAAATTGCTTTATTAACAGAAAGAATTAATGAATTAACAGAACATTTAAAAGTTCACACAAAGGATAATCACTCAAGAAGAGGATTATTACAAATGGTTGGTAAAAGAAGAAATTTATTAAATTACCTAGCAAAAAAAGACTTAAACAAATATAGAGAAGTAGTTGAAAAATTAAACTTAAGAAAATAAAATATGAGGGCAGGCATTGTGCTTGCCCTTTTATCAAATAATAACAAATAAATAGTTAATAATTTGGAATAATATGCTTAGATGTGATTACTTACGAAGTAATTTATTCAAAATGAATTCCTTCGTAAGTGATTTTATCTAAGAAAGATTATTCCAAAATAAAATATATTTTTAGGAGGAATTTTATATGTTTAAAACTTATTCAATGGAATTAGCAGGAAGAACATTAACAATCGAAACAGGAAAAATGGCAGGACTAGCTAATGGTAGTGTACTTGTAAAGTATGGAGATACTGAAGTATTAGTAAATGTTACTGCATCAAAAGAGCCAAAAGAGGGAATAGACTTTTTCCCATTATCAGTAGATTATCAAGAAAGATTATATGCTGTTGGAAAAATACCAGGAAGTTTTACAAAGAGAGAAGGAAAGCCTACAGACAAAGCAATATTAGTATCAAGAGTTATAGATAGACCAATAAGACCATTATTTCCAAAAGATTTTAGAAATGATGTATGTGTTGAAGCATTAGTATTATCAGTAGAACCAGATAATTCACCAGAAATATGTGCTATGATAGGTTCATCAGCAGCACTTTCAATATCTGATATACCTTTTGGTGGACCAACAGGTTCTGTAAGTGTAGGATATGTAGATGACAAAATTGTTATAAATCCAACATTAGAACAAAGAGAAAAAAGCAGATTAACATTAACAGTTGCAGGAACAATGGAAAAAATTGCGATGATAGAAGCAGGAGCAGACGAAATACCAGATGAAACTATGCTAGAAGCAATAAAAACAGCTCATGTAGAAATTAAAAAGATATGTGAATTTATATCAAATATAAAAGCAGAAATTGGAAAGCCAAAATTTGAATATAAATCATTTGCAGTAGATGAAGAATTTTATCATGAAATAGAAGAAAAATATAAAGAAAGAATGTATCAAGATGTACAAGCTGTTGATAAAGAAGTAAGAGACAAAAATATGGAAAAAATAACAGAAGATATAACAGCATATATTACAGAAAAATATGGTGAAGAAGAGGCAGAAACAAGAAAACAAGATATTGCAGATAGTGTATATAAATTAGAGAAAAAATGTGTAAGAGAAATGATATACAATGAGCATAAAAGACCAGATGGAAGAGCAATAGATGAAATTAGACCATTATCTTGTGAGGTAGGATTAATACCAAGAGCACATGGTAGTGCATTATTTACAAGAGGACAAACTCAAGTTTTATCAGTTGCAACATTAGGAATGGCTAGTGAAGAACAAATATTAGATGGACTAGACGAAGAAGAATCAAAAAAATATATACATCACTATAATTTCCCAGGATATAGTGTTGGAGAAGCAAAACCATCAAGAGGCCCAGGAAGAAGAGAAATAGGACATGGTGCATTAGCAGAAAGAGCATTAGTTCCCGTAATACCATCTCAAGAAGAATTTCCATATACAATAAGAGTTGTATCTGAAGTATTAAGTTCAAATGGTTCAACATCACAAGCAAGTATATGTGGTAGTACATTAGCATTAATGGATGCCGGTGTTCCAATAAAAAATCCAGTAGCAGGAATTTCAACAGGATTAGTAACAGATCCAGAAGATGATACAAAATATGTTATGCTAACAGATATTCAAGGTTTAGAAGACTTTTTTGGAGATATGGACTTTAAAGTTGGTGGAACAAAAAATGGAATTACAGCAATACAAGTAGATATAAAAGTTGATGGATTATCATATAATATTATTGAAGAAGCTTTTGCAAGAACAAAGAAAGCAAGACAATATATATTAGATGAAATAATGCTAAAACAAATAGCAGAACCAAGAAAAGAAATATCAAAATATGCACCAAAAATTGTAACAATAGATATTAACCCAGATAAAATTAGAGATGTTATAGGAACAGGAGGAAAAGTTATAAACAAAATAATTGCAGAAACAGGTGTAAAAATAGATATTGAAGAAGACGGAAAAGTATGTATTTATTCATCAGATTCAGAAAGTGCAAACAAAGCTTTAAAAATAATAGAAGAAATAACAAGAGAAATAGAAGTAGATGGAATATATACAGGTAAAGTAACAAAAATTATGCCATTTGGTGCATTTGTAGATGTTGGCGGTGGAAAAGAAGGATTGTTACACATTTCAAAAATATCAAAAGAAAGAATACAAAATGTAGAAGATGTACTACATGTAGGAGATGAAGTAACAGTAAAAGTATATGAAATAGATTCACAAGGAAGAATAAATTTAACTAAAAAAGATATAGAAGAATAAAAAATTGCATAGGATAATCTTGAGATTTTTCCTATGCAATAAAAAATGTTGTATTACAATTGATGTGAAACAAAGTTATAAAAATTGAATAAGTGATTCAAATCATATATAATTAAGTTGCGA
>CANRED010000016.1 GCA_947629555.1 uncultured Clostridia bacterium | reverse complement strand
TTTCTTATGCAATCATTTATTTAATGTAAATTAAAATTATAAAATTGATTGTAAATATATTATACGAGGAAAATAATAATGTTTAATATGTATAATAGACGTTATACTGGTAGCAAATATAAGTTAATGGAATGGATTAGAAGTTTAATAATAGATAACTGTAACGGAAAAACTTTTTTTGATGTATTTGCAGGAACGGGAGTAGTAACGGAATATATGATAAATGATTATCAAAAATATATAATTAATGATTTTTTATATTCAAATGAAGTTATATATAAAGGATTTTTATTACAAAAAAATTATGATATTGATAAAATTATAAAGATTGTTGAAACATTTAACAATATTAATAGAACTCACCTAGAAGAAAATTATGTTTCAGTTAACTTTGGAGATAAATACTTTAATAAAGATGACGCTAAATTAATAGGAAAAATAAGAGAAGAATTGGAAAGTGATATCAAAAAAAATATAATAAATAGTAAAGAATATTATATATTACTTTCATCATTACTATTTTCAATAGATAAAATCGCTAATACTTGTGGACATTATGATGCATATAGAAAAATAGATAATATTGATAGTAAATTTAAATATGAACTAATTTTACCAAAAAAACTTAATAAAAATCAAAAAGTTGAAATTTATAGAGAAGATTCAAATATATTAGCTAAAAAAATAAAGGCAGATATTGCATTTATAGATCCTCCATATAATTCAAGACAATATAGTAGATTTTATCATGTGCTAGAAAATATAACTAAATGGGAAAAACCGGAACTATATGGAACTGCATTAAAACCAAAAGAAGAAAATATGTCTGAATATTGTAAATCATCTGCACCTAAAATTTTTAAAGACTTAATAGAGAAGCTAAATGTTAAATATATAGTAGTTACATATAATAATACATACAATTCAAAAAGTTCATCTTCTAAAAATAAAATAACATTAAAAGAAATAAAAGACATATTGGATGAAAAGGGTGATACAAAAGTTTTTGACAAGCCATATAAATTTTTTAATGCAGGAAAAACAGAATTAAAAAATCATAAAGAATATGTATTTATTACAAAGGTGGAAAAATAATGAATAAAAAAGATACAATACGATCTCCTTTCTTTTATGTTGGAGATAAATATAAATTAATGCCACAACTAGAAAGTTTATTTCCTGATGATATAAACAATTACATAGAACCATTTGTAGGACGGAGGAAGTTCATTTCTTAATTCTTCAGGGAAAAAATATATATTAAATGATGTTGATAATAATGTAATTTTACTACATAAAGAATTAGGAAAATATGCAAATAAGTCCGAAGAATTATTAGAAAAACTATTTAGTATAATTGACTACTATGATTTAAGTTGCTCATATAGAGGAATAAATGTACCAGAAGAGTTAAAAAAGAAATATATAAAGACATATTATTCCAAATATAATAAATCTGCTTATTTAAGAATGAGACAAGATTATAATGAAAATAAAGATAATGTCCTATTGTTGTATTTATTATTGATATATGGATTTAATCATATGATTAGATTTAATTCAAAAGGAGATTTTAACTTACCAGTTGGAAATGTAGATTTTAATAAAAATGTTTATACAGCATTAATAAATTATTTAGATTTTAGAAAAGATAATGAAATAGTTTTTGAAAACACAGATTATCAGAAATTCCTTAACAACATAAAGTTTCAAGAAAAAGATTATGTGTTTTTAGATCCACCATATTTAATATCTATGAGTGAGTACAATAAGTTATGGAACGATAAAAAAGAAGTTGAGTTATGTAATTTCTTAGATGAATTAAATGTAAGAGGAGTCAAATTTGGAATAACAAACTTAATATATCACAAAGGAAAGAAAAACGAGACATTTAATAATTGGTCTAAAAAGTATAATGTATATGATATCGATAGTAATTATATAAGTTTTAATGATAATACTATAAAAAGTAATTCTAAAGAGATATTTGTTACGAACTATAAAAAATAATAACTAATAGGGGGAAAAGTTAATATGTCAAGTAGAAGGAAGCCTATATCATTTGATACTACTATAAGAAATCCTGAACGTATACCACAATTTATTTCAATATTATCAAAATTTGAAAATCAAATTATGAATGATGAAGTTGCTTTAAAATTAGAAGGAGAGATAATTAGATATAAAATTTTTAAGCCTACTAAAGAAACAATGGGAACATATGTAAAAGAGTATCATGATAAATTTGATTTTGTAGCAGAAGATCAATCAAAAATGGCACCTAATAGAGTATTACTATATTATAATGAATGGGTAGATTCAAAGCCTGGAGAAATGGATATTGAAAAAATAATATATTTGTTAAAAAATACAATCACTGCTCATAAAGATAAGGACTGGAATGGTGGTTGGGAGTCAAGAATGCATACGCAGTTTAATTTCCTAAATGAATTAGGATTAGTAAGAGTAATAAAGGGAGAAAAAATTAAAATTTCTGATAATGGAAAACTTATGATAAAAACATATGATAATGGTTATCCAATTGAAGATGAATTTGATGAAACATACGAGCAAACTGCTTTCTTAAATGCTTTTTGTAAGTATCAAATAAACAATCCTTATAGAAAAAATACAATTAGTGTCAACTTCTTCCCTCTAGTACTTAATGTTATTAAATATTTAGATGAAAAATATAACTATAAGGGGATAACAAGACAAGAAATTACATTCATTATTTCATGGGGAAATAATGATTATAAAACATTAGCTGAGCTCATTTATCAATTTCGTCAAGAATTTAAATTTGAGGCTTCTAATGAAGTAGTATATGAACATGCGATGAATTTAATGGACGATTTAACACCTAACGATATTTTAATTCCAGCAACGAAATCTTTTATTGAAAGAAAAAAGAATGATTATAAATTTGATAAGTTAATAGTAGAAACACCAGATGAAGTAATTAGAAAATTAAGATTAACAATGTTGATTTCCTTAAGAGGTGCTGGAACCTTCATTGATATTAATAGTAATGAAAAAAATAAAATAGACCACATACTAAATAATTATTCAATGAATATAAACTTCTCAAATGAAGATGATTATTTTGATTATATGGGAGCTATAGACGAGGACTTAAATTTCAAGCAAGAAGTAGAAGAAAGTGAAGAAGAAAAAAGTATTAAAGAAAAGGCAATTGAAGATTGGGCAAAAGAAAAAGATTGGAATTTCTATAAAGAAGAAATAAAAAATGTTTTTAAAAATGGAAAAAATGGCACCCAAAATGAAGTCTTAAAATATATAAAATCAACTGTAAGATTAGAATTCTTGGTTGCAGTTATAATAAAAAAGGCTTTACCAAATTTAAAGGTTATAGCAAATTACAAAGCAGATGATCAAGGTATTCCATTTAAAACAGCACCTGGTGGAAATTCTAAAAATATAGGAGCCGATATTGATGTATATGAAGACAATATTCATGCATTACTAGAACCAACAATAGCAACTTCAAAGTCATTTCAATGCGAGCATGAAATTACATCTATTAGAAATCATTTAATATGTTCTGCAAATAGTGATATCAATGATAAAAACAATTATAAAGAATGGTTTGCTTTATTTCTAGCTCCATTTATACATAAAGAAGTTGGAAATCAAGTGGCTGTTGAAAAAGGAGTATCTGGTGTAGATATATATCCATGGTCTTGTGATGATTTTGTTGAATTTTCTCAAAATGCAAAATCTATAAAGGATTATAAACAAATTAGGGATTATGTAAAAATACAAAAGATGCCAGAAGTATATTAATTATAAAGAAATAATTTAATGGAGAAATGAAATTATGGAAAAGATAATATCAAATAAAATTCAGTGTAAACATTGTGGAGAAGTTATTGAATCTAAACACGTTCATGAGTTTGTAACATGTAAATGCGAGACTTGTAGTGTAGATGGCGGACATTATCATTTAAGTCGTTCTTACAAAAATAGTCCAGAAGAAGATTTCATTGAATTAAGTGAAGTGGAAGAAGATAATCAATAAAAAAATAATTAACAAAAGAAAAGCAAAATAATAGTAATTATATATTACTGAATTATTTTGCTTTTTTGATAATAAGTTACAAATTTTGACAAATTTTTTAAATATAAAAGTATATAATAAAAAAAGAGGTAATAAAAGTGGAAACATATATTTTTTCAGTTATAACAGCAACTATAAGTGGCATTGTAACATATTTAGTTGCAAGAAATGGAAATAAAAAGGATATTGAGGTATTAAAAATAAAAAATTCAGCCGATATGGAAAAATTAATGAATCAACATAAGATTGATATTGAAGCGATGAAAGAAAAACACAAATTAGAACTTGAACTAAAAGAAGTTGAACAAAAGTATAAATTAGAGATATTAAAATTACAGAACGAAAATGAAATTAAGAAAACGACTGAAATAGCTAATAATGAATCTATAAATACAGCAACTAATCAAATTTTTGGAAGTATATTTAATAGGGAAAGTGTACAAAAACAATTTGATAATGCAATAGAGGAAGTATTAAAAAAAGAAGGAGGAAAAAAATGAAATTAACAGAAATATTAGAAGAGATAAGTGTGGGATTTAGGAATGGAGATGAAAATAGTAGAAAATTAAACAATTATGTTAATATGGTTAGAGAAAGCTTACAAGAACATGGTGTCATATATGAAAATGAAAAGATATATATAGGAGAGTTAAAGACAGATAGTGAAGAAATAGGAGATACATTTTTGCAAGGAAGTTATGGGACACATACAGCTATTAAACATCATAGTTATGATGTTGATGCTGATATAGGTTTTATATTAAATAATATCAATGCTAGAAGGGATGCACGAGAGAGAATATATAATAGATTGACAAGTTCATTTCCACAATACAAGGTTGAATTAAGGAAACCTTGTATTACAATAGATTTTAATGATGGATTTAAAATAGATGTAGCTATATATAGCAAATTAAATGATGAAATTTATTTTCATAATTCAATTGGTGGATATGAAAGTGTTACAAGAGCTAAACCAAAAGAATTAATTGCATTCTTTAACGAAAAATATGCTGATGTTAATAACAAAAGAAGCATAGTAAGATTAATGAAACATTTTATAAAAATAGCATCACAAAGTATTGAAATTGATGAAAACAACAAAATTCCAAGTATTTCTACTAATTTAATGGTTGTAGATAAAAATATAAAAGAATACGATGATAATGAAATGACATTATATCAAAATATATTATTGATAATAGATGACTTTATAAAGTATGTAGAAGAAAATGGAACAAATGGCCCATCTTTAGAAAGATTATGCGTGGGAAATACATTTTACAAGGTTAGAAATATCAATGAGGTTATGTCAGTATTAAGAAAGGTACAAATAAACTTTAAAAACAAACAATATTCAGAATTAATCGGAAATGAAATATTTGAGAAAATTACAAGAAAAAATAATACAAAGGTAAATATGTCTCCAATGGGAACTTTAGGTAAATAACATGAATAATATAGAAGCATTAATAAAACAATTTGATAAAAGATACAAAAAAGAAGATAAGAAATATATATTTAAATATGATGAAAACAAAATTTGTTATGATACTGATAATAAACAATTTTTTTTAGATAAAAATTTATTTGCAAAACTTCCTCATGTAATGTCAGATGGTAATCTTTGTTTATATGGAAATAGAAATATTCAACTAAATGAAAATGATGAAGAAATTTTAGTTAGAAATACTTTAGAAGTATATATACCTTGGCTATTTAACATGCCATCAGAAATAAAAGTTATAGAATTTATAAATGAAATAGAGTACTATTTAAAGAAAATTTACAAGAAAAAAATTAAAAAATTCAAAAATATAGATCATGTTTATAAAATAATAAAAATTTCTACACCAATTGAGTTATGGGAAACTATAGATACACTTAAATTAAATAAGATTTATGAAATTTATCCAAATCAATATCCTGAATATAAAATATATATAAGAAAAAATAAAGATGGTTTTGTATTAAATTATGATCTTTATAATAAATCAAGGTTAAGAGTATTAGGAAATGATTTTAGAGATATAAGTGAAAAAACATGTTTTATTGGTGTTGGCTCAGTAAATTCATATATAATAAAACAATATTTAGCAAGAGATATTAAAGAAATTGTTTTAATTGATAAGGATACATTTAAAATAGATAATGCATTCAGATTTGCTTTTCCTTATAAAAATAAATCGAAAATTGAATGTGTACAAGAGTTTGTCAAAATATTAAGAAAAACAATAAAGGTGGAAGGATATAATATAAATATTGATTCTCAAAGTTCAAAACAATATGTAAAAAATTGTACTCGAATAGTTGTATCTGTAGATGATTTTTACTCCTGGTTGGAAGTATTAGTTTATTTGAAAATCAATGCGTTAGAAAGAGCAAAAATAACATTTGTAGGTATCGATGTTTTTGGTGGATTTGGTAAATTCATTAATACTGATAAAAACAATATAATTGAAGATGCAAAAAAATTTCTTTTTTATAATGAAGGTAGCAGTAGAAGAATGATGATAGGAAACGGATGTGGAAAATCCTTAGCAGTATATGATGAGGAAGCATTAAATAAACTAGCAAAAAATGTTGTAAATAAAAGTGAAGTTATTGGAAAGGTAGAAAAAGTTGAATTTTAAGATTAATATTAAACAGGATGTAATTGATTTAATAAAAATTTATAATAATTACCAATTTGAAGTTGGTGGAATGATATTTGGAAGAAAGAAGTTTAATCAATATACATTAAAAACACTATCATTTAAAAAAGGGAAAAGTGTTAATATAGATTTTTCTAGTAATGATAAGATTATATATCAGCTTCCTGAAAAACAAAAAATTATAGGTACATGGCATTTACATCCTATGCAATTAAAAGCTAGTCCATCAATTATAGATTTGAAACAATGGAAATCTTGGAAGAAAAATTATATACATATTATATGTACTAAAAGAGAGTTTAATATATTTAATAGTGAAGGAGAGTGTTTATATGGATATCATTTGGAAGAAATGTAAAAAAATTTTTTTACAAGAAATCATTTATTTTATAATAATTATTATACCTTTATTCTTTCCAGATGCATGTATTGAATTAATAAAGAAAGTATTTGAGTCGTGGAACGGCACTATAATAAATCAAGATATTACCGAATTAATAATAAAGGCAATATTAGTGATTGTGTTATATATTTTTATATTCAGAATTAATTCAAAAAAGGAATTTTTTAATGGGGATATATATGGAGATATTCCAATTTGTTTTTACTATATTGCAAAATTTTTGGGATATAAGAAAATTTCTTTAATAAGAAAGCCATATGATATTCAGTTTAAAGTTTTAAAAAGAGATTTATTTGAAATAATAGAAGATAATATAGAAGAAGATGATAATGCTAATGTACAGATTGATAAAACTAATTTTAAATATTCTAATAATTTGAGAGAATGTAATTTAATAATTGCAGATACATATCCTATTTATAAAGAGCAAATACCTGAAAATAAGAGAAATATAGATTCTATATGGATAGAAAGAGAAAAGTCAAAAATATCCACAAGGGTATATAGCCCAAAGCTAATAAATGAAGTAAGTAATAGTGTAGATTTAATACAAAAGACAGGGGCAAAAATAAATTTATATTTAACTACAAATACAAAAAATACTGAGAAAATTGTAAAAGATGTCTTTATGAAGGGGGATAGAAGTAAGTATGATGTAGAGATATTCCTTCAAGAGGCAAACGACAAGAGAAAATTTAAAGATAAAGGAAAAAAAGTATAATTATTATAACTACTAGAAGAGATGATCTTCTAGTAGTTTTTTGCTTGTTAAATATTACTATTTTGCAAAACACCCAAAAAATAATTCAGTTCCATCACAAAACCCATTCCTATAATACTTCTCATTCCAATAAGAAATATAATCCATAAAATTCTCATCAAGTTGTTCCAATTGTTTCTTAACATACTTCTTATTTTGTTCAGGAACATTTTTCAAAATTCCCTCAGAAAGTTCATCAAAATAAATCCAATGCTTTTTATCTTCTGCACAGGTTAAAGCACCAATTTCATCCTCTCTAAAATCTAACCAATCTTTCAAAATATCATTATTAACTTCTCTTAAATTACTCATAAAATAACTTCCATAAAAATTAAAATTTTTTAAATAAAAATATCTCTTACAAGAGCTAAATTTCTAAGAACAGACGTACTATATCACTTGGGAAAAAGTTGGGAAAAAACTTCACAAAAAATGCCCTAAAAATGCACAAATGTTCTATAAGTAAAAACTCTTGTAAGTATTAAAATACCAACAAAAACTCTAATTTTCTTAAAAGTTACAAAAATGCCTCAAGCCTCGCTCATACCCCGAAGGATGATAAAATAAATAATTGATGTATATAAAGTTTTGTGGTATATTTATAAAAATATAATAAAGTACATAAAAACCGTTTCATATAATAATGTTTATAAATAAACAAAAAAACAGATAAAATTAATATAATTAAATTTAATAATAAAACAAGGAGCAATAATATGGATGAAAGAATTGATAAAGAAGTATTAGAATATATGGGAATATATAAAACAAAAAAGCCAACAGAAGAAAAAATAAAATTAGGCTTAAAATTGAAAGATGAAATTTATAAATTAACAAAATTAAAGATAGAAAGAATATATATTATGCAAGATTACGCATGGGGAAAAAATGATGATAATCCTGCATATTGCTTTTTAACAGATGTAAGAATAAGAGAGATAGATGAAAATATGATGGTATTACGAAATTATGCTTTTAAAGTTAATGCAAATATATTAGTTTGGCCAATGTGCCAATTTGAAAAGAGAAAAAATAATCCAATAGAAATGGATTATTATATAAACAATTATGGAATAAAAATATATGATACTGAAAAAGAAGTGGATATAGATGAAAGAGTAAAAACTACAGAATATGCATCAAAAAATGATATTTATAAATTTTATTATAGATATACAAAAAATAATGCAGAAGTATTATTAGGCGATTTATTGAGAATATATGCATTAAAAATAAACTATCCAGCTAATGAAAATAGAAATTTGAAACAAACAATTGAATATATAAAGCATATTTCACAAGATGAAACAATTTTAAAATATCTAGAAGAATTTAATAAAGAAAATAGTGATAAATTAAATATATGTATGGATTTGAAAAAATATATTGGTAATCTAAAACAAATAAAGCATAAAATGGATTTAGAAAATACTCCTACAATGAAAGTATATGAGCGATTTCTAGAAATAAAAAATAAAACAGGGAAATTAAATATATCAAATCTTACTAAAGAAAATCTATATACAATGGAAATAGTAGAAGGAATATTTTATTATGAAATTGCAAAATTGTTTGATATTGATAAACAAGAAGTATTAAAAATGCGTAAAAAATTTGGATTTAAAGTGATAGATGAAATATGGTATAAAGACATAGAAGAATTAATGACAAAAACAATTATTCATGGTGGAATGCATACATATGAGGTTATGAAAAAATCAGGTTTATTTAGCTTTGAGGAGCATACGCGTAGTATTTTAATGTATATGAAGGATGGAGAGAAATACTTATTAAAGGAGTTTTGGAAATTAATAAAAGGTAAAAGACAAGGAGTAGAATGCATGAATGCGACTACAGCTAAAGATGTATATTTTAGAGCATATTTGTGCATGGAAGTATTAAAACAAAATGGTTATATAGAAGAAGTAGATTTTTTGAAATATAGAATAACAAAAAAAGGAAAGGATTTATTAGATACTTTAAGATATAGAAACATAGATGAGCTTAATTTAATGCAAATTGCTAATATAGATGGAGAGGCTAAATTTTATTCATTATCAATACAAAAACAAAATAGCAGAGACTTTTTAGCTTTTAGTAATCCAAAGCAAATAGAAGAAGTTAATAATAAAGAAATTCAGACAAATAATGACTTAATAGAAGTTAATTTTAAAGATATTGTAGCTAAAAATGTTATAAATACAAATAGGCAATCACAAACGAGAAGAACAAAAGCGGATTATAATAAGATAAATATATCAAAAGAGCAAATAGGAATGGATAGTGAGAATAAAATATACAATTTGGAAAAAGAAAGACTAATAAAAGAAAATAGAGAAGACTTGGCTAAGGAAGTATTTTGGGAATCAAGAGAAAATGGTGATGGTGCAGGATATGATATAACATCATTTGCGAAAAAAGATGGAAAATATGTAGAAATATATATTGAAGTAAAGGGAACAAATAAAAATATAAATGAGCCATTTGATATATCAAAAAATGAGATAGATGCTTCAAATAAATATAAAGAACAATATTATATTTACAGAGTAAGTAACATATATTCAGATTCCCCTAAATTTTATAAAATAAATGAAAGAATAGAAGATAATTTCAATTTAGAAGCGACTAATTTTAAGGCAAGAAAAAAATAAAACAACCATACAAAGTTTAGCAAATTTCGACATTTAATTATGGTAAAATACAAATAATGTAATAAATATAAAATTAAGGAGAAAGAAATGTCAATTAAAAAAATATCAATAGAGGGATTAAGAGGATATTCAAAAAAAACTGAAATTGAATTTGCAATACCAGATAAAGTTAATGAAGGAAGTGGACTTACAGTTCTAGTTGGCCCTAATAATAGCGGAAAAACAACATTAATAGAAGCGATTCATTTATTGTCTAGTAATAAAGACACAATTCCAAGTACATCAAGAAGCGAAAAAACTAATGGGCAAATTATGATTGAAGCTGAAGATACGGAAGGCAATATATTTTTATTGCAATCAACAGATAACAGAGGGGCTTTCATTCAAAGAAAAATTAATGGTGAAATAAATAAAGATATGAGAGACATACTCAATACTTTTATTCTTACAAGCAAAAGAGGATTTTCATCTACTTTTGGTAATAATATGAGCCAAAGCAGAGAAAATTACAGAGGTAATATTACGGATGAAGAGTATAGAAGTGAAAATAATACCAATTACAATTTTGGTGGAAGATTATTAAATATTTATAATAATAAAAAAATGTTTAATGATTGCTTAGAAAAAGTTATTTCACCATTACCAGAATGGACAATTGAAGCATCAAATAGTAATAACTTATATTTAGAATTTTCATTCAATGGAATAAAACATAGTAGTAATGGTGCAGGAGATGGATATATAAATATATTTAATATAGCAGATGCACTATATGATTCTTCCGAAAATAACGTTATACTAATTGATGAACCTGAAATATCATTGCATCCAGATTTACAAAGAAAGCTATTTAAATTATTAGTAGAGTATTCTAAAGATAAACAAATAATAATTAGTACACATTCACCATATTTTGTAGATTGGAATTTATTTTCAGATAGAGGGAAAGTTATAAGATTTAAAAAAGATAAAGATACTATAAACACTTATGAATTAAAAGACGATACAAAAAAGGATATAAAAAATATATTAAAAGATGCAAATAATCCACACATTCTTTCTTTAAATGCAAATGAAATATTTTTCCTTAATGATAATGTGATTTTAACAGAAGGACAGGATGATGTAATTTGCTATAAAGAAATATTTAAACAAAAAAAGTTTGATACTAATGCTTCATTTTTTGGATGGGGTGCAGGTGGAGCTCCAAAAATGGAAACAATACTAAAAATTTTATGTGAATTAGGATACGAAAAGGTTTTTTCTATTTTAGATAATGATAAGCGTCAAGAAATGGAAACATTACAAGCGAAATTTCCTAATTACGGATTCTATGCTATTGCAACAGACGATGTCAGAAATAAAGAAGACGAAAAGATGAATAAAGTTATTAAAAAAGTTAAAGAAATAAAATTAGATGAAGAGACAGAAAATAAAGTTGTATCTTTATTAGAATCATATGCACATAATGTAGAAGGATTAATTATAAGTAGAAGTACTTATGAAATTAATAGTAAATATATAGGAGACGTGGAAAATTTAATTAATAAGATAAAAGAATACTTTAAAAAAGATATTAAAACCATGAACAATATATAGAAAAAATTAGATAAATGATTATATAAAAATATCTCCATACGAACAATCCGTATGGAGATATAAATTTTATATTCTATTCATCTAAATAAGCAATATAAGGTAAGTTTCTGTATTTATTATCTACGTCAAAACCATATCCTATAATAAATTTATTAGGCACAGTAAATCCAACATAATCAGCTTTTATATCAATTACTCTTCTGGATGGCTTATCAGCTAATGTGCATATTTTAACAGATTTAGCATTTTTATGCTTTAAATATTTTACAAGAAAATCCATAGTTCTTCCCGTATCAATTATATCTTCAACGATTAAAACATCTTTGCCTTCTATAGAATTTCTTAAATCATTTACTATTCTAACTTTTCCACTGCTTTCAGTTTTATCATCGTAGCTAGACAATTCAATAAATTCGTATTTAATTAAATTCTTTATTTTCAATGTTAAATTAACAGTAAAGAAGCAAGCACCTCTCATAACACAAACAACTGTAATTTCTTTTCCTTCGTAATCCTTTTCAATTTCTTTTGCTAATTCGCAAAGTCTATTTTCAATTTCCTCTTTACTAATTAAAACTTTAAAATCATCTAAATTCATAACAATCTCCTTAAAAATAAAATATACTATACATAATATCATAAAAAGCAAAAAAATTCTACATATTTACACAAATTAACAATATATTTTAATTTTATACTTTAATTGTTTGAAAAAATAATGTATAATAGTTAAGATAAAGGGGAGGGAAATGATATGCTAGAAAATGTAAAATTACTTACGCATAGTTCTATAAGGATTGCAAAGGATAAAATAATATATATAGATCCATTTAAAATAAATAAAGAATATAATGACGCAAATTTGATCTTTTGCACACATTCACATTTTGATCATTTTTCCGTAGAAGATATAAAAAAAGTAATTTCAGAAAACACAAAAATTATAACAGTAGAAGAAACTAAAATAAAATTAATGAGTATAGGTTTTAAGGAAGAAGAAATTATTATTGTAAAACCAAATATGAAATATACTGTTGATGGAGTAACTTTCCATACAATTAGTGCATATAACATAAAAAAAGATTTCCATCCTAAAAAGAATAATTGGGTAGGATATAATATAAATATAGGAGGCCATTGGTACTATATTTCTGGTGACACAGACAATACAAGAGAGGCACAAAAAGTTAAATGTGATGTTGCTTTTTTACCAGTAGGTGGAACTTATACTATGAGTTATAAAGAAGCGGCAGATTTAGCAAATAAAATAATGCCTAAAGTTGCAATACCAACACATTATGGAAGTGTAGTTGGCTCACGTGATGATGCTAAAATGTTTGCAAGCAACTTAAAACAAGAAATAGATTGTGAAATTATGATTTAAGAAGGGAAATGATAAATTTGAAACTAAATGTTGTACTAGTAGAACCAGAAATACCACAAAACACAGGAAATATCGCAAGAACTTGTGCAGCAATAGGTGCAAAAATGCATTTAGTAAAACCATTAGGATTTGAAATAACAGATAAATATTTAAAACGAGCAGGCTTAGATTATTGGGACAAGCTAGAAATAGAGGAACACGAAAATTTTAAAGAATTTTTAAATAAATATCCGCCAGAAAATAATAATATGTATTTTGTAACAACAAAAGGAAAAAAAGTATACTCTGATATAGATTATTCTAAATTGGATGAAGTATTTGTTTTATTTGGGAAAGAAACAAAAGGCTTACCAGAAGACACTTTAAAAAAATATTTTGATACGGCAATAAGAATTCCAATGAGAGAAAATTTACGTTCACTTAACTTATCTAATTCAGTTGCTATAGTAGTATATGATATATTAAGACAAGTGGATTTTGATGGATTAGAAGAAACGAGCAAATATTTTGATAAACACTAGGAGGAAACAAATGAAAACAATAAATGAGATATTAGCAGATGAGCTTAATATAAAACAAACACAAGTAGAAAACACGATAAAATTAATAGATGATGGAAATACAATTCCATTCATTGCACGTTATAGAAAAGAAGTAACAGGTAATTTAAGTGATGAAATTTTAAGAAATTTTAATGAAAGATTAACATACTTAAGAAATTTAGAAAATAGAAGACAAGAAATAATTAGAATAATAGATGAACAAGGGAAATTAACAGATGAATTAGTAAAATCAATCGAAGAGTCATCAACACTATCAGAATTAGAAGACATATATAGACCATATAAACAAAAGAAAAGAACTAGAGCAATAATTGCTAAAGAGCGTGGATTAGAACCATTAAGCCAAATAATATATGAGCAAACAGAAAAGAAAGATATCCATGAAATTGCCAAAGAATACATAAACGAAGAAAAACAAGTAAATACAGTAGAAGATGCGATTGCAGGGGCTTTAGACATAATTGCAGAAATTATTTCAGATGAACCAAAATTCAGAAAAATAATAAAAAGTATGTGTTTTAGGGAAGCAATAATTTCTACAAAAGCTACTAAAGATGAAAAATCACCTTATGAAATGTATTATGATTTTAATGAAGGAATATTAAGAATTCCAAGCCATAGAGTTCTTGCAATCAATAGAGGAGAAAGTGAAGAATTTTTAAAAGTAAAAATAGAAAAACCCGAAGAAAAAATACTACAAATGATAGAAAATAGTGTAATAAAAAGCAAAGATACACAATATGTAAAAATGTTGCAAGATACAATATTAGATGCATATAAAAGATTAATAGAGCCCTCAATAGATAGAGAAATAAGGACAGAATTAACAGAGCGTTCTGAAGAAAAAGCAATAAAAGTTTTTGGCCAAAATGCGAAACAATTATTGCTTCAACCACCAATTAAAGGAATGAATGTAATAGGCTTTGATCCCGCATATAGAACAGGCTGTAAAATAGCAGTAATAGATAGTACAGGAAAATTACTAGATTATACAACAATATATCCAACAGAACCACAAAATGATATAGAAGGTGCAAAAAAGGTATTACTAGGTTTAATAAAAAAGTATAACATAGGAATAATTGCAATAGGAAATGGAACAGCTTCAAGAGAATCAGAAAGTTTTGTATCAGACGTTATAAAAGAAGCAGACCATGAGGTAGTGTATGCGATTGTTAGTGAAGCGGGAGCGTCTGTGTATTCTGCATCAAAACTTGCAACAGAAGAATATCCAGATATAAATGTTTCTATAAGAGGAGCAATATCAATAGCAAGAAGACTACAAGATCCGTTAGCAGAACTTGTAAAAATAGATCCAAAATCTATAGGAGTTGGACAATATCAACATGATGTCAATCAAAAGAGATTAAGTGAAAGTTTAACAGGAGTTGTAGAAGATGCAGTTAACTCAGTAGGAGTAGATGTAAATACGGCAACACCATCACTTTTGTCTTATGTATCAGGCATAAATTCTAGTATTGCAAAAAATATAGTAAAGTACAGAGATGAAAATGGAGAATTAAAAGAAAGAAAAGAGTTATTAAAAGTTCCAAAACTAGGTAAAATAGCGTATGAGCAATGTGCAGGATTTATAAGAATATTTGGTGGAAAAAATCCATTAGAAACAACAGCTGTGCATCCAGAAAGTTATGATAAAGCAGAAGAATTATTAAGTATATTAGGATATACCAAAAAAGATATTGCAAACAAAGAAAAAATATCAAAAATAAAAGTTGAATTACAAAATGTTAATATAGAAAAAACAGCTAAACAATTAGACATTGGTGAGCCAACTTTAAAGGATATAGTATCAGAACTTTCAAAACCAGGAAGAGACCCAAGAGAAGATTTACCGAAACCAATATTAAGAAGTGATGTATTAAAATTTGAAGACCTAAAAGAAGGAATGGTTTTAAATGGAACAGTAAGAAATGTAATAGATTTTGGAGCCTTTGTAGATATTGGTGTAAAGCATGACGGATTAGTGCATATATCACAATTAAGCGATAAATATATAAAAAATCCAAGTGAAGTAGTTTCAGTTGGAGATATAGTTAAAGTAAAAGTATTATCAATAGATAAAGATAGACAGAAAGTAAGTTTAACAATGAAAATGTAAGTAACTGCTAATGGCGTACGGGGCGCATAGTATGTGATCCGTTGTTGTACAAATATTTTTGTAATTACCGAAATTAAGCAGTACAATAATAAATAAATGATAATAAAAGATAAAATAATCATAACTAGCCCGAAAAATGAATTATTCCATGTAAAGGCTAGTTTTTTTATAATAAATGTAGAAGCTAATACGCAAAAGGCAGGTTTTAAAAACCAATTTAAACAATCGAATTTAAAATTGGTAGTTTTTTTAAGTTGAAATAAACTGATAGAAAAATTTAATATTTCACTAATAAAAATAACATATACATATCCTAAAATACCTTTTATAGGTAAGAAAACACAAATAAATGATATGCTAACAAATAAATCTAGGATATTACAAAGCATAATCCCAACTTGCTTGTTTAGTCCTTTTAAAATGCAATCCACAATGTTATCTAAATAAACAAACAAAACAATAGGGCATAATAATTTTACAAATACCGTGACCTCGTTGTTTCCGTAAACAATAGATGTAATTTCATGAGAAAAATTTATAAAAACTCCAAAAACACAAAAAGCGAAAACAAACGCAATATTAAAAATAATAGAAATAGTTTTGTTTATTTTAGAAAAATCTTTTTTTTCATAAAAATAAGTTATTTCAGGAACTAATAAATTACTAAATGCATTTATAAAAATTGATGGAAACATAAATAATGGCATTGCCATACCACTAACCATACCATATTTTGATAAAGCGTCAGAGCAGGACAAGCCAGATTCTTCAAGTTTAACAGGTATAAGCATCTGTTTTAAAGTAGATAAACCAGATTTTATATATGATGTAATTGCAACTGGAGCACATATATTAAAAAATCGCTTTATACAACTTATATTAAAGCGAGATAAACTTAATTTATTTACATCATGAGTATATAAAAAATATAAATATAAAAAAGATATAACCTCAGAAATAAAGTCACCTATTATTAAAGGTAGGCAAATATATTCTAAGCCTTTATCAATAAAAATATTTAAAAGAAATACAATAGCAATAATCTTTGTAATTGTTTCTATAGCTTGAGAAGAAGCACTTTTATACATTTTTCTAACAGCACAAAAATAACCATTTATACAAGAAGACATAGAAATAAAAGGCAAAGCAATAGCAATAAAATAAATAGTGAAATAACTAACTTTATTATGCAACCAATGAACAGATATAGTTTTAGCCAATGCAATAAATAAAATACTTGCTAAACAACCAAGAGCTAATGATATTTTTAGGCATTGCTTACTAATATGTTTCAAATTGCAATTAGGTGAGTTCGCTAATTTTTCGGAAATAATTTTCATAGTAGCAAGATTTACACCAGAGCTTGCGATTGTAATTGCAAGCATATAAACAGACATAACCAAACTAAAGGTACCCACAGCTTCAGTGCCTATTTTATTAGAAATATATACATTAAAAGACATACTAATAGTATTAATTAACACAGCAGTAAAAGATATAATAATACCATTAAATATAAATTTTTTAATTCTAGACAAAAAAATCACCTGCATAAAAATATATGCAGGAATAAAAAATAAAGAACAACCTTAAACAATAGGCTGTTCTGATTTAATTTTATTTGCAGTATCCTCATCAATATAATTATTTTTAAGCATAGCTTTAATGACTTGATTTTGTCTTTGTATACATTTTTTCATGTTAGCAATAGGGTTATAAATACTAGGGGCATTAGGGACGCCAGCTAAAAGAATGCATTCATACAAGGTAAGGTCTTTAGGATCTTTGTTAAAATATGTATGAGAGGCTTGCCCTAAGCCGGTACTATTATTTCCAAAAAATGAAGTATTAATATATAATTCTAAAATCTTTTCTTTTGAAAGATTTTCTTCTAAATAAGAAGCCATAAAAACATCTGCAATTTTTCGCGTAAAAGTTTGATCTTGTGTAAAATATATATTTTTCGATAATTGCTCTGTAATAGTACTACCACCTTGAGAAAGAGAGCCATTAGTAATATTTACAAAAATAGCTCTTGCTAGTGAAATAATATCAATACCTTTATGTTCAAAAAATCTATGATCTTCAACAGCAACAATGGCATTAATAAAATCTTTTGGTATATCTTCATAATGAATATAGTATTCGGTATTTTCTTCAAGAGATTTTAACTTTGTATCCAAATCCATATTAGCTAAAGCAGATGAATACATACTATATCCTCTATATATGAAAAAGCCACAAACTAATACAATTAAGGTAATTATTAATATAATAATATTTCTAATTAATTTACAAAATGACTTCATGAAACCACTTCCAAAATTCAATTCAATATATTATAATTATAATTGTTTTCGAATAAAAAAACAATTATATAGGAGAAAATTTATGGAATTAAAAAATTTACAAGAAGATTTATTAAAATATGCTCAAACGGCGCAAATTGAAGAAAAATTCAAATACTTTCATAAAACGAATGAGGGTGGCTATGCTCAAAATGATGAATTTTTAGGAATTACAGTACCAAACATAAGAAAAGTAATAAAAAATTATTATAAAAGTATGCAATTACAAGAAGTACAAGAACTACTACATTCAAAATATCATGAATATAGACTAGCAGCTTTACTTATACTAACTTTGAAGATAAAAAATGCAACAGATAAAGAAAAGCAAGACATTGTAACATTATACCTCAACAATACTGAATATATAAATGGATGGGATTTAGTAGATTTATCAGCACATTACGTATTGGGTAATTATTTGTTAGAAAATTTAGATAAGGTAAATATATTATATAAATTAGCAAAATCGAATAGTCTATGGGAAAGAAGAATATCAATAGTATCAACATGGGCTTTTATAAAGAATAAAAGATATGAAGATACGTTAGAGATAGCACAGATATTATTGAATGACGAAGAAGATTTAATTCATAAGGCAGTAGGGTGGATGTTAAGAGAAGTTGGAAAAAAAGATTTTGATGTAGAATATAAATTTTTAGTAAAAAACTATAAACAAATGCCAAGAACTATGTTAAGATATTCAATAGAAAAATTTGATGAAAATTTAAGACAAAAATTTTTAAAAGGAGGAATATAAAATGAAATATACTTATTCACCAAGAGGTGTTTGCTCAAGAGAAATGGAAATAGAAATGGATGGAGATATTATAAAAAGTGTAAAAATAGTAGGAGGATGTGCAGGAAACACAGTTGGTGTATCAAGACTAGTAGAAGGCATGCACATAGATGAAGCAATAAAGAGAATGAAAGGAATTCCATGTGGAAATAAAGGAACTTCTTGCCCAGATCAGTTAGCAATTGCTTTGGAACAAATAAAAAATAAACAAAATTAGGAATATTTTTTGTACAAGTATCATAAGATATAGTATATAAACGTGGTGAAATTTGACATAAATTCCAATAAATGTTATAATAAATAAGTCAGTGAAAGGAGAGAACAACATTCTTATGATAAAAACAAGTAAATTACCAAGCTCGATAAAAAGAATAATTTTTATCGCAGTAGTACTAGCTTTCTTTTTTGGAGCAGGTGTAATGGCAGGAAATATGAAACCAATAAATAGCGTAAAGATAGCTTTTCCTAATAATCATGAAATTAATGTGTTAACAACAAAAAATACTGTACAAGAAATTTTAAAAGAAAATTATATAGAAATATTAGATGATGAAATTGTAGTACCAAATTTAGAAACAGAAATAAATGGCAATACTACAATAACAATATCTAAAAAATCAGAAACAAATGAAATTGTTGCTTTAGCATCAAAAGGTGAAGACATACCATTAGAACAGCTATTAAATTCATACTCTGCAATAACAGAAAAAATAGTAGTAGAACAAATAGAAATACCTTATGAAACTATAACAAAAGATATTGTAAGCGGAAAAGCTAATACTACAGAAGAAATTATTCAAGCAGGGAAGAATGGATTAAAAGAAGTAACATATAAAATAAAATATCAAAATGATGTAGAAATAGAAAGACAAGAAATTTCATCAAAAATAATAAAAAATCCTGTAAACAAGGTTGTTAGTGTTAAAGAAAAAGCAACTGTAACTTCAAGAAGTTCAACTAGTAGAACATCAACAACATATACAGCTCCTACAGGAAGTTTAGCAAGTTTAGTAGAAGGAATAACACCTAAAGTAACTACATTAAATACATCGGCATATTGTGCATGTTACAAATGTTGTGGAAAAACAAATGGAGTAACATCATCAGGAAAAAAGGCAAGCGCATGGTATACAGTAGCTGCAGGAAGTGCATATCCAATTGGAACAGTAATATATATACCAGCATTGAGTGGAAAAGCAAATGGTGGTTGGTTTATAGTACAAGATAGAGGTGGAGCAATAGGCAATAACAAGCTAGATATATTTGTTGGAAGCCATAGTGAAGCATTACAATTCGGAAGACAAAACTTACAATGTTATATATATATGTTTTAATTATTAATAAATTAAAAAGAGCAAATTTTAAAACTTGCTCTTTTTTTGTATGCTTTCATTTAAAATTTTCCATTGCATTCTTATGTAGGGAACAGACCAACGTCGTTCCGTTTTCCTCACTTTTTTTAATAAAAACATTGTATTTTTCGACAAAGTATAATAAAATAATAAGCATAATTTGAAAACAAATAAAACATAAGATAAAATATATAAAAAATATATCACAAGTTGTAAAAAACTTTTTCTATATAGGGTACTAAAATTGACAAATATTTTTATTTCATAGTATTAGAATACTTATAAAAGAAAAAGTAAGAGGTGGTAAGGATGTTTCAAAATATAGTACAAGACTACGATGAATATGAAATCCAGGATGTTGAACAAGAAAATGAAAAAACAAGTAAATTTAAAATAAAAAAATTATTAAGTATACAAAATATTGTTTTATACATAATATCTTTTTTTGCTTCTATGGTTAGTTTCCAAGGTGAAATAGCGCCTTTTGGACTAGCTATCTTTGCGGCAGCTTGTAGTAATGGAATCCCATCAGGAATCTTATTTTTAGTTAATGGACTAGCTGTATTAATTGGGTTTGGAGTAAATTCATTTTTAACTTATTTATTAACGTGTGTAATTTTTATAGCAGAAATTCTGATAATAAAGCCAAAAAACATAGATGAAAATAGAAATGAAAAGAAAAAGCTAGGGCTTAGCCTTTTTATAGCAACAACTTTAGTTGGAATAGCAAAAATGTTTTTAGACATATTTTTAATATATGATTTATTAGTAAGTGTAATGACAGGAATTATTACATACATATTCTATAAAATATTTTCAAATTCTTTAATTGTAATAACTAGTTTTAGAGAGAAAAAAGTATTTACAATAGAAGAAGTAATTGGTGCTAGTTTATTCTTATCTATTGCTGTATCAGCATTTAGCCAGGTACAAATATTTAATCTTTCAATTACAAACATCTTTAGCATTATGTTTGTTCTAATATTAGGATGGAAAAATGGAATGTTAGTAGGAGCAACTTCTGGAATTACTATAGGAGTGGTTTTGGGAATTATAAATTCAACTGAGCCTATGTTACTTGCAGCTTATGCTTTATCTGGAATGCTTGCTGGAATATTAAATAAATTAGGAAAAATAGGAGTAATAATTGGATTCATAGCAGGAAATGCAGTTATTGCATATACTCTAAATGGAAACGTAGTACCGGTAATACTGCTAAAAGAAATATTAATTGCTTCTCTTGGTTTATTACTACTTCCAAAGAAGGTTAGTATAGATATAGAAGAATTACTAGGGAAGAACAAATTATTACCAGTTACGAATGGTAATCAAATAGAAGGAAAAGTTGAAACTATACAAAAATTAAATAGTATGTCAGAAACAATATCAGAAATTGCAAAAAGCTATGACGAAGCGGCAGCCACAGTTGAAGAAGACTTAGAAGAAATAAAACAAAAAAATATTTTTAAAGCAGAATTAATAAATAACATGGAAGATTACTCGAATAATATATTATATGATGATATAGTAGACTTAGAAGAGGGAATATTAGATAAAATATATGATAAAGTAGAATTAGATGAAGAAATAAACAAAGAAGAACTAATAAAAATATTTGAAGAAGCTAACAGCTTTATAGTAGGTTTAGATGATCGAGAAATAGCACCGCAACTAAATAAAGATATTTCAGATGTAGTAAAAGTAATAAATGATACATACAAAATAAACAAACTAAATTTAATATGGAGTAAAAAGATGCATGACAACAAGAAAACTTTATCACACCAATTAAATGGAGTTTCACAAGCAATATCTTCACTTGCAGATAATATTTCTGAAGAGCCAAAAGAAGCGGATGAAGCAAAATTTATGATACAAGTAGGGCTATCAAGAACAACTAAAAACGGAAGTGACATATCAGGAGACAGTAGTTGTCAAGCTAAATTACATGATGGAAAATATATGGTAGCAATAAGCGATGGCATGGGCTCACGGAAAAGATGCAAAAAAAAGCAGTTCTACAGCAATAAAAATGCTAGAAAGATTGTTAACTTCAGGATTTGATAAAGACGTTTCACTAGGATTAATCAATTCAACAATATCATTAAATTGCAAGGAAGATATGTTTTCTACTATTGATATAGGTATAATTGATTTGGCAAAGGGAAATATAGAATTTATAAAAAACGGTGCAGCACCAAGTTATATAAAACACGGAAGAAAAGTAGAAATAATAAAATCATTATCACTTCCAGCAGGAATATTAGATAATGTAGATTTGGTTGTATATGATAAAGACGTAAGCGACGGAGATATAATTGTAATGTGTAGTGACGGAATAATAGAATCAAATCTAGAATATAATAACAAAGAAGTATGGCTAAGAGATGTGTTAGAAAATATAGAAACAGATAATGTACAAAAAATAGCGGATATAATAATTGCAGAAGCAATAGACAATAGCTATGGGGTAGCAAGAGATGATATGACAGTATTTGTAATAAAAATAAATGAAATAAAATAATTATTAAATATTAATAAAAATAGACGCATTTTATAAAATGCGTCTATTTTTTAGATATATTACTATATTTCTCTTCTTCCTTCCAATGCTTTTGTTAAAGTTATTTCATCTGTATATTCCAAATCCCCACCAACAGGTATACCATGGGCGATTCTAGTAACTTTAATTCCCATAGGTTTTATAAGTTTAGATAAATACATAGCAGTTGCTTCACCTTCAACTCTAGGGTTAGTTGCAATAATAATTTCAGATATTTCATTATTTTGTATTCTAGATAATAATTCTTTTATTTTAATATCATCTGGACCAATACCATTCATAGGAGAAATAGACCCATGAAGTACATGATAAACTCCTTTGAATTCATGAGTTTTTTCCATTGCAATTATGTCCTTAACATCTTCAACTACACAAATAACACTAGCATCTCTTTTAGGACTTGAACATATTGGGCAAGGATCTGTATCAGATATGTTATAGCATATAGAACAATATTTCAAACTTTTTTTAGCATTAATTATTGAATTAATAAAATCATTAGTTTCTTGTTCCCCCAAATCCAACATGTGAAATGCAAGTCTTGTTGCAGTTTTATGGCCGATGCTTGGTAATTTTTCAAAACTTTCTATTAATTTTTCAATTGATGGTGAATAATATGACATAATTTACTCCTTTAATTTTACATTAATCCAGGTATATTATACTTTCCTAATTCAGCTGCTTGAGCTGCATCTACTTTTCTTAATGCTTCATTTACACAAGTTAATATTAAATCTTGTAACATTTCCACATCATCAGGGTCAACAACATCAGGTTTTATAGATATAGATTTTAACATTTTATCTCCAGAAACTTTTGCTGTTATTGCTCCACCGCCAGCAGTAGCCTCAAATTCTTTTGCAGATAATTGTTCTTGAGATTTCTCCATATCTGCTTGCATTTTTTTTGCTTCTTTCATTAATTGGTTGATATTCATACCACCAAATCCTCCCATACCTCCTGGGAATCCTCCTCGTTTTGACATATTTTTTCATCCTTTCTTTTTATCATATTATTATTTATAATATTTTTTAAATTTAAAATTTATTGCATCCTTAATTATCTATAATATTAATATTAATACCTAAATCTTCTAAACCATTATTTGAACTTTCATGTTGCACATTATTTGTAGATTTCAAATCAATTAATTTTATTTGCATTTCTTTACCTGCTTCTATTGAAACTTGTTTTACTAACTCTTGCATATTTTCAGGTTTTTCAATTATAGATTTTCCAAAAGCAGTTAATCCATTTGGAAATTCAATGCCAAGAACTAAATCATTTATTTCTACAGCATTAGTATTTATTAAATTAGTGTATAACATTACTTTTCCTTGTTGTTTTAAATTATTTATAACATTAGGCCAATAATCAACACTCTTCCCATTATTATGCTTTTGAGATGTAGCTGTAGGGATTGGCGCCCTTGTCGTTTTGACATTCGAATTAATGTCCTTGCCTTCCTTATTTAATGGAGATGTCGCTGTAGCAAACGACGCCCTCGCTTTTCCGTCATTTGACTTAATATCATTGCCTCCGTTATCTAATGGAGGTGTAGCTGTAGCAAACGACGCAATCGTCGTTCCAGTCTTCGAAGACATACTTTCTTCTAATGCTTTAACTCTATCCTCCAAACTATTTGAATTTATACATACTTTAATAATTCCAGTTTGAAAAACAATTTGCTTTTGAGAAGACCATTTAATAGAATTAGCAAGCTCAGAAAGATCATAAATTAAAGCTAACAATCGATCTTTTGAAACTTTTTCAGAAATAACTTTAATTTGTTCTAATTCATTAGAATTATAAAGTTGCAAACTACCACAAGTTTTATAAAGTAAAATATCTTTTAAATATTTAATAACTTCCCAAAGAAAATTATCTAAATCTTTTCCTTCATCTAAAACTTCATTTATAGTAAGTAAAGCATCAGTAGGATTATACTCAACAATATTATTTACTAATTTATTTATAAATTCAAGTTTTGGAATACCTACTAAATCTTTAACCTTGTCTTCACTTATTTCATTTTCTCCATCTTGAATGCATCTTTCTAAAATACTAATTGCGTCTCTCATACCACCTTCTGCTAAAACTGCTATAGTTCTCAATGCATCATTACTTATAATAATATTACTCTCATCACAAATAATTTGTAATCTTTTTATAATATCATCAACAGAAAGAGTTTTGAAATCAAATCTTTGGCATCTTGAAAGTATAGTTGCAGGTATTTTTTGTGGCTCAGTAGTTGCCAAAATAAATTTTACATGTTCTGGTGGCTCTTCTAATGTTTTTAAAAGAGCGTTAAAAGCACCAGTAGATAGCATGTGTACCTCATCTATAATATATATTCTATATTTTGCAAGTGTTGGCAAAAAATTTACCTCTTCACGAATAGAACGAATATCTTCAACGCTATTGTTTGATGCAGCATCCATTTCTACAATATCTGTAAGAGATGAATTAAGAGCGGCTTTGCAAATTTCACATTCATTGCAAGGCTCACCATCTTTAGGATTTAAACAATTTATTGCTCGAGCCAAAACTTTTGCAGTAGTAGTTTTACCAGTACCACGACCACCGTTAAAAAGATAAGCATGTCCAACTCTTCCAGAAATTAATTGATTTTTTAAAGTTTTAATTATATGCTCTTGACCAACCATTTCACTAAAAGTAGTTGGCCTAAACTTTCTATATAAAGCGGTATATGCCATAATTTTTCATCTCCTAAGTTTGAAATAACTTAAAAAAATAGTGTGAAAATCTTTATTTCTCTATGGAAAGTAATGTCCACATAAATGCACTACTTATTGCTGCTTCCTTCCGGACCTGACAAGGTTCATAGCTTTTTATTGGAATTACTCTCCATACAAAAATAAAGATTGTTCATACCTAAAGTGTATTATATACTCTAAAATAGATTTTAGCAATAGAAAACTTGAAATTTTGCTTAATATAATTTTTTAAAACCTTAATGCCCCTAAAGAGTATTACTCAATGTAAAAAAATATGACATAAATGACATATAAATGTAATAAATTTTGTAAATATTAATATCCGTACAAATAGTTATAGATTAGTGTAAATATGGGGTATTGAAAGAATAAAAAAAATATTTATAATAAATCTAAAGATTATAAAAGTCGATTAATGTCGACATACAAAAAAGGAGAAAAAAGATGAAAGATTTAGAATTTTTTACAACGCCTGTAGCTGTTACGGCTGTAGAGAGAGAGAGAGAGAGAGAGAGAGAGAGAGAGAGAGATAACTCTAAAGAAGTAAAAAAAGAGAAGAAAAAGAAGTATTGGTTAATATTAATACTATTGCTTTTATTGCTTTTGCTATTGTTTAGAGTAATTTCCTATGCACCAAGGCTAATAGCAACATTAGGAGTAAAGGACGAAAATCCAAACTATATTGAAGGAGAAATAAATATAACCATAAGTCCAACTGAATGGACTAATGGAGAAGTTTTGGTTTTAGTAGAATACAAAAGCGATAAAGAAAATGTGCAAAATTTAATAAGTATAGATAATGGAGAAAATTTTGTAGAATATGCAAAACCTATTAAAGTTGCAAAAAATACCCAAATAATAGCAAGAATTATAGAAAACGACGATTTGGCTATCCCACAAACTATAATAGCAGAAAAAACTTTAAAAATAGAAAATATAGATAAAATAAAACCAAAAGACTTTAATATAACTGTAGAACAAAAACACCAAGGAATAACAGTAAATGCAAAAGCAGAAGATGCAGACAAAACTGAAGAGAGCGGAAAAAGTGGCATAAAGGAGTATAAATATATAATAAAAAAAGGAGATTGGACACAAAGTAAAACAACAAAAGAAAATACATGTACATTTGATATGTTACAACAAGGAGAAACATATCAAATAGTAGTATATGCAATAGATAATGCAGGAAACGAAAAAGTATCAAATGAAATAGAAGTAAAAATAAACACAACATCAAAATTAGAAGTAAATCCAAATGGAGGAACATGGGAAGGAAAAGATAGTATACAAGAATTCTATCAAGAGCCGGGAACTACAAAAGAAATAGCAGTACCAACAAAAACAGGATATAAATTTAAAGGGTGGATAACAACAGATGGAGAAAGTATAGAAAATAATATTTATACATTTGGAGAAAAAGGTGAAACAATAACAGCAGAATGGGAAATAAATGAATATACACTAAGCTTTGATGCAAATGGAGGAATTGTATCACAAGCTACAATAACAGATAAATATAACGAAAGAATAGTAATACCAATACCAACAAAAGCAGGATATACAGTTTCTTATAATACAGATAACGGTCAAAAATTAAGAAATGATGAAGTAAAGGATACATTTATAGGTTGGTATACAGAGCTTATAGCGGGAGAAAAAAGAGAATATACAACAATGCCAGCAGAAAATGAAACATTATATGCACATTGGAATAAAGCAAAAATAAAATTACCATCTTTAGCTAAAACAGGCTATACTTTAGAAGGCTGGTATACAGATAATACATATAAAACAAAAGTGGGAGATGCAGGAAGTGACTATACTGTAGCAGAAGATATAACCTTATATGCAAAATGGAATGTAAACAAATACACATTAAACTTCGATGCAAATGAAGGAGAAGTAACACCAAACATAATAACAGAAGATTTTGATACAAGTATAACAATGCCTACACCAATAAGAGAATATGAAATAGCTTACAATACAAATGGTGGAAATACACTTTTAAGTGAATATGTAGCATATAATTTCTTAGGTTGGTATACAGATATATTAGCAGGAGAAAAAAGAGAATATACAACAATGCCAGGAGCAGACGAAACATTATATGCACATTGGGACAATACAGGTATAGGGATAACATTACCAGATGCGAGAAAAGATGGCTATATATTTGAAGGATGGTATGAAGATAGCTTACTTACAATAAAAGTAGGAAACGTAGGAGATACATTCATACCAACAACAAATGTAATATTATTCGCGAAGTGGAAAGCACAAGAATATACTTTAACACTAAATCCAAATGGAGGAGAAGTAACACCAAATACAATAACAAAAGAATATAATACAAATATCAACTTACCAGTTCCAAAAAGAGAATATACAGTAGTATTTAATACAATGGGTGGAAATCCAATACTAACAGATATATACTCATACAACTTCATTGGTTGGTACACAGATCCTGTATCAGGAGAAGAGAAAAAATATACAACAATGCCAGGAGCAGATGAAACATTATATGCACATTGGGACAGCACAACAGCAACTATATCATTACCAAGTCCAACAAAGGAAGGATACACTTTTGTTGGATGGTATGAAGATAATAGATATACAACAGAAGTAGGAAGTGCGGGAAGTAACTATACTATAACAAAAGATGTAACTCTATATGCAAAATGGGATATAAATGAATATACATTAACTTTAAACCCAAATGGAGGAGGCGTATCACCTGATACAATATCACAATACTTTGGTACTGATATAATCCTACCAACACCAACAAAGCAATTCACAATTACGTACGAAACAAATGGAGGAAATCCAATACCTAATATAATTTCATCATACAGTTTTGAAGGATGGTACACAGACCCTTCATCTGGAATTGAAAGAACATATACAACCATGCCAGCATTAGATGAAACACTATATGCACATTGGGATAGTATTAGCGCAAGTATGAATTTACCATTGCCAACAAAAACAGGATATATATTTGGTGGATGGTATACAGATAATACATATACAACAAAAGTAGGAGATGCAGGAGAAGATTATATACCAACAAAAGATATAACCTTATATGCAAAATGGAATGTAAATAAATATACATTAACACTAGATCCAGACGGCGGAGAGGTAACACCAAACGAAATAACAGAAGAATTTGGTACTATTATAACAATGCCAACTCCAATAAAAGAATATGAAATAACATATAACACAAATGGAGGAAATACATTACTAAATGAGTATGCAACATATGATTTCTTAGGCTGGTATACAAACCGAATATTAGGAGAAAAAAGAGACTATACAACCATGCCAAATATAAATGAAACATTATATGCACATTGGAATGCTCTAAGTGCAAGTATAAATTTACCGCTACCAACAAAAGCAGGACATACATTTGATGGATGGTATGAAGATAATACATATACAACAAAAGCAGGAGATGCAGGTGAAGGCTATATAGCAACAAAAGATATAACCCTATATGCAAAATGGAATGTAAACAATTACACCATAACATTCAATGTAGGGGGCGATGCCATAGTTATTCCGCAAACAATAACATCTAAATTTGGAACGAATATAGCACTACCATTACCAACAAAAACAGGTTATGCTTTTGCAGGTTGGTATGAAGAATCTAGCTTGAATACAAAAGTAGGAGATGCAGGAGAGAACTATACAGTAACAAAAGATATAACCTTATATGCAAGTTGGAAAATAAACCCATACACCATAACACTAAATGCAAATGGAGGAACTGTAACCTCAACAACTATAAAAGAAGAATACGGAAGACCGATAACATTACCAGAACCAATAAGAGAATACACATTAATATATGAAACAAATGGAGGAAATACATTATTAAACGAATATGCAACATATGATTTCCTAGGTTGGTATACAGATCCTATATTAGGAGAAAAAAGAGACTATACAACCATGCCAGCATTAGATGAAACATTATATGCACATTGGGATAATACAAGTGCAGAAATATTACTATCTGAGCCAACAAAAGCAGGATATATATTCGATGGATGGTATGACGACGATACATACACAAACAAAATAGGAGATGCAGGAACAAATATAATACTTACAAAAGATACAACCCTATATGCAAAATGGAATGTAAACGAATATACTTTAACATTGGACCCAACCGGAGGAAATGTAATACCAAGAATAATAAAACAAAATTATAATGCAATAGTAAGCTTACCAACACCAACAAAAGAAGGATATACATTTGATGGATGGTACAAAGATATTAGTTGTACAATAAAAGTAGGGGATGCAGGAAGTGACTATACTGTAGTAGAAGATATAACTCTATACGCAAAATGGAATGTAAACAGTTACACAATAACCTTAGACCCAACAGGAGGAACCTTTGGAGGAACAACTACTAATTTACGAACTATTACAGAAGAATATAATACAAATATAACTTTACCAACACCAACGAAACAATTTACAATTACATACGAAACAAATGGAGGAAGTACAATATCTAAGGCAATTTCATCATATAAGTTCTTAGCTTGGTTTACAGATGCAACAACAGGAGAACAAAGAACATATACAACAATGCCAGCATTAAATGAAACATTATATGCACATTGGGATGATACAACTGCTAGCATAAGTTTATCAACACCAACAAAAGAAGGACACACATTCGATGGCTGGTATACAGATAATACATATACAACAAAAGTAGGAGATGCAGGAGAAGATTATATAGCAACAAAAGATGTAACCCTATATGCAAAGTGGAATGTAAATAAATATACATTAACATTAAATGCAAATGGCGGAATAGTAACATCAGACACAATAACAGAAAACTATAATGCAGATATAATATTACCAATACCAAAAAAACAAAGCACAATAACCTTTGAAACAAACGGAGGAAATACTATAACAGATATAATCTCAAGCCATAAATTTACAGGTTGGTACACAGATGCAACAGTAGGAGAACAAAGAACATATACAACCATGCCAGCATTAAATGAAACATTATATGCACACTGGGATAGTACGGGTGCAAAAATAACATTACCATTACCAACAAAAACAGGATATACTTTTGATGGTTGGTATTTAGATAATAATACATTTGCAAACAAAGTAGGAGGCGACGGAGATTACTATACTCCAACAAATGATATAACATTATATGCAAAATGGAATACAAACAAATACACATTAACATTAAATGCAAATGGAGGAAACGTAACACCAGATACTATAACAGAAGAATATGGAGCAACTATAAACATTCCAACCCCAACAAAAAATTATATAGTAAAATTCGATGTAAATGAAGGAACTGCAGTAGCGGATGAAACTGTTAACTATACATTTGATGGTTGGTTTACAGATGCAACAGCAGGAGAAAAAAGAACATATTCAAATATGCCAGCAGGAGATGAAACTTTATATGCACATTGGAATAATACGGGAGTAAGTATAACATTGCCAAACACAACCAAAACAGGCTATACCTTTGCTGGTTGGTATGAAGACAATAATTATAAGTTAAAAGTAGGAGATGCAGGAAAAGACTATATACCAACAAAAAATATAACCTTACATGCAAAATGGGACATAAATCAATATACCTTAACATTTGATGCAAACGGAGGAAAAGTAGCGCCAAATACAATAACAGATAATTTTGGGGCAAGTATAAACATGCCTACACCTACTTCAGATGGATATACAATTACATTTAACACAAATGGAGGAACTCGAATATCAAGTCAAAAAGTAGCAAATACTTTTGCAGGCTGGTACACAGATGCAACAGCAGGAGAGCAAAGGACATATTCAAATATGCCAGCAGAAAGTGAAACATTATATGCACATTGGAACACAGCAGATTATACTTTACCAACACCAACAAAATCCAACTTTGGATTTGGAGGATGGTTTGAAGATAGTGAATTTACAATACTTGCTGGAAAAGCAGGAGAAAGCTATACACCAAAAGGAAATGTAACACTATATGCAAAATGGGTGTCAATATATGCAAAAATATATTCAGATGGAACATTAGCGTTAACGGCAACAGATAAAACTATAGAGGGAAAAACAGTATCTTATAATATTGGAAATATAGCAGGGAAAACATCTAAAGTTTTATATTATGGTGGTGATCGTTCTAAATCTGTAAAAAGTGTGGATATTGTAGATGAAATATATCCTATAACAACAACAAATTGGTTTTATGGTTGTACAAACTTAACGACGATAAATAATATACAAAACTTGAATACAAGTAATGTAACAGATATGAGTGGCATGTTCTGTAATTGTAAACTATTAACAGAATTAGATGTAAGCAATTTTGTTACAGATAATGTAACAGATATGAGTAGCATGTTCAGTCATTGTGAACTATTAACAGAATTAAATGTAACTAATTTTGTTACAGATAATGTAACAGATATGAGTAGCATGTTCAGTAATTGTGAACTATTAACAGAATTAAATGTAACCCACTTTGCTACAGACGAAGTAACAGATATGGCAAGTATGTTTGCTGGATGTAGTGGTTTAACTAGCCTAGACGTAACCCACTTTGTTACAGGTAATGTAACAAATATGCTTGCTATGTTTTACGAATGTAGTGGTTTAACTAGTCTAGATGTAACTAACTTTGTTACGAATAATGTAGAAAGAATGGATAGTATGTTTTACCACTGTAGTAGTTTAACAGAATTAGATGTAACC
>CANRED010000015.1 GCA_947629555.1 uncultured Clostridia bacterium | reverse complement strand
AAATGCATCATTGCCTATGCTTGTTACTCCTTCTGGGATTTTTATTTCTATTAAATCACTACAACCACGAAATGCATTATCGCCTATGCTTGTTACTCCTTCTGGGATTCTTATTTCTGTTAAACTTCTACATTCTTCAAATGCACCATAATCTATGCTTGTTACTCCTTCTGGAATTCTTATTTCTGTTAAATCACTACAACCTCGAAATGCAGTAGCACCTATACTTGTTACTCCTTCTGGAATTCTTATTTTTGTTAAATGACTACAATAAGCAAATGCACCATCACCTATGCTTGTTACTCCTTCTGGGATTTTTATTTCTGTTAAATCACTACAACTAGCAAATGCATCATCATCTATGTTTGTTACTCCTTCTGGGATTTTTATTTCTGTTAAATGACTACAACCACAAAATGCCTCATAACCTATGCTTGTTACTCCTTCTGGGATTTTTATTTTTGTTAAATCATTACAATAAGCAAATGCACCATCGCCTATGCTTGTTACTCCCTCTGGGATTTTTATTTCTATTAAATCACTACAACCACGAAATGCATCATCGCCTATACTTGTTACTCCTTCTGGAATTGTAAAAGTACCATTTATTATATCAGTATTGTCTACCTTTATTAAAACTCCATCTTTAATTTCCATATATTATTTCTCCTATTATATTATTCCGTGTTCATATACTAAGTTTTTTAAAGTTAAATAAATATTATTTATTTTCTTTGTTTTCTTTGCATTTAATAATGTGCCATTAAAAAATACATTTTCACTTTTTACTAAATTTATGAATCTATATGCTTTTTTTCTATCTTGAGTGTATATACATACTCCAAATGTTTTATCTTTGTTTATTTTTTCTATGCAATCTTCCATTTTTCCTTTTATTATTTCTACACTTTTCCCGTTTAATTCTAATCCTTTTAATTCATCTTGTATTATATTTGCAAAATATTCATCTTCCTCATATATGTACATTTTATCCGTTTCTGCTCTATCTATCGTTTTTCCATCTTCTGATATTATAATGTCAAATTCATTTAAATCGTTTTCATTAACTGCATCATTATTTATTATTTGAATTATATTTTCATCTACATTAAATTTCTTCAAACATTCTTGCACTATTAATAATATTAAGTTTTCTATTGACTTATCATTATATTCTTTTTCTATTACAACAATAGCATTTCTTGTACATACTGCTTTGAATATATTTTGTATTGCTATATGTGAATTATTTGTTTTTATCGCTATAATACCTACTGGAACTTGATATTGTGAAAATATAAACTTACTATCTATTTTGGTCATTATATTTGTTTTTTTATATTCTTGTAAATTTTGTTCTTCCTTATCTAATAATTCTATTATTTCGCTATAAGTAGTTGCATCTTTATTTATTTTTATAAGTTTTTCTATTGCATCTTTGTTTATATTAAGTCTTTCTCTTATCGTTTTATATATATTTTCTCCTAACTTATAGTCTGAATTTAACACATATTTTTGATATGCATTCTTTGCATTTATAATTATTTCATTATTACAGTTATTATATTTTGCTTCTATCTCTTCTACATCTATTTTTACATCTTTTGTATATGTAAATTTTTGTTTTAATCTCTTAATCCAATCTTTTATTTTGGTAAATATGTTATTATTTACTTTCATTAATTCATTATTTTTCATTTGTTTTTTCTCCTATTTCTACAACTATTCAAATTTATTATATCATCAATATTGTTATTATTTTCCGTTGTAATATAAATTTAATATAAATGTAACAAAAAAATCATTTAAGACACATATATACATATATCTTAAATGATTTTACATATTCATTAATATTTTATTGTTTTCCTATTATCATTTTTAATGCTTTAGGTCTTTCTACAGTTATTATATGTCCGACAGCCACAACATTTTAATTTAAAGTCCACACCAACACGTGTGAGTTCCCAAAGTTTACTCCCACAAGGATGTTGTTTTTTTAATTTTACAATATCTCCTATATTGTAGTCCATAAGAATCCTCCATTATATAATATATCGCTAATAATACGGGTCGCATGCCATGCGACCCCTACATTTATTGTATTGCATTTTTAATTCTCTTCTCTACTTGCTCTTTTCCCAATACTTGCATTATTTCATAAAGGTCTGGTGTATTTTGTCTACCAGTAATAGCAACTCTTATTACCATACTTATATCTCCTACATGGCCTTTATATTTTTCTGGCTCTTTTTTGAATTCCTTTACTTCTCTTGCATATCCAAATTCTTCTGCTAAATCTTTCATTTTATCAAACCATGTTTGTTTATCATCTGATATATCAAAATGCTTTTCTAAGTAACTTTGTAAAATTTTGCTTATTTCAGCTTTATCATTTATTTTTTGATATTCATAATTTACATTATTAAAGAATCTATCTTCATACATGTATTCCATTGTATTTTTTACGTCTGACCATTTTGCAATATCTTTTCTTGGTTTTACATTTCCTCTTTCAATGTTTAATATTTTTATCGCATAATCCTTATCTCTTTCTAATAGCTCTTGCAAATCTGAATCATATCTTTTAGCCCATTCAAGTGATTTATTATATATTTCTTCTGCAGACATCTTGCATATTATTGTTTTTGATATATCCAATAATTTTACCATATCAAAAACAGCTCCACTTACTCCCATTTTGTTTAAGCTAAGTTCAAATTCATCTATTGATTTATCTGGATTGCTTCTTCTCCATTCTTCGAAATTTGAATTTGCAATATTTAATAAATATTCAATAACTGCATCTGATGGTATTCCTTGTTCATGATAATAACTTACTGCTGCTTCTGGATCTTTTCTTTTACTAATTTTTCTTTTTGAACCATTATCATCCTTCATTATTGTAGCAGTATGTGCATACTTAGGAGGTTTAAATCCTAACGTTTTAAATAATTCTAAATGCAATGGTATTGATGAAACCCATTCATCTCCACGTATTACATGAGTTACTCTCATTAAATGGTCATCTATTGCATGAGCAAAATGGTATGTAGGAAGTCCGTCTGCTTTTATTATAACTATATCTTGGTCATTTTCAGGGAAATCTATATTTCCTTTTATTACATCATGATGCTTAATTTTTCTATCTTCGCTTCCTTGTGATTTAAATCTTATAATATATTTTTCACCGTTTTTTATTTTTTCTATTGCTTCTCCAACTGGTAAATTTCTATATTTTGCCCATACTCCATAATATCCTGGTCTTATCTTTGCCGCTTCCTGCTTTTTTCTTATTTCTTCTAACTCTTCTGGTGTACAAAAGCATGGATATGCTAAGCCCTTTTCTATTAAAGATTTTGCATAAGCTTCATATATTTCTTTTCTTTCACTTTGCTTATATGGACCATAATTTCCCTTTTCTTCTGTTTCGCTAATCATTCCTTCATCTGGTATTATTCCAAAATCATTCAAGCTACTTACAATTTGCTCTACGCCATTTTCTATTTCTCTTTTTTGATCTGTATCCTCTATTCTTAATATGAATACTCCATCTGATTGCTTTGCAATTTTTCTATCTATTGTACTTCCATATAAACCACCAATATGTATAAAACCTGTTGGGCTAGGCGCAAATCTTGTTACTTTTGCTCCTTCTTTTAAATTTCTTTCTGGATATTTCTCTTCATAATATGATATTTCCTTTGCATTTGGAAATATTAAATCTGCTAGTTCTTTATAACTCATCTCTTTCATCCTCTCCTGTATCTTGTATTTTATTTTCTAATGTTTTTCTTCTTTGGTTAATTGGTGTTCCATCAACAATATAATCTATTACATCATCACTTATAGGGAATTTTTGTTTTAATTTTTTCTTTTCAGCTTCTTTGTCGCCTGCTTCTTTTATCATAGCTACATAAGATCTTAATCTATGCTCGAATCTCCTTACTACTATTATAACTTCTTCATTACTTATATGATATTTACATGCGATATCATCAATATATATACCATATTTATAAGCTCTCCAAATATTCTCGAATCTTATTATTTCATTTGTTTTTTGCTGTTCAAACTGATTTTGTTTTTTATACCCTAACTCTGTTGCAATATATGTAACAAGCGTTTTTCCATAATCAGATTTTGCTGCTAATTTTACTAATGATTTACATTGATTCATTTCTTCTTTTATATTTTTTATATTTGATTTCAAATTGTCAATATTAGTTTCTGCTTTTAAATCTGATATAACTTTATAATCTAAATTATATTTTTGTTGTATATATAAAAATTCTTTTCCCTGTTTTAATTCATTCCACGCATTTTTTAATTTTTCTTCTAGAGCATCTATTTCTTCCATTTACAAACACCTCTTCTTTAAATCTCCATTATAATCGGAAGGATCATCGGGTTTCTTTTTGTTTTTTGGTATACATAGTCTCTTAAAGTATCTTTTAAGGCAGACTTTATTGTCGCCCAATCTTTAACGTGTTTTTCTCCACATTTTCTTATTTCTTCTCTAACAACTTTTTTTACATCATCCATCAAATTTTCAGATTCTCTAACATACACAAATCCTCTTGAAATTACATCTGGTCCTGCTATAACTTCTCCTGTTGAATCCATTGTTAAAACAATTATTATTAAACCATCTTGAGATAAATGTTGTCTATCTCTCAATACAATATTTCCTACATCTCCAACGCCTAATCCATCTACCATTATTTTTCCAAATGGAACTGTACCTGTAAGTTTTGCCGTATTTTCACCTATTTCTAATATTCTACCATTTGTTAACATGAATATATTTTGTGCATCTACTCCAACACTTTTTGCTGTCTCTGAGTGTGCTATTAATTGTCTATACTCTCCATGAACTGGTATAAAATATTTTGGTTTTACTAAAGATATGAGCAATTTTTGTTCCTCTTGGCAAGCATGTCCTGAAACGTGTACATCTGCTAAAGAACTATATACAACTTCTGCTCCTATTTTCATTAAATCATCAATTACTTTTGAAACAAATTTCTCATTTCCTGGAATTGGGGTTGCAGAAATTATAACTAAATCATTTGGAGTTATTTCAACTTTTTTATGATCACCTGTTGCCATCCTTGTTAATGCAGACATTGGTTCTCCTTGACTTCCTGTAGTTATAATAACTAATCTTTCATCTGGATATGATTTTATCATGTCAATATCTATAAATATATCATCTGGAACTTGTATATATCCTAATTCTTTTGCTGTTTCTATCATGTTTATCATGCTTCTTCCACAAACAGCAATTTTTCTATTATTTGCTACTGCTGAATTTACTATTTGTTGAACTCTATGAACGTTTGATGCAAAAGTTGCAACAACGATTCTTTTTGTACAATTCACAAATAGTTTTTCAAATACGTCTCCAACAGTTCTTTCAGACATTGTATATCCTTTTCTCTCTGAGTTTGTACTATCTGCAAGTAATGCTAAAACGCCTTTATTTCCTAATTCTGCAAGTCTTCCTAAATCTATTCTTTCATCATCTATTGGAGTGTAATCTATTTTAAAATCACCTGAGTGTATAACAGTTCCAACAGGAGTATGAATTGCTAACATAACTGAATCTGGTATACTATGGCAACTTCTTATAAATTCTACTTTCATGCAACCTAGAGTTATTGTTTGACCTTGATTTACTGTTTTTAATCTTGTTTTTCTTAATAATTTATGCTCCTCTAATTTATTTTCTATTAAACCTACAGTAAGTCTTGTTGCATATATTGGAACGTCTAGTTGCTTTAAGAAATATGGTATTGCACCGATATGATCTTCATGACCATGAGTAATTACCATTCCTCTAATTTTATCTTTATTTTTCTCTAAATAACTTATATCTGGTATAACTAAGTCTATTCCTAACATATCATCTTCTGGAAAGGCCAAACCGCAATCTACTATTATAATATCATTTTCATATTCAAATACGGTCATATTTTTACCTATTTCAAGTAATCCCCCTAGTGGTATAATTTTTAGATTGCTTTTTTTAAATTTAACTTGTAAATCTTTTTTTCCTTGTTCTTTCTTATCTTTTGATTTGTTTACTGTTTTTTTATAATTGTTTTTGTAATTTTTCTTTACTTGTTCTTTTGTGTCTATTTTCTCTTCCATTGTTTATCAATTCCTTTCTGTATTTTACGTTATGCTAAAAAAACTAGTTTAAATATTTTAAACTATTGACTCTCTATTAATTTATTAAATACCGTAGATTTTATTCCCATCTTCAACATTACAATATCTCTTTTACTACATAAATATTTACGAACGCACAACAAAATATAGATTTTTCATTCTAATATGTAAAATCCACTTAATTACTAAAAATAACACACCTAAATATTTTTAGTATAAAAATAATTTTTCCGAATCACATTTTTTTATACATAAATCTCTTCTTTATCCATTATAGGATAACAACTGTGAAGTATTATATAACAATTACATAATTTTGTCAAATTCTTTAAAGCAAAACATAGGAGCATGAATATGCTCCTATGTTTATAAATTTTCTATTGTTGCACCTATTATTCCCGCTTCATTTTTTAGTGTAGCCAAAACTATTTTAGGTAAATCGTTTTTAATAAATATTGCGTCTTTTGCTTTTAACTCATCTCTTAATTTACCTAATAAAAATTTTTTATAATGCGTAAAGCTTCCGCCTATAGATATGGCTTCTGGCTTAAATATATTAATTAAGTTTTCTAATCCTATTGATAGATTATATATGTATTTATTGATTATATCTTCAACTAAATCATATATTTCTTTATTTTCTAATAATTCTCTTATGTCTTTTCCTGTAACTTGTGAATCTAAATTTAATTTATTAATTATATCTGCTTTTAATTTTTTCATGGATGCTAATGTTTCAAAGCAACCACATCTGCCACAAGAGCATTTTTCTCCATTTAAATCTATAACCATATGACCAATTTCAAAATCATTTTTTTTCTTAGATACTAACATTTTTCCACTCATGAATACTGCTCCACCAATTCCAGTGCCTAATGTTAAAAATATTGCATCATCAAATTTTTTTATACTACCAATTTTCTTTTCAGCTAAAGCAGCACATTGTGCATCATTTCTCAATAGTATTTTTGTATGGAATTTATTTTCTAGTATTTTTCCTATTTCTAAATTTTTTACATTCAAATTTTCTGCTGCAATTATTTTTTTATCTTTAATATATCCGTGGAAATGCTAAACCAATTAACTCTATTTTTTCATTTTGAAATTTATTTGTCATATCTTCTATTAGAGCAATTATATTATCTTGCAAGGTTTTATTTGGATTTTTAGATTCACTTATTTTTATATCTTTTTCTTTTTTCAAAATAATTTCATTATTGCTGTTTACTAAGCCAATCGCAATATGGCTTCCTCCAATATCTAACCCTATTTTCATATAATACCTCTATTGTATTTTTGTTTTATTCTGCTATTTCTGGAACCTCTACCGTTGGTGTTTCCTCAACTGGTGTTTCTGCAGCTGGTGTTTCAATATTTACATCATCTGTACTTACCACTTGTTTATCTGCATTTATTTGTACTGGTTCTGGATCATAACTTAATTCATCCAATATCATTGCTATGGCAATAGCTGCCAATGCAAGCATTGCTATTATTGTAAGAACTAGTGTTACTAAGGTTATACCTTTTTGTTCTTTTAGCATAAACTTCTCTCCTTTATATTATTATTATTCATTATTAGTATAATTGCTCCAGTTTATAAGTCAATATTTTTCATTGATTTGTCAATTAAATGTAATATGTTTGAAATATTTATGTATAATTTTTCTAAATTTGTAAAATATAATATCAAAATATATTTGAATGGAGGTTTTTTATGGCTACTGAAAAACATTTAAGATTAACAGGAATATCTGACGTGTCTTGGAAAGATGCAATTACAAGTACTGTTGCTGAAGCCGCTAAGTCTATAGATTATATAACTTCTATTACTCTTATAGAACAAAAAGCAAAAATTAATGGTAAAAAAATCGTGGAATATTATGCGACGATTGATTTATGTTTTACCATAGATAAAGATAGAGAAGTATAAAAAAATAACTTAACTTTATTGTATAGAAAAGGAGGTAAATATGAATCCGTTAGATACAAAAAAAGATTATCAAGAATATGTTAATAAAAAATCGCCAAATTCTCCTACATTAAAAAACTGTTTTAAAGCATTTATAGTTGGTGGATTTATTTGTTCTATTGGGCAAGTTATAATGGAATACTGTAAATATAGAGGTTTAGATAAGACTTTAAGTTCTACTATTGTGTCTATAATCCTTATATTAATTAGTGCATTTTTAACTGGTCTTAATTTATTTAATAAAATAGGTAAATTTGCAGGTGCAGGTTCACTTGTTCCTATTACCGGTTTTGCAAATTCAATTGTATCTCCTGCTATGGAATATAAATCTGAAGGATATGTAATGGGAGTAGGTGCAAAGATGTTTACTGTTGCAGGACCTGTTTTAGTTTTTGGAATTTCTGCATCAATTTTAGTTGGAATAATTTATTTAATTTTTAACACTCAAAGTATTACTTTAGTTTAGGAGATGATTTATTTGGAAAAGATAGGTTCACAAACTATTAGACTTGACAATCCAGTTACAATTCTTGAGACAGCATCTATTGTTGGTCCAAAAGAAGCCCAAGGTCCTATTGCAAAATATTTTGATCAATGTTTAGATGATGAATTTTGGGGAGAGAAAACTTGGGAAAAAGCAGAAAGTAAAATTATAAAAGAAACTGTAAATATGGCTATAACAAAATCTAAAATTCCTGCACAAAATATAGATTTTTGTTTTGCAGGAGATTTATTAAATCAATGTATTTCATCAAGCTTTGGATTAAGAGAACTAAACATACCTTTTTTTGGTATATTTGGTGCTTGTTCAACTTTTGTTGAAGGACTTTGTTTAGGTTCTATCTGTGTTGATGGAAATGCTGCAACTAATGTTATTTGTGCTGCATCTAGTCATTTTTGTAGTGCAGAAAAGCAATTCAGATTTCCTCTAGAGCTTGGCAATCAAAGGCCCCCAACTGCACAATGGACCGTTACAGGTGCAGGCTGTGCTGTTCTTACTAAAAATGGACAAGGTCCATTTATTACTCATATAACACCAGGTAAAATTGTAGACATGGGAATTAAAGATTCAAATAATATGGGAGCAGCAATGGCACCAGCCGCATTAGATACTTTACTTACTCATTTTAAAGATACTGGAAGAAGTCCAAGTTATTATGATGCAATCATCACGGGAGATTTAGGTCATGTAGGTAAAGAAATTTTAAATGATTTATCTTTATCTAAAGGCTATAATATAAAATCTAATTATAATGATTGCGGAGTTTTAATTTTTGATAAAAACAAGCAAGATGTGCACTCTGGTGGAAGTGGTTGCGGATGTTGTGCTTCTGTTTTCTCAGGTTTTCTATTTAATGAGCTAAAGCAAAAAAAATATAAAAGAATTTTGCTAATTGCCACAGGTGCTCTAACAAATGCAACTAGTGCTCAACAAGGAGAATCTATACCTGGTATTGCGCATGCGGTTTCTATAGAAATTTAACTTATTATTCGGATTGAGGTGATTATTTTTGGAATTTTTTCAAAATTTAAATTGGATGATGCTATTAAAATGTTTTATTGTAGGTGGATTAATTTGTATTATAGGTCAATTATTAATAGATAAAACGAAATTAACACCTGCAAGAATTCTTGTTATTTTTGTAACTACTGGTGCAATTTTAGGTGGTCTTGGATGGTATGAAAAATTAGTTGAATTTGCTGGAGCTGGTGCAACTGTACCTCTTACTGGTTTTGGTAATACACTAGCAAAAGGTGCTATAGAAGATGTTACAAAATTCGGACTAGTTGGTGCGTTTACTGGAGGAATTAAAGCAGCAGCAGGAGGTATTGCAGCAGCAGTATTCTTTGGATATATCGCTTCATTAATTTCAAAACCAAAAATGAAAAAGCAATAAGAAAGGGCAGATTTTTTAAATCTGCCCTTAAATACTATTTAACATAAATCTTACATTTAATTTCCTTGTCTTAATTTGTATTTGCTAAACCAAAATCCTGGTAATGGTATTGTATTTTTACTTCCATCTTCACTTGTTATTTCCCATGTAAAGGCTTCTGGTATTTGGTATCCTGGATCTGGATTTGTTTGTGTTGTTGGTATTAATATTGCATTTACTTCTTGTGATATTTCATTTAGTGAATATTCATACCTTGGTATCCATACAAAATAGCTTGTATTTCCAGCATCTTTTATTACTATATTAGCCCATTTTTGAGTACCATAATCATACCAAACTCCATTTATTTTGCTTTCATCTACTTTTCCAGATGCTATTGTTCCATCTTCATTTACCACAGAATCTTGTGTTAATATATCGTTCAATAATTGTGTACTTTCTGTACCAGAATCATTATAAGTTACAATATATGTTACATTTGCATTAAATCCTGTTATATCTGGCGCTTTTGGCTCTGTTAATACAATTTCTTTTGCATATCCACCTAATGTACCACTAGTAACAGTTTCATCTATTACCAAAACAGAGTATGTACCATAGCCTGTTCCAAGCTCTTGTATATCAAATTCAACACTTCCGCTTTTAGTTACTATCACATTTTTTGCTACTGTTTTTCCATCTTTTATTAAATATACTGGATAGTTTACTGTGTTATTTGCAGATACAACATTGCTAACATTAATTTTCGTTCCAGCACCTGATACTGTTGCACTTAATCTAGGACTTAAATCATATCTTAATTTATATTTACTATACCAAAATCCTGGTAATGGCATTGTTTTTGTTGTTCCATCTTCATTTGTTACTTCCCATGTGAAGGCCTCTGGTATTTGGTATCCACTTGTTGCTTGTTCTTGACTTACTGGTATAAATTGAGCAATAGATTGTTGAGTAGTAGGCTCTAGTGAATATTCATACCTTGGTATCCATACAAAATAACTCTCACTTCCATCTTCTCTTACAACAATATTGGCCCATTTTTGCTCTTCATAATTATACCAATTCTCTGGTGGATTTTCCCCTATTGGTATACTACTATCTTCATTACCCAATTCATCATAGGTTACATAGTAGGTTAAATTTTTATTAAATCCTGTTAAATCTGGTTCTTCCACTTCTGGTTCTAGTATTGTTATTGATTTTCCTATTCCTTTTACAAAGTTTCCAGATTTATCTTTTACTATTATATTTATTCCATAATTTCCTGGTTCTAAATTTTGAAAAGTATAATCTGCTTGTGTTAATTGTATTGGTTCTGTTCCTTCTTTATAACTTGATGTTGCTTCATCGAAAACAATTCTTTTACCATCTTTTACTAAATACATTTCGTAATTATAACCTGTTCCATAATGAGTTACTATATTTTTTATAGTAATTTTTTGTCCACTAGCTGTTATTTCAGGATTATAACCTGCATCGGCCCTTAATTTATATTTACTATACCAAAAACCTTTTAGTTGTATTGTTTCTTCTTCGCCATCTTCATTAATTATTTGCCATGTAAAAGCTTCTGGCAGTTGATATTCTGTATTGTTTAAATCTATTTCTTCTGTTTCTGATTTTTCCCAAATATTATCCAAATTTACAATCTTTGCATCTACTGTTTGGCTGTCATCATCATTAATTTTATACATATATCTTGGTATCCATACATAGTAATTTTCATTTCCACTATCTCTTATAACTATATTTGCCCATTTTTGTTCTTCATAATTATACCAGTTTTCTGGTGCTTTTTCCCCTATTGGTATGCTACTATCTTCGTTACCAAATTCATCATAAGTTACATAGTAGGTTATACTTTTATTAAATTTAGATATATCTGGTCTACCTGTACCATAATTTGCTTTGTATTTTTTTATGTTTCCAATATTGTCTACAATATATGCTACATATATTGTATCTTCTTCATTTGTTTCTATTGTATTTCTTTCTAATATATTTCCATTTTCATCTATAATATATTTTATTCCATATTCTGTATATGTATCTTTTATTATTATGTTCTCTCCTGTTACAACATGTCTTGCAGATATAGGAACTTTTTTATTTGTATTTATTATTTTTATTACCTGCCTATATTTCATTGTTTCTGCATTTTGCACCATTGTTTTATTTGTTTCAGAATATTTTTGCAATAATTTTTTTACTGCTTTTATTTCACTATTTCCTGTTGACATTACTTGTTCATTTGCTATTAAACCTTGTACATTGTTTTCATTAATCATTATTTGATTATTTCTATTTTCTAATTGTTTACTTAATTCTTCTTCTGTTTTACCTGTTTCAAAAAACTCTTTTTCTCCTATCCACACTCCATCAAAAGCCAAGTCTAAACTATTTATTCCATATTTAAACAAATTAAAACAACTTTCTGTTGTCCATTTATATTCTAATATACTAGATCCTTTTAAATACAGTATTTGGTCATCTAAATAAGCAAATCGTGGTATCCATGTGAATATTGAACCTAACTGATTGTCTTCTATTTTTTCTCCTATGTTTTTTTCAGCCAGTTGTTCTTGTGTTGTTCCTATTTGTAATTCAGATTTATAGTATCCATCACTTAGCATTACGTTTGCCCATAGTCCATTTTCGTAATTATACCACTCTTTGTCTTCTTTTGTGGTTATTACCCATACTTGTTCTTCTTCATTCCATTTTATTGGTATCATTCCGGGCTCCAACTGTTGGTGGATTTATTTCTGTTGAACTTGTTATATTTCCTATTTCTATTTCTTGGTTACCAACTGTTAAATAATTTATTTCACGTGCTATTTTAGTATTATTAGATTTTGCGTTGTTTATTATTAGAATCAAAAATATAACTACTATTAATACTAATATAGACATTGTTTTTATATTTTTCTTTTTACTTATTTTTTGTTTATTATTTTTCATTATGGTCTCCTTTTATTAGAATTAATATGTATTACACTCCTTCTCCTACAACAATAACAGCACGACTACACTCTAAGTCAGAACGTGAAGTTGAACGCAAAGCAAATGGACTGCATGTTCCTCTAGCTATACTAGTCCCCTTAGTTATACTAATTTTGTCATCTTCAAAATCACCATGCCAATTTAATGTTTCAATTGTAGCATCTCCTATTTTAGGTGTCCTATTTATATATATATCTACATATCTATTTGCTATTTTATTACTGTTATAAAAATTTTCAATTACTGATGCTGTTGAATCATAATACCAGCTTATAGTATTTGTTATTTTGCTGTTTTTGTTAATATAATATGATAATTCATATACTCCATATTTATTACCAGTTGAACTAGCTTGTTTAGTTGAACCTGTAATTGATCCCTCTTGCATTTTTCTTTCTTCAATCGATTGTCCTTGTTTTCCAAAATTTGATGCTCCTAATAATACAACTGCTCCATATTCTGTATTTTTTTCCATATGTACATCTATCTTATTTGAAGTTTCTGAAAGTAATGTATTAGAATTTATTGTTTCATTTAATCCTAATCCTGCTCCACTTGTTTCCATTCTTCTTATTTCTAACATATATTTCTCTAGAGTATTTATACTTTCATCACCGTAATCATCCCCACTAGCCTCAAATGGATTATTCACTCCAATACTTTGAAAACTTGCATGTACAGCAGGTGTTAATAGTATTATTACGCAAAATACTATTAATGTTAAAATTAATATTTTTTTGTTTTTCATTTGTTTTGTTCCTCCTTTATTTTAAAACCCTCACTTACCTTCGGTAACAACTTTTTTAGGTTAAAAAAAGCACAAAATTTACGTGTATTAAAAATACACATAGAATTTTGTGCTTTTATCTATGTTTTTGTTTATTTTTTTAGTTTCTAGGCCACATTGTGTGTGTGTGTGTGTGTGTGTGTGTGTGTGTGTACAGTTGCAAGGGTTTTAGCAATTTGCATTTTTGCATTCTCCTTTTATTTTTATTTATGCAGTTATTATATACTAATAGGTTTTACATGTCAAATATTTTTTAACAAAATATTTGTTGTAGACAAAAGCTCCGTGCCTTTACCTATTTACTATCTATTGGCATAACTCTTAAAGTATACCCCATTGGATACAATAATTTTATAATTGTACGAATTTGAGCTGAATTTATCCCTTTCTCAATTCTTGCTATCGCCGGTTGTTTTACTCCACTTTTCTTGCTTAAATCTCTTTGAGTCAATTTTTGACTTTCTCTTGCCTCTATAACAGCTTTAATAATATCCATTTCCAATTGAATTTCTACTTCTTGTTCTGGTGTTATATTTAAATTTTTCTCGATTTCATTCCAATTTCTCGAAGGTTTTATTTTCATTTTCATCACTCCTACTAATAAAATCTTTCAAATATAATTTTGCTTTTTCAATTTCGCGTTGCGGTGTTTTTTGTGTATCTTTCATAAATACAGTTAATAAAATAAAAGTATTATCTTTATAGTATGAAAATAAAATTCTGTCCCTAACTGGTCTTAATTCCCATATATCTTCTTCTAAATACTTCATATAAGGTTCTCCTAATCTTGTTCCATACTGCTTTAACAACCTTATATAAGATATTATTTTATTATACTTTATTCTACTATCTTTGCTAGTAGTATATTTTTTACTTAACTCTTGTAGATAGTCATTTATTTCGCTATTTCCTAATTTATCTTGATATATTTCTATATTATACATATTGTCTCCTATACTACTACAGCAATATGATAACATATTTGTTATCATATTGCAATAGTTATTTTAAATTATTTTTGTAAAAAACAAGAAATGTAGTCTTGCCACACGGGTCGTCGGGGACGCCGACCCCTACATCAAAATTTGCCAAAGCAAATTTTGTACTATTCATTATTAACTATTCACTCTTCACCATTCACTAAAAAACGGGTTGCTTGACCTAAGCGACCCCTACGATGTGCATTCATTTTTGGTGCATTTACAAAAAAAGAACACGTTGTTTAACGTGCCCCCTATTTAATTTAAAATTATGCTTTTTTAGCTAATTCTGCTATTTCTGTAAATGCTTTTGCATCTGATACTGCTATTTCAGCTAACATTTTTCTATTTATATTTATATTTGCTTTTTTCATTCCAGCTATTAATTTGCTGTATGTTGTTCCATTCATTCTTGCAGCAGCATTTATTCTTGTTATCCATAATTTTCTAAAATTACTTTTTTTATCTTTTCTTCCTACATAAGCATATTTTAAAGATTTCATAACAGCTTGATTTGCCATTCTATATCTTATACTTTTTGCTCCATAGTATCCTTTAGCTTGTTTTAATATTTTTTTATGTCTTGCTCTTGTTGTTCTTGCTGTTTTTACTCTTGCCATTTTATTTCACCTTCCTATTTACTCAATTTATTCCTAGTTACCATATGGTAATAATCTTTTAATTCCTGCTTCACAAGTTTTATCAGCATAAGCTGATGGAACTCTTGCAGATTTCTTTTGTCTCTTTGTTTTATTTGCTAAAAGATGTCTTCTATTAGCAGCTGTTCTTTTTACTTTTCCTGTAGCTGTATATGAATATCTTTTCTTTGCAGCTTTATTTGTTTTTAACTTTGGCATAATACTTTTCCCCCTCTTAAAATTTATTTTTGTGATAAAATTACAAACATGTTCTTGCCTTCTAATACTGGCTTCTTTTCTGCTGTAGCAACATCTGATAATTCTTCTATAAATTTATTTAAAGTTGCCTCTCCCAATTTTGTATAATTTAATTCTCTACCTCTAAATTTAACTGTTATTCTAACTTTATTTCCATCTTGTATAAACTTTTTTGCATTTTTAGCTTTAAAGTTAAAATCATGTTCTTCTATTCCAGGTGTTATACGAATTTCTTTTATTTCTACAGTTTTTTGTTTTTTCTTTGATTCTTTTTCTTTTTTAGCTTGTTCAAATTTATACTTGCCATAGTTCATTATTTTACAAACTGGTATATCTGCATTATTTGATACCATAACTAAGTCTAAATTTTTTTCTTCAGCAATTTCTAGAGCTTCTCTTGGTGTCATTACTCCTAATTTTTGCCCTTGTTCGTCAATTACTTGAATTGATGCAGCTCTTATTTGTGAATTAATAGGTAATTCTTGTTTTATAAAAAACACCTCCATAAATTAAAAAAATTGACTTTTAAAAAAGTCAATCCACTACAAATAAACTAATTATTTAGTTATATTTAACCTTTTTTCTTACTTGAATAAGGTGAGAAGTGGATGCTTCTTCTTTAAAACATATATAATAATACCGTAATTTACCATATTTGTCAATAGATTTTATGTAATTTCTATAACAAATCTGAAAATAAATTGTCTATATCTATTTTGTTTAGTTCTTCTATTTGCCCATTTAAAAATTTATCTAAGTCTATTCTTTTGCCATTGTAATATAAAATTCCTCTTTGTATATCTTTGAATTTATCATAATCGCTAAATTGTTTACATTTATCTATTCTAGTTTCTAATTTTTCATTACCATTATATGCATTTTTTGAAACTAAAAAGTATGTAGTCATTACATTTTCAATTATTCTAGAACGATATTTTATGTATGATTGTATTTTTTCATTATTTATTGAAAAACATTTTCCATGCCAATATACTTTTTTATGTTTATCAAATTCGTTAAAATAATCAAAAAAATACTGTGTAAATAGTGATATTACTTCATTTGAAAAATATGTTTCTTCTGAATCTAAATCTTTTATAATTACTCTTGGCTCAATACAAATAAAGCTTACTTCATCAGAACCAAATATGGCAAAGCAATGATACTTTTCTGTATAATATTTTACTGTTTTTTCTAAAGAATTGCTAAAACTATTTTCTGTTTTTATATCTAATAAATTAATACTTTTATCTTTAGTAACATTTTTTCCATCTAATCTTATTACTAATGGAATAGTTTTACTTAATCTCATACTATACTTAGTTTGTATATTATAAAAATAATTTTTCCACATAATATTTCTCCAATATATTTATTTTAAGAGGATACCTAAATATCCTCTTAAATTTGATATACAATAACTAAAAAATAGTTCTATAACTATAAATTCGTGGCTATACGTGCCAATCCTCAAATTGCATATCTATATTTAGTATAGCACAAATAATTTTATTGTAAAGCATTATATTTTTTCATTAATAATTTTTTTGAAAGTGTCATCTAGTCTTTTTTTGCACATTTTTACTTCTTTTTGTATAATAATATCTATTTCCTTTGTATATTCTTTTTCTCTCATTAATAGTAAATCATTTAAATTTTTTATAGTATCTTCTATATTTTTCAAATTAATTTTAGTTGTCATACTATTTGGTCTTCCACTTGTGTATTTATGAACAACAAAATCTGCTATTTTAGTTTCTTTTGCATTCATTACACCTTTATATACAAATAAAACATCCTCATAAAATCTATTTTCTGGAAATCTAACATTATATTCTTCTAAATATTCTCTTCTCCAACATTTACTCCATGGATTTGGATATTTATCTTGAGCAGCTTTATATGTTTTTGTACAAGTTTCAGCATTTGGAATTACTAATTCCTCTCTATCTCCTTCTATTTTAAATCCTAAATATATAACATCTGGCTTGTCATTTCCTATAACTTTATCTAGTCTTTCTAGTACGGTATTGTCTGCTAAATAATCATCTCCGTCTAAGAATACTATATATTCGCCCTTAGCAATATTTAGTGCTGTATTTCTTGCCCCTCCTGCTTTTTTATTTTCTTTATGTTTTATGTATGTTATATTTTTATATTTATTGCAAGAATTTAAAATTCTTTCTTCTGTATTATCTGTTGAACAGTCATTTACTATTATAAATTCTATATCTTGAAAAGTTTGATTTTCTACACTATTTATAGCTCTTTCTATATAATCTTCTATATTATGTGCAGGGGTTATAATACTAAATCTTTTTTCTTTTATAGTTTCTTGCTCTACTTGCTGGTCCATCTTTTACATCAAACTCCTTTCCATTTATAATACTGTCAAATAAATTTAATAAATTATCCGTAGCTACCTTACTTGTCCATTTTTCTGTTATTAATTTATATGCATTCTTACCAAATTTTCTTCTTACTTCTTTATTATCTATTAAATATTTTATTTTATTTTCAAAATCTTTATAAGAGCTATACATCATACCATTTTCGCCATCTTTTATTAAAAACGGTACTGATCCCATTTTTTGATTAGCAACTATTGCACAACCGGCATTCATAGCTTCATTTACTACAGCTCCCCAACCTTCTCTAGAATCACTTGTTCCTATGAAAATATTTGCTTCTTCCATATAATCTTTAACCTTGTCACTTGGTACTTGACCTACAATTTCTATAACATCTTCTAAATTTTGTTTCTTCACAGCTGTTTTCATTTTTTCTTCTAATTCACCTGTACCTAACATTTTTATCTTAAAATTGTAGTTTTGCTTTTTTAAATTCTTAGCAAGTTTTAATACTACTTCTGGATGTTTCCATTTTATAAATCTCGCTACCCATACTATTTGTATTTTTTCATTCTTTTCTTTCTCATCTATTAATTTGTCTATATCATAGTTATTAGTTTCTAGAAAATATCCCCATTTATATATTTTGTTTTTATACAATCTTAATAAATTGAAATCATTTGCGCCATAGGCATTTGCACATAATAAATATAGATTTTTATTTTTTCTATATTTTATATGCCTATCATAAAATAATTTCATTTTTTCTTTATCAAATATAGTTTTTAGGAATCCATCTAGGAATATAAAAATTCTTGCCCTATATCTAAATGTTATTTTATCTTGTTTTAATCTCTCTTCTATACATTCATCTGTAGTTGAACCAATTATAACTATATCGCTGTCTAATGCTAACTGTTTTGCTTTATTAAGCATTTCTTCGCTTTCGTATGCTTTTACAACGAAATCATACTCTTTATCTAAATCTTTCCAGCCTAAATCTAATCTCCATTGAAATATTTTTACTGTTGATACAAACTTAAAGTCATCTCCTAATTTCTTTTGCATTTCTAAGCAAAATGGCACTTGATGATGTGTTAAAAAATTAGAATAAAATGTTACCTTCATATTTTTGTAAATGTAAATTTCTTTGCGGAATTTACATTTCTCCTTTCTTCAAAATATCCAGTATCTCCCTTTAATTATCTTATTTTATATTATCATAAATTCCATAAAAAATCTAGTTTTTTTATTTATTTGTTTTGTAATTATTGTAAATTACTATATTCTTTTTCATTTACAATTCCATTATTTCCTTTTAATGAAATTATTTTTACATTATCTTCTTTTATTTTGTCTAGGATATTTTGAAACTGTGTTTTGCATAATAACATACTTTCATACATTTCATTATCATCAAAATTTTCTCTTTTATATTCATTTGGTATATCTATTACATATCCATTTACATTTATTCCTGAAAAGCTTTTTTTCTTTATTTTTATTGCACGATTTACATTAACAATTACTCCGTTTACTTGGAATATAATATTTGTTTAACTCATCTTCTGAAAAATCTAAATTTATAATTATATCTGATTTTAATAAACTTCTTTTCTTATTATTGGTTACCCTTATCATTATTCCCATTTCATTATATAGTTTGTCTTCTACTTGTTTAAATACAGGTATATTCTCTGTTACTATATTTAAAATTTTTGCATTTTTTGCAATATTTAATATGTTTTGAATATTTGTATCTGTTGTTTTATTTACTAATATAGATATCTCACTATTCTCTATCTGTTTATCTTTTTTTTGTAATATGTAATTTATCGTATCATATATTAAATAATTAAATAACCATCTTCCATTCAATATATTTAATTCTTGCAACTTATTTGTTATTAATTCATTATTTTTTAATTGATTTGAAATTACTATATTTTTGTATTCATTTTTTACAACTATATTCTTTATATTTTGCCCAATATTTTCTAAAACTTTGTCCTTATTTTTTTCCGTAAAAAATAATTTACATTCTATATTTTCTCCATTCTTTTTAAAGTAAATTTTATTTTTTATAATTTTCTTTTTTATAAAAAGTGGTAATTTAGTTTGCCATTTTTCTAAAACTTCGTCTATAGAATTTGCTTTGCTTATATACACAATATTCATGATAACACCTCATTTTCGGGCATTTAGTTGGATTTGCCCGGTTATAATATAATTGATTTATACAATTATATTTATGTGCTATCATGAATATGCTTAGTTTTCTAATGTATTTTTTATTTTATCAATATTCTTTATAATTGTATCATAGCCAGATTTGTAACAATAATCTATTTTTGACGTTTCTAAAAGCCCTGTTCCATCTGAAGGAATTGTTACTATATAATCGCTTTCTTTTAAACTGTCTTCTGATATTTTACTTCCCATTATGTCTATAACTTTCATTGCCATATCCATTATATTACTTTCTGTAGTTACTGTATCACTATCAAAAATTATTGATATAACTTTGTCTGCGCCTTGTTTTTTCACTTCTAATGCAGGTGTATTATCTAGCGCCCCTCCATCTATAAATAAATGATTTTTATATTCACAAGGGCTAAATACAATTGGAAAACTAGAGCTTGCTCTTATAGATTTTCCTATACTAATATCAGTTATATATTGTTCACTATTTTCTCCTTTAGGAAGTTTCGATGCAAAAACATATTTATTTGAACTAGAAATATCGACCGTTGGTATTACAATAGGCATTTTTATTTGATTAATATTGGTTATTCCTTTTTTTAATGCCAATTTGTCATAGGTTTCTTCTAAGCTTTCACCAGTGTTTAATCCATTAATACTCATTTTTTTATTAAAAAGGAAATTTCCTACTCCTGTTGCAATTAATGATGTATTTAATTTCGTTATTTCAGCTGCATACCTTTTAAATAGTATGTATATATAATATGGTGAGTAACCTAAAGCATATAATGATGCAATAAGACTTCCAGAACTTGTTCCTCCAATTACATCTATTTGTATATTATTTTCTTCTAAGGCTTTTAAAGCTCCTGCGTGTGCAATTCCTCTTATTCCTCCTCCACTTAATGCCAATCCAATTTTCATAATATATCACCTTATATAATTATTTACTATTTATTATGTGTTTAAACATTAAAATTTGTTACTGCTAGTATTTATTTACATTTTTTAATTATTATATTATAATACTATTATAAATTTATAAGGAGGCATTAGCTATATGAAACCGGACAGCAAGTATTCAAAATCCCCTAACGTTTCTTTATCCAATGACTTAAAATTGGGCAGGAACGACAGGGGTGAACCTCTTTACCATGGTGGGGTAAATCCCTATCATGAGGGATATGATCCAGAAAAAGACGATTCAGTCGATACTCTGGATATTAAAAATCCCATTGATTTTGGCAAAAAAAGTGGTCGGGTAGACAGACTTCCCACTACTCGTAATCCAAATTCAAACAGTTAAAAAATAAACCAGCAAGCCTACAAGTTTGCTGGTTTATTCATTTTATTCTATTATTCTGTAATAATATTATAAGCACATGTTCTAATTAATCTATTCATTATAGCAAGCCCTATTCCAGTTTTAGGAACTCCTTCTATTATTACTAATGATACATTTAGCTTATCAACTTTTCTTAATTCAGTGTATATTTTTTTAGAATACTCCTCTAAATTGTTTTTACTAGATATTTCGATATAATTATTACATTTTATTTTATTTCTGTGCTCACTAAACCCGATTACACATGCATTATTATTTTGACTTATAATTTCATTTATTTTATTAATCTGTTGTTCATCATTTAATATATCTATAAGCATACATTTAGTGTTTGGTGCATAGTGTCTATACTTCATTCCTGGGCTTTCAACCTTTTCATTTTTCTCTACTTTTTGTAATACTTTATTGTTTACCTTTGCTATACCTATAGCCTCTATTATATCCTCTTTAGTTATTTTACCTGGTCTTAATATTTCTGGTACTCCATCTATAACTTTAACAACTGTAGATTCTAAACCAATGTCTACCATGCCTCCATCTATTATTGCATCTACTTTTCCATCTAGTTCAGTTCTTATATCCTCTATAATAGTTCCACTTGGCTTGCCTGAGATATTTGCACTAGGTGCAGCAATTGGAACTCCACATTCTTTTATAAATTCATTTGCAATTACATTACTTGGCATTCTTATTCCAACTGTATTTAGTGAAGCAGACACAATATCTGGAATTACTGGTTTCTTTTTTAGTATTAAAGTAAATGGTCCTGGCATAAATTTATCTATTAATTTTTGTTCTATTTCATTTTCTATTACACATATATCATTTATTTGTTCTTTATTTGATATGTGCACTATAAGTGGATTGTCTCCCGGTCTTCCTTTTGCTATATATATTTTTTTTACTGCCTTTTCACTAAGAGCGTTTGCTGCAATGCCATATACCGTTTCTGTGGGAAATATTATTATACCATCATTATTAATAATTTCAGCACATTGTTTTAATTCTTCTGTATTAATTCTTTTTACCCAGTTAAAGTATTTAGTAATAATATCACCCTCTTTTACATAATATACAATAGTTTTATTATATATCCCTTGTTTACTTTTGTCAATTTACATAATAAATCTTTGTGTCGGATTTATTTTAAAAAAAATAAGCAGACTTTAATGGTCTGCCTAATCTGCTTATTAATTTAATAGTTTATAAGTTATATAAATTTCCATCTACACAAAGTTTTGCTCTTGCTGCTGTTTTTTCATCTGCTTTTAATGCATTTTCTAAAAACTCTGGATGTGCAATTAAAAATGCTCTCATTGTTCCATCTGGATCACTTTTAAATTTTTCTAACATTTCTAATTGCTCTTTATTGATTACCCCTAAGTTTAAAGCTTCTTTAAATAGCTCATTATCTACTCTTAATATTTCATAAGATTTTATATTTTCTGCTGCTAATTTATCTTTTCCACCTTGCATTCTATCTACAACTGCCATACTCCATACAATAGTTGCGCCGATTTGTTTTATTGCAGGTATCCATGCTCTTAAATAGCTAGATGCTTCTGTTATTAAATCTGCAACATGTAATACTTTTTTATTTGTTAAATCTGCATTTATATTATTACCTTTACTATCTGTTACTACTGTTGATAAATCTTTAAAAATCGTTATATGTGGTTTTCCTAGCAAATCTGCTATTGCGTAAGAGAAAAACCAATCTCTTCTTTCTCCACCAGATACAAAATCTATTTCATCTACGTTTATATTTTCTTCTATTTTTTTCTTCATTTCATCTATAACAGTTTTGTATATTTTGCTTGTTCTATATTGTTCTGCTGTTTTTTCATAAACCTTTTTAGGCATTTCTTGTTTGTTTTCTTTTTCTTCATCAATAAATTTTAGTAATTCATTTGCTTCTTGTTCACTTCCATATATAAAGTGTGTGTTTATAAAATATGGTCCTATTTTTCCAGATGTGTACCAAAATGGTTTATTTTCTGGGCAGATTTTTAATGCTTTTGTTTCAAATAAATAAGATGTTACTTCACTCATTATATTTTCCTCCTTAATTTACGGACAAACAATGTTTGACCTATGGCAATTATTAAATAATAAATATAGTATTCAATTGGTAATATATTATTAAAAATCTGCCACACCCTTAAACGCGGTCAAATTTGTAGGGAACGACGCCCTCGTCGTTCCGTTAATATGTATTGCTACGAAAATTAGGCTATCTACTGTTAAGCCTACCAGAAGGCGGGTGTTCGATTTTTAATAATATATTTACCAATCACTATATTTACTTTTCCCTAATGTATCATATCCGTAAAAAAATATCAACATTTTATTTACTTTTGATAGATAATTTTTCATTAAAAATAAAATTCTAACAAAAATAGACAACGAAAATTTTTCATTGCCTATTCTAAAATAATTACAATTATTCTAAAAATTTTTCCTGCATCTTCTTTATTTCACTATTAGTTATACCTATTAAATTCAAATAATTTTGAATAGTTCCATATTTTTCCCTAAAAGATTTCCAAAAATCGTTCATATACTTTTTCTTTGGAGTTATTACATTTAATACATTTTTATTGAAATTAGCATAATTTTCTAAATTTTTGTGCATAAACTTTTTTGTTAAAACATAGTCATTACTAATATCTTTATTTTTTACTCCTAATGCTTTCAAAATAAGTGCTGTAACAACTCCAGTTCTATCTTTCCCTGCATTGCAAAAATACAATACTCTATCATTTTCTTGAAGCACTTTAAATATATTTTTTATATTCTCTGTATCATCCAACATTTTCATATATGATTTGGCAACGTCTTCACATAATTTAGGTATGTCTCTCCCACCTTCTATTTCAATATGATATATTTTAAATCTTTCATCGTTTTCAAATACAGATGGTTTTATTCTCACTTCTTCTGCAGATCTTAAATCTATAACTGATGATATTCCTAAATCACTCAAATAATTTATATCTTTTAAGCTTAAATTTGATGGTAGATTACTTCTAATTATTCTATCATTTTTTATAGCTAATTTTCCACTTGTGTATCCACCAATATCTCTCATATTCTCTACTGAATTTTCAAGATATCTTTTCATTAAATATCACTTCTTTCTTCATAAGTAGTTGTTTCTAATAATGGTGTATCAAATTCATTTTGCATTCTATAATAATTCAATTTCATAGAAATATTTTCATTTTCCAAGAGAAAATGTAGATTATGTAATGTTAATATTTTATCATCTTTTTTATGTAAATGTCAATTTCTTGAAACTTTGATACTTTAGATATTTATATAAATTAATAATTTAAATTATTAATTATAAAATATCAACATTTTATTTACTTTTTATACAAATAATGATAAAATTGTCTAAAATTATTTTAAGGAGGAATTTTTGTGAAATTATTGCTTAAAAATGGTTTTTTAATTGATTATGCAACAAATACTCAAAAGAAAACTGACATCTTAATTGAAAATGACAAAATCGCAAAAATAGCAGAAGATATTGATGATTCTGTTGATAATATTATTAATTGCGAAGGTTTATCAATTATTCCAGGTATGATTGATATTCATTGTCATTTAAGAGAACCTGGCTTTGAATACAAAGAAACTATAGAAACCGGTAGCAATAGTGCTGTTAAGGGTGGTTTTACTACTATTTGTCCTATGCCAAATACAAATCCTACCCCTGATAGCGCTATTGTTTTGCAAAAAATAATTCAAAAAGCAAAAGAAGTTGCAAAGTGTAATGTGCTTCCTTATGCTAGTGTTACAAAAGGAGAAAAAGGAGAAGAACTAGTTGATTTTGAAGAATTAAAAAAGGCTGGTGCTATTGCTTTTTCTGATGATGGAATACCTGTTTCCAACTCTAGAATTATGAGAGAAGCTATTATTAAGGCAACTAACCTTGGAACTTATGTTGCATCTCATTGTGAAGAAAAATCTGTTGCAGCTGGTGCTATTAATGCTGGACCTATTGCAGAGAAATTAAATGTTGAAGGAGTTTTACCAGAAGCTGAAGAAATTATGGCAGCACGTGAAATTGTTATTGCAGAAACAAATCATGTACATTCTCATATATGCCATATAAGTACAAAAACTTCTGTTAATATGATTAGAGATGCAAAAAATCGTGGAGTTAATGTAACATGTGAAACTTGCCCACACTATTATAGTTTCACACAAGATGAGGTTTTAGTTTCTGGAACGAATGCAAAAATGAATCCTCCACTTAGAACGGAAACTGATAGACAAGCAATAATAAAAGGTTTAAAAGATGGTACTATAGATGCAATAATTACAGACCATGCCCCACACTCCGAAGAAGAAAAAAATTGTGAATTATCAAAAGCTCCAAATGGTATCATTGGATTTGAAACAGCTCTTGCAGCTACTATTACAAATTTAGTTGACCCAGGATATATTTCTTATTTAGATATGGTAAGGCTTACTTCTTACTCCCCTGCCAAAATACTGGAAATAGACAGAGGTGTAATAAAGGAAGGTGCTATTGCTGATATTACTATTTTTGATCCTAATATAGAATATGTTTATGAAAAAGAAAGTATTGTTTCAAAATCTAAAAACACACCATTTATTGGTAAAAAATTAAAAGGACAAGTTGCATATACAATTGTAAGCGGAAATGTGGTTTATAAAAGATAAAATATTATGGATAATTCATATATATAATTTTTAAATTCACTCCGGGGCTGCATAACAGCCTGTATGCCGAAATTTACTTTCGTAATTTCTTCAACAGTCTGTAATTTGTCGGTCCCCACATTCGTTCATTTAAAAATTATATATATGATTATCCTAGAAAGTTATTTTACAAATAAAAAAAATTTGAAAGGATGATTTTAAAATGAAAAATGCTATTGATTTATTAATTGAAAAAATTAAAGAAACAAACAACCCAACAGTTATGGGGTTAGATCCAAGATATGACATGCTACCTGAATGTATAAGAAGTAAGTATTCTGCAGATTTAGATGGTGCTTGTGATGCTATTTTAGAATTTAATAAAAGTTTAATTGATGCTGTTTATGATATTATCCCAGCAGTAAAACCTCAAATTGCTTTTTATGAAATGTTTGGTATTAAAGGATTAGAAGTATTTCAAAAAACTTGTAATTATGCAAAATCTAAAGGAATGATGGTTATTGCAGATATTAAAAGAGGAGATATTGGAACTACAGCAGCTGGATATTCAAATGCATTTTTAGGTAAAACACCAATAGGAGACGAAGCATATTCAATATACGATGTTGACTTTGTTACTCTTAACCCATATTTAGGAATAGATAGTGTTAAACCTTTTATTGAAGACTGTAAAAAATACAATAAGGGTACATTTGTATTAGTAAAAACTTCTAATAAATCTTCTGTTGAATTACAAGATTTGAAAACAGAAGACGGAAAAGCTATATATGAAAAAGTTGCTGAACTTGTTAATTCATGGGGAGAAGAATTAGTTGGAGAACATGGATTTAGCTCTGTTTCTGCAGTTGTTGGAGCAACTTATCCTATTCAAATAGAAATATTAAGAAAAATAATGCCAAACGCATATTTCTTAATTCCGGGTTATGGTGCTCAAGGTGGAAAAGCCGAAGATATTGCCTTAGGTTTTGATAAAAACGGATTAGGCGGAATTGTTAATGCTTCAAGAAGTTTAATGTGTGCTTATAAATCTGATAATTGGAAAGATACTTTTGAAGAGGCCGATTTTGCTAAAGCAACTCGTGCAGAAGCAATTCGTATGAGAGATGAACTTAATTCTGCAATTTCTGAACATACGAAATTGTTATAAAACCCTCAGTCTGCTACAGCAGACAGCTCCCTTAAATGCGGTAAAATCTGTAGGGAACGACGCCCTCGTCGTTCCGTTGTATTGCTATAAAACAAATTATTAAAAGGAGGTAATTTTATGCCAGTTAATGTAAAAGCGAAATTAATATCAAAAGAACAATTAAAAAATGATATTTTTAAATTTGTTATTTCTTCAAAAGAAATTGCAAACATTGCAAAACCTGGTCAATTTTTAGAAATTAGAGTAAGTAATAATATTGATCCATTTTTAAGAAGACCTATAAGCATTTATGATATTGATAAAGAAAATTCTAGTTTAACTTTTATTTTTCAAGTAAAAGGAAAAGGAACTACTATTTTATCTCAAAAAAATGTTGGAGAAGAAATAGATGTTATGGGACCTTTAGGCTTTGGATGCTTTAAATTAGAAAATTATAAAAATATTTCTATAATTGGTGGTGGAATTGGTGTATTTCCATTACACGAATTAGCAAAAACTGCAAAGCAAAATGCAAATGTTAATACTTATTTAGGTTTTAGAAGCAAGGATTTTGTATTATGTGAAAATGATTTTAATAATGTTTCTAACAAACTTGTTATTACAACAGATGATGGTAGTTATGGAGAAAATGGATTTGCAATTAACTATCTAACTGCGGATTTAGATAAATCAAATACTGATTGTATTTATGCATGTGGTCCTTTGCCAATGCTTAGAGCAGTTCAAAAATTAGCATTAGAAAGGAATATTCCTTGTCAACTTTCTTTAGAAGAAAGAATGGGTTGTGGAATTGGAGCATGCCTTGGATGTGCAGTTAAAACGTCTTCAAGTCCAAAAGATGCACCGCAATATATGCATGTGTGTAAGGCTGGACCTGTGTTTGATGCAAAAGACGTAGAAATTTAGGAAAACATACTACTAAACAAATATATTATTTTTTGCACCAAGGTGAAACAATCTTCTTCCAATTCTTTAATATGAAGATTGCTCCATTCGCCCTACGCTTTGCTTCGGTTGGTCGCTTACGCGGTGCTTTAAAATAATATATTTGTTTAGTAAGTTAATTTTAACAACATAAATCTGTCAAGAATAAAAATAAAGGAGAAATGTTTATGAATACAAGTGTTAATTTTGCTGGAATTAAAATGAAAAATCCTGTAACGGTTGCTTCACGGAACTTTTGGATATGGAAGAGAATTTGACCAATTTATTGATTTAAATAAATTAGGTGGAATAATTACTAAAGGTACTTCCCTAAAACCTCGTCCTGGTAATAAGCCACCAAGAATTTGTGAAACTCCAAGTGGTATGCTAAATAGTATCGGTTTACAAAATCCAGGAGTTGAATATTTTGCACAAAATGATTTACCATGGCTAAAGAAATTTGATACTGCAATAATTGTAAATGCATGTGGCAGCTCTATCGACGAGTATGTTGAGCTTTGTAAAATTTTAAATACTTTAGATATTGATGGCGTTGAGCTTAACTTATCTTGCCCTAATGTTAAAGCTGGTTGCCTTGCATTTGGTACAACTTATGAAGGTGTAAAGGAAGTAACAACTGCTGTTAGAAAAGTTTTAGATAAACCTTTAATTGTTAAACTAACACCAAATGTTACAGATATTACATTAACTGCAAAAGCAGTAGAAGATGCAGGTGCAGATGCTGTATCTCTTATTAATACTTTACTTGGAATGTCAATTAATATAGATACTAGAAAGCCATATCTTGCAAATAATACAGGTGGATTATCTGGTCCTGCTGTAAAACCGGTTGCAGTACGTATGGTATATCAAGTTGCAAAAGCCGTTAATATACCTGTTCTTGGAATGGGCGGAATTGTTACAGGAGAAGATGCTATTGAATTTATGCTTGCAGGTGCAAATGCAGTTTCTATTGGCTGTGGAAACTTTATAAGTCCAGATGTAAGTATAAATGCTATAGAAGGAATTGAAAGTTATATGACAAAACATAAAATTGATGATATTAATAGTATTGTTGGAACAGTAGAAATGAATTAATTTATTAGGAGGAATTAAAAATGTTTAAAGAATTTAAAGAATTTATAGCACGTGGAAATGTAATGGATTTAGCAGTTGGTATTATTATAGGTGGTGCATTCCAAAAAATTGTTACATCACTTGTAAATGATATAATAATGCCTGCAATTTCAATGCTTACAGGAAAAGTAGATTATACTTCTTTATCTATAACTGTCGGTAATGTTTCTATTAAATATGGTAATTTTATAGGAGCCATTTTAGATTTCTTAATTATTGCTTTCTCTATATTTATTATGATTCGATATATAAACAGATTAAATGCAAAACTTAGCGATATGAAAGAAAAAGAACTAAAAAAACTTGAGAAAAAGCTTAAGAAAAAAGCTAAAAAAGGACAAGTTGAAACTACTGAAACTGTAAAAGAAGAAAAAGAACCAGAAACAAAAATATGTCCTTACTGCTTATCAGAAATAAAGTATAAAGCAACAAGATGCCCACACTGTACATCTGAATTAGAAGAAACTAAAGCAGAAACTGAAACAGCAGAAGAATAGAATAAAATGGTGCTTTTTCAGTATCCTACACACATGTGGAACGACGCCCGGTCTGTTCCCTACAATGTTTGCAATAATTTTTTATGTAGGTAATTATAATAATATTTTTTGCGATTTTTCCTATGCAATAAAAAATGGTGCATTATTTGCACCATTTTTTTAACTCAACATTTCTTTTCTAAATCCATACACATGTTTTTCACATTCAGATAAAAAGAATTTGTCTGTTTGACCCGCAATATAATCTATGATTATTCTTCTTTTATCTGTATTTGTTAAATATTCGCGCGTTTTGCTATTTAAAAATTCATAAAATATTTTATCTGAACTTTCTGTGTTTTCATCTATTTTTATCATTGCCGAATAATCAATATTGTTTATTCTTTCCATGTATGCATCAAATATGTTATTAAATAAATTTTGCAATACATTATGATTTTTAGTTGCAGTATTAGATTCATATATGTTTTTATTGTTCCAGCGTTTTAATTCCATTAATGCTTCAAATACTTCTTTTGATAATTCAAGATGCTGTTTTTCGTAACTATTCATTATTATATCTTTCACTAATGTATCTACTATTTTAGAATTAGTATTTCCAAGTACTCTTGTTATATAATATGGCAAATCGCTTCTTTTTACTGTACCTATTAAAATAGCATCTTCTATATCTCTACCAATATATGCAATTATATCAGATATTCTAACTACACATCCCTCTAAAGTCATTGATTTTACTTTTTTGCTATAGTTTTCAACGTTAAATACATTATCTAAATCTTCTAAAAATTTCTCTTTAGTTTTTGCAAAATCAGGTTTATATTGATTTATTAATATTTCTCCATTATGAGACAATATTCCATCTAATGTTTGTACTGTTATGTTCACATCCTCTAAATCTTTTAATACTCTAACTGCTTGTGCATTATGACAGAAATATCCTATTTTTTCTCTTTTACATATATCATTTAAAAACTTTTCTCCAGTATGTCCAAATGGTGGATGACCTATATCATGACCTAATGCTATTGCTTCTATCAAATCCTCATTCAAATTTAAACTTCTTCCTATTGTTCGTGCAATTTTAGAAACTAATTGCACATGCAAAACTCTATGCGTTATATGGTCGTTTTGAACAAAGGAAAATACTTGCGTTTTATCTATATATCTTGCATATGCTAATGAATGTATTATTCGATCTATATCTCTGAAAAAGCTTGGTCGCATATCTTCTGGTTCTTCAGATAATCTTATTGCTTTATCTGATTTACAAGCAAATGACGCTAAAAGAATTTCTTTTTCTAGCATAGTTTGTTTTATCTTTTCTAATTTTTCATCCATATAATTTCTCCTTTGTGTAATACTATATTTTGTATTTTATCATTAATTAATTATTTTTTCTACATTTTTTACTAATTTTTGCATTTCACATATTGATATCTCAATAAATATGTGTTATTATCATTTAGTTACGAGTATATTAAATATACTTTTGTTTAAACTAATAGGAGGAGGTTTTTATATATGAAATTTGATCAATGGAATAACTTTAAATGTGGAGAATGGCAAGAAGAAATCAATGTTAGAGATTTTATCCAACATAACTATACACCATATACTGGTGATGATAGCTTTTTAGCCGGTGCAACAGCAAGAACACAAGAATTATGGAATGATGTTCTAGAGTTATACAAAAAAGAAAGAGACAATGGTGGAGTTTTAGATGCAGATACAAAAACACCTTCTGCAGTTAATGCTTACGACGCCGGATATATAAAAAAAGAATTAGAGCAAATAGTAGGTCTTCAAACAGATGCTCCTTTAAAAAGAGCAATAATGCCTGCTGGTGGTATTCGTATAGTAGAAAAATCTGCTGAAAGCTATGGATTAAAAATAGATGAACAAACTGATTACATCTACCACAATTTAAGAAAAACACATAATGATGGTGTTTTTCAAGTTTATACACCAGACATAAGAGCAGCTAGAAGCTCTCACTTAATTACAGGTTTACCAGATGGATATGGACGTGGAAGAATTATAGGAGACTACAGAAGAGTTGCACTTTATGGTGTAGATGCTTTAATTGAAGAAAAGAAATTAGAATTAGAAGTATTAGATGTTGATGAATTTACAGCAGATGTAATTAGAGAAAGAGAAGAAATATCTGATCAAATAAAAGCACTAAACGATTTGAAAGGAATGGCTGCAAAATATGGATTTGATATATCAGTTCCTGCAGCAAATGCGAAAGAAGCTATCCAATGGTTATACTTTGGATATTTAGGTGCTATTAAAGACCAAAACGGTGCTGCAATGAGTATTGGTAGAACATCTACTTTCATAGATATATATATTGAAAGAGATTTAGCTAATGGAACTTTAACAGAAGAACAAGCTCAAGAATTAATGGATCATTTCGTTATGAAATTAAGATTAGTTAGATTCTTAAGAGCACCAGAATACAATGAATTATTCAGTGGAGACCCTGTATGGGTAACAGAATCTATTGGTGGTATGGGTGTAGATGGAAGAACTTTAGTTACAAAGAACTCTTTTAGGGTATTACACACATTAACAACATTAGGACCTGCTCCAGAACCAAACTTAACAGTATTATGGTCAAATAATTTACCAGAAGGATTTAAAAGATATACAACAAAAATGTCTATCCAAACATCTTCTATTCAATATGAAAATGACGACTTAATGAGACCAATGCTTGGTGACGATTATGGTATTGCTTGTTGCGTTTCTGCAATGAGAATTGGTAAACAAATGCAATTCTTTGGAGCAAGAGCTAACCTTGCAAAAGCATTATTATATACTATTAATGGTGGTAGAGATGAAATCTCTGGAAAACAAATTACAACAAGATTTGAACCTATAACTTCTGAATATTTAGACTATGATGAAGTTATGGCAAAATATGATGTAATGATGGATTATGTTGCAAAAATATATATTAAAGCATTAAACGCTATTCACTATATGCATGATAAATATTCTTATGAAGCATTAGAAATGGCTTTACACGATAAAGAAATATTAAGAACAATGGCTTGCGGTATAGCTGGTTTATCTGTTGTTGCAGACTCATTATCAGCAATCAAATATGCTAAAGTTAAAGTTATTAGAGATGAAACAGGTTTAGCTGTTGATTATCAAGTTGAAGGAGATTTCCCTAAATATGGTAATGATGATGATAGAGTTGACTCAATAGCTGTTGATATAGTAAAGAAATTCTTAAGAAAATTGAAAAAACATCAAACATATAGAGGTTCAAAACAAACACTATCTATATTAACAATCACATCTAATGTTGTTTATGGAAAAAATACAGGTAATACTCCTGATGGAAGAAGAGCTGGTGCTCCATTTGGACCAGGTGCTAACCCATTACACGGAAGAGACACAAACGGTTCATTAGCTGTATTGAATACAATAGCAAAACTTCCTTATGCATATTCTGAAGATGGTATATCTTATACATTTGCTATTACTCCAAAAGCATTAGGAAAAGATGAGGAAGATAGAATAACAAACTTAGTTAATATGTTAGATGGATACTTCGAAAAAACAGGTCACCATATAAACGTAAATGTATTTGATAGAGCATTATTAGAAGATGCTATGGAACATCCAGAAAAATATCCACAACTTACAATTCGTGTTTCTGGATATGCAGTTAACTTTATAAAATTAACTAGAGAACAACAATTAGACGTAATTAATAGAACAATACAAGATAGAATTTAGTTAAATATTTAGTTAAACTATAAAATGGCACTACTTATGTAGTGCCTATATATATTTTTTTGTATTCGTAATTTCGCAATATAATTTTCGCAATATAATATATATAAATTTTTTAAGAACGAATGTGGGGACCGACAAATTACAGGCTGTTGAAGAAATTACAAAAGTAAATTTCGGCATACAGCCTGTTATGCAGTTGGGAGTGAATAAAAAATTTATATATATTATATTGCTGTGATTATAAAATATTATAGTTAATATAAATATATTATTTTTGCACCAAGGTGAAACAATCTTCTTCCAATTCTTTAATATGAAGATTGCTCCATTCGCCCTACGCTTTGCTTCGGTTGGTCGCTTACGCGGTGCTTAAAATAATATATTTATATTAACTAAATAAAATAATATGTACACGTAAAATATTTTATTTTTTGAAAGGATTAACTATATGGAAAATTTTGATAGAGAAAATTATGCAAGAATACATTCAATAGAATCTTTTGGTACTGTTGATGGTCCAGGAATTAGATATGTAATATTTATGCAAGGTTGTGCTCTTCGCTGCAAATATTGCCACAATCGTGACACTTGGGACGTAAATAGCGGAGAATTAAAAAGTGTAGATGAATTAATTAAAAGAATAGAAAGCTATAAAGCATATATATTGCCTTCTAATGGTGGAGTTACAGTAACTGGAGGAGAGCCATTATTACAAGTTAAATTTTTAATTAACTTTTTCAAAAGATTAAAAGAACAAGATATTCATACTGCTATTGACACGTCTGGAATGTTTGAAATTACAGATGATATAAAAGAATTATTAAAATATACAGATTTAGTATTGTTGGATATAAAACATATAAACGACGAAAAATGCAAAGAATTAGTTGGCTATTCTAATAAAAAAGAATTAGAATTTGCAAGATACTTAAGTGAAAACAATATTCCAATGTGGATTAGACAAGTATTAATACCAGGTATAACAGATGATACACAAGATTTAATAGATTTAAGAATGTTTATAAAATCTTTAAAAACTGTTCAAAAAGTAGAAATTCTACCTTATCACGATTTAGGAAAACATAAATGGACAGATTTAGGATATACCTACGAATTAGAAGGTGTACGCACAGCAAATGCAGACGATGTAAAACGTGCAAAAGAATTATTAGGATTATAATGGATGTGAATAACATCCATTTTTTACGTATTTATTATATTGAAATCATTTTGTATTATATATATCTTCTTCCCATTTTAACGGATTATTTTCTATATATTCTAAAATGGATAAATATTCGCTTTCTCCCCTTATAACATGTTCATAATATCCCCTTTGCCATATGGATTGATTGCATCTTTTATTTATTAATCGTTTAAATGTTGATATTAAAAATGGTATTTTTGCATTTGTAGGGGTCGGCGTCCTCGACGACCCGTTTTCTTGTTTTTCTATAATGCAAATCATATGAATATGATTTGGCATAATAATGTAATCGTTTATTTTTATATCTTTATATGTTTTATTTATTGATTTAATATATTCTTCTACAATTATTCCATTTTTTGTTAATTGTATTTTTGGTATATCATATATTTGCATTTTATTATTCGTATGTTTCTGTAACGGGTCGTCGGGGACGCCGACCCCTACAATCTTCGATAATATTTTTTGTCTATGTTTTGTACATATTGTTATAAAATAATATCCATTTTGTGAATAATCATATTCTGGTATTCGTATGTTTTTTCTTTTCGGTAATATATTTTCCATTAATACCTCCTTGTTGATTATTTTTCATTTGCATTTTATTTTGCATATATTTATCATTCGTATGTTTTTGTAACGGGTCGCCTAAGGACGCCGACCCCTACAATAATAAATTATTGATTTAAAATTTATTGACCAAAAAAAAGGGCAGATTTTTTTGAAGTGCACCCCAAATGTTAGACAAAAAGTTTAACATTTGGAGGTGCATTTTTTATGTCAAAATATTCAAAAGA
>CANRED010000014.1 GCA_947629555.1 uncultured Clostridia bacterium | reverse complement strand
AAAATTTAGCCCTAAAACTAAATTTTTAGGGCTAATGTTTTAAAAATTTTGGGACATTTTCAAATTTCATTGACATATAATTTTTTAGGTATAATAATTAATTTTAAAAATACACTTTAATATATTTAGGAGGCTAGCATGAAATATTATGTTTTGCAATTTATAAAGGGTATTTTTATAGGTTCTGGTGCAATATTACCTGGAATAAGTAGTGGCGTTTTTTGTGTTATTTTTGGCATATATGAAAAGCTTGTGAATTCAGTTTTAAATTTTTTTAAAGATGTTAAAAAAAATTTAAGTTTCCTTCTCCCTATTATTATTGGTGTTTTTGTTGGTATAGTATTATTTGGAAATATATTAAAATTTCTTTTTTATTCGTTTCCTGTGCAAACTTGCTTCTGTATAATAGGATTTATACTTGGTGGTATTCCTTCCTTAATTAAACAGAATACTAAAAAATTGAATTTAACTAGTATTATTATTTTTCTTTTTACCTTATTTTTAAGTTTATATTTAATTGCTTTAGAAAATGTTTCATATAATAGTAGTAATACTAATGTATCTTATACATTTCTTATCACTTCAGGATTTTTTATGTCTGCCGGAATTGTAATCCCCGGAATTAGCAGTACTGTAATACTTATGTTATTAGGTATATATAATATATATCTTAATGCAATTTCTACACTAAATTTTGCAATTCTTATTCCTATTGCTCTTGGTATTTTTTTAGGTAGTGTAATCTTTTTAAAAATTATTCAAATATTATTAAGAAAATTTACACAATATACATATTATGCTATATGTGGTTTTACAATAGGATCAATTTTTGTTTTATTCCCTAGCGTTAGTTTTAATTTTAATGGCTTTCTTTCAGTAATTTTGTGTATTGTTTGTATATACATATCTCATAAGATGTCATTTATTACAAAATAATAGTATTTTTATAACACACAAGAAGGGTAGCTTCGCTACGCGGAACTACGGGGGAGTCGTTTTCTACACACTTGCAATGAATTTTTTTGTAGGTAATTATCAATATATTAGGACTTTCCTAATATACAAAAATGAGCACTCACAAAATGTGAATGCTCTTTATTCATTATTAATTTATCCAAAAATTCCTTTTTTCTTTACTGGTGGTTGTTCGTTCATCGTATTTGCTAATTTTAATAGTAGCTCTCTTTGCTCTGATGTTAGTTTTTTCGGTGTTTGGACTATTACTGTAAATATGTAATCTCCGTCCCAACTTCTGTTTCTACTTGGGAATCCCTTTCCTCTTATTGTAAATTGTGTTCCTGTTTGTGTACCTTCTGGAATTCTATATTTTTCTTTGCTTCCATCAACTAGTGGTATTTCTAATTCTGCACCTAATGTTGCTTGTGTAAATGTAATTGGTATATTACACAATACATGATCTCCCTTTCTTGTAAATATGCTGTGTTTTTTTACATGTATTACAACATATAAATCGCCTTTTGGTCCACCATTTGTTCCTGGCTCTCCTTCTCCTCTTAGAACTACCATTTGATTATCGTCTATGCCTGCAGGTATTTTTACTTTTAATTTAACTTGTTTTTTTATTTTTCCTTTTCCTTTGCATTCTGGGCAAGGTTCTTTTATAACTTTACCTTCTCCATTACAGTGAGGACAAGTTTTAGTTGTTTGCATTTGCATTCCCATTAATATTGTTACATTTTGTTTTATTTGACCTGTTCCACCGCACATTGAACATTTTTCTACTGTTGTACCAGGTTTTGCTTTACTACCATGGCATGTAGAACATTCATCATATTTATTTACTATAATTTCTTTTTCAACACCTAAATATGATTCTTCAAATGTAATATCCATATTATATCTTAAATCTGTTCCTTTAATTGGGCCATTGGCACGTGCTCTTGATGTTTTTCCTCCAAAGCCTCCACCAAAGAATGATGAGAATATGTCTCCTAAATCATCAAAGCCATCAAAGCCAGAAGTAGAATATGAATAGTATCCTCCTCCTGGATTTCCACCACCAAATCCTTGTGGTCCTTCATGTCCAAATTGATCATACATTGCTCTTTTTTGTTTATCTGATAACACTTCATAAGCTTCAGAAACTTCTTTAAATTTGGCCTCTGCTTCTTTTGGATTATCTGGATTGGCATCTGGATGATATTTTTTTGCAAGTTGACGATATGCTTTTTTTAATTCGTCATCTGTTGCATTTTTATTTACACCTAAAACTTCATAATAATCTCTTTTTTGGTCTGCCATTATTATTTTACCTCTTTATATATTTTTTAAAAACCTTTGATAAAACGGAACGACGGGGACGTCGTTCCCTACATTATATACAGTAGGCTGCCACTCCCCACGTCATTTTATTTTACATTATTGATTATTTCCGTCTCCGTTGTCTTCTACTTTGTAATCTGCATCATATACATTTCCGTCTGTATTTGCTCCAGTTGCTCCTGCATCTTCTGGTGCGCCTGTTCCTGCAGTTTGTTTATATAGTTTTTCAGATACTTCATAGAATACTGTTGTTAATTTTTCTGTTGCTTCTTTTATTGTATCTGTGCTATTTGTTTCTAATGCTTTTTTAACATTTTCTATTTCTGTTTCTACTTTAGCTTTTTCTTCTCCACTTATTTTGTCTCCTAATTCATCAAGTGTTTTTTGGCTATTGTAAATTAAACTTTCTGCATTGTTTTTAACTTCAATTTCTTCTTTTTTCTTTTTGTCTTCGCTTGCATGTGCTTCTGCATCTTTAACTGCTTTTTCAATATCTTCATCAGAAAGATTTGAACTTGCTGTTATTGAAACATTTTGCTCATTTCCTGTTGCCATATCTTTTGCAGATACATGAACTATACCGTTTGCATCTATATCGAATGTAACTTCAATTTGTGGTACTCCTCTTGGTGCTGGTGGAATTCCTGTTAATTGGAATCTTCCAAGTGTTTTGTTGTATGCTGCCATTTCTCTTTCTCCTTGTAATACGTGTACTTCAACACTTGTTTGACCATCTGCTGCTGTTGAGAATATTTGTGATTTCTTAGTTGGTATTGTTGTATTTCTTTCAATTAATTTTGTAAATACTCCACCATATGTTTCGATACCTAATGATAATGGTGTTACGTCTAATAATACTAAGTCCTTAACATCTCCAGATAATACACCGCCTTGAATTGATGCACCTATTGCAACACATTCATCTGGGTTTATACCTTTATTTGGCTCTTTTCCTGTTATTCTTTTTACTGTTTCTTGTACTAATGGAACTCTTGTAGATCCACCAACTAATAAAACTTGGTTAATATCATTTGCTGTTAATTTTGCATCTTGTAATGCTTGGTTAACAGGTCCTGTTGTAGAATCTACTAATTCTCTTATTAATTCTTCAAATTTTGCTCTTGTTAATGTAACATCTAAGTGTTTTGGTCCTGTGCTATCTGCTGTAATAAATGGTAAGTTAATACTTGTTTGTTGCATTCCAGATAATTCTATTTTTGCTTTTTCAGCAGCTTCTTTTAATCTTTGCATAGCCATTTTATCTGTTGTTAAGTCTATTCCTTGTTCTTGTTTAAAGGTTGCTACTAGATAATCTATTATTTTTTGATCAAAATCGTCTCCACCTAATCTATTGTTACCACTTGTAGCAAGAACTTCGAATACACCATCACCAATATCTAGTATAGAAACATCAAATGTTCCTCCACCTAAGTCATATATCATTATTTTTTGGTCTTGTGCTTCTTTGTCCATACCATAAGCTAAAGCTGCAGCTGTTGGTTCATTTATTATTCTTAATACTTCAAGTCCAGCTATTTTTCCAGCATCTTTTGTTGCTTGTCTTTGTGAATCGCTAAAGTATGCAGGTACTGTAATAACTGCTTGAGTAACTTTTTGTCCTAAGTAATTTTCTGCGTCAGTTTTTAATTTTTGTAATATCATTGCTGATATTTCTTGTGGTGTGAATTCGTCACCTTCAATTTTTACTTTTTTGTTTGTTCCCATATCTCTTTTTATAGAGATTACTGTATGATCTGGATTAGTAACTGCTTGACGTTTTGCAATTTGTCCAACTAATCTTTCACCATTTTTTGAGAAAGCAACTACTGATGGTGTTGTTCTATTTCCTTCTGAATTTGGTATTACAACTGATTCTCCACCTTCCATAACTGCTACACATGAGTTTGTTGTTCCTAAGTCAATACCTATAATTTTTGACATTTTAAATTCCTCCTTAAAAAAATTTATAATTTTTTAAAAATTAATAACAAATTAATTTGCTACGACTACCATAGCATGTCTTATAACTTTTGTCCCAATTTGATAGCCTTTTCTTAATACTTCTTTTACAACTTGTTCACCTAATGTATCATCTTGAACGCTTGAAACTGCTTCATGTATTTCTGGATCAAAACTTTGTCCCACAGCTTCAATTTCTTTTACTCCTAATGAATTTAATACATCTCTAAATTGCTTTAGCACTAAGTTTATTCCATCCTTATATGCAGTATCTTCAGTTTTTGCATCTGTTGCTTTTTCTAAGTTATCTAAAACTGGAAGCATTGGCGTTACTATGTCTGATAACAATGAATTGTATAAGAATTCTCTTTCTTTTGCACTTCTTTTTTTATAATTTTCAAATTCTGCTAATATTCTTTTATACCTGTCTGTTAATTCATCTAATTCTTTTTGTTTGTCATCTACTTCAGGTACAGTTGTTGTTTCCTCTTTTACTTCTTCATCCATCTTCGTTTTCCTCCTCGTCTCTTGGCATTAATTGTTGATTTAATTTTTTACTAATATATTTCATTACGGATATAACTTTAGAATAATCCATTCTTTTAGGTCCTATAATTCCTATGGTTCCTAAATCCACATTACCAACAGTATGCTTAAAAGTTATTATACTAAAATCCTTTAATTCTTCGTTGGTATTCTCATCACCAATATAAACATTTATATCTTTTGCAAATCCTGTATTTAGTAAATCTATAACCATTTCTTTTGTATCTAATATATTTAAGAAATTTCTTGCAGTATCTATTTTATTAAATTCTGGGAAATCAAATACTTTGCTTGCTCCTTCTAGATATAACTTATCTGTTTCTCCTATGGCCTTATTCATTTGTTCAATTATTGGCTTAATTACATTTACTTGATTATTCATTTCTGAAGAAATATATTCTTCCATAGGCTTATCAATTTTACCTAATGGTTTTCCTCTTAATTTTGCATTAAATATATAATTTAGGTTTTCTACTTGGCTACCGAGTTATATCTTCATCAAATTTTATTATTGATTCTTTTATTGCTCCAGAATTTGTTAATATAACTGCCATTAAAACTCTGTTACCTAGCAACACAAATTTTATATCTTCTATTGTTTGTTCTATAGTTTTAGGGCCTATTGCAACAGTAGCATAATGCGTTAACTCGGATATTGTATTAGTTGTTATTTTCGTTAATTCTTCTATTTCATTAACTTTTGTTTCTAATCTAGATTTTATAAATTGAATTTCATCTAAACTAATATTTTCATCGTTTAACAACTCATCAACATAAAATCTATAGCCTTTAGCTGATGGAATTCTACCTGCTGAAGTGTGAGGTTTATCTAGATATCCTTCTTTTTCTAGCTCTGCCATATCATTTCTTATTGTTGCGCTACTACAATTTAATCCATGATTTATTGTTATTGCTGCAGAACTTACTGGTTCAGCAGTATTTATATATTCTTCTATTATTGCTTGTAATACTTTTTTCTTCCTTGAATCAAGCATTTTTTCACCTCTTGTTAGCACTTACTCGGTTTGATTGCTAACGCATATATATTATAACCAATTTTAGCAATTGTCAATACATTTTGCTAAAATATTTTTATTGTATATATAAATATTAGGCTTTTCCTATTTTAAAAAATGGATAGACCTCTTTAGTCTATCCATTTTTTATTTATTTTATATACTACTCTATAATTTTTGCTTTGATGATGGTGGTGTTGACTTTGACGTGGATGTTGCTTTTGCCGGTGGAGTTGCTGTTTTTTCTGTAGATGATGTATTTGTTGGATTTGTTGGTGGTGTTCCTGTTTCTCCTATAGGTGGTGTATTTGTTGGATTTGCTGGTGGTGTTGGTGTTTCTACTATAGGTGGTATTTCTGTTGAACCTGTTGGTGGTGTTGGTGTTTCTTCTGGTGTTGGTTCTGGTTCCACATAATTTCTCCATGGATTACTTGGATCTGGGTCTGTTGGATCCCATCCTCTCAATTCTTCATTACCTGATATTTTTTGTGCACTAGGTTTTCCAAGTGGTCCCGGATTTGAACTTGAATAAAATTCAACTGTAGTTCCTATTTCACAGTTATCATATATCCATTTTGCATCTGCAACTGTAAGTCTAATACATCCTGCTGAACATGTTTGCCCTAGTTTATCATATTCCCAATATTCTAATGAGCTATGGTCATTCTTTTTTAAATATGGTACTGAATGAAATAATATATTATCTACTATAAGTGTTTCGTATTGAGTAAATACGCCTCCAAACATTTTTCCCCAATTCCATCTACCTAATGTTTTGTATTTTGCATTTTTTGGTGATGAATATCCTGTTGAACAAACCATCGCTTTTACTGGTATTGTATAATTTCCTTTTGAATCTTGTTTATATATAGTAACAGTATTCATTTGGTTATTGACTTTTATATAATATTTAGTTTTAGTTGGTTTTTTACTTGCCTTAGGTGAAGGTGTTGCCGTTTCTTCAGTTGGACTTGCCGTTGCTTCATCTGTTGGTTCATCTGTTGGCTCTTCTGTATTTAATTCCTCATTATCTAACATATTTTCTTGTGCTACTGCTGCTTTTACTGATTCATTATTTTTATGAATTATTAATACAGCTGCTATTGCAACAATAATAATTGTTACTACTACAGAAATTATAGTAATCCATTTTTTCTTATCCATCTATTTTTTCCCCTCAATTTATACTAAATAAATACAGTAAGGATACTTAATCCCTCTATTTTTATTATATTTCAATAAAGTTTATTATAGCAAATTTATATTTTATTGTCACTATTTTTAACATATTTTTTCCAATGTAAAATTTGTAAAATCACAGCTTACTAATTTAAAATCTATTCCATCTATATTCCCCTGTATTGCGTCCTTATGAGCTGATCCATGAAGATGACCATATATGCATTTTTCTACATTATATTTCTTCATTAAGTTTATATAATCTAATTCTTTATTTTTTATTATATTAAATGGTGGATAATGTGTGCATATTATTATTTTCTTATCTTTTCCAAATTTGCTTATTCCATCTTGTATCGATAATTCTAATCTTAGCATTTCTCTCCTTAACAATTTATAATCTTCTTCCGTATCTATCCACTGCCAGCCTCTTGTTCCTGCTATTATATAGTTCTCATATAAATAGCTATTATTATATAAAAAATCTATATTTATAAAATTATTTTCTTTTAAGTATTCTCTCATTGATTTTAAAGTGGTCCACCAATAATCATGATTTCCTTTTAATAATATTTTTTTACCAGGCAATTCACTTAAATATTTAAAATCTTCATAAGTATCTTTTAAATAAGTAGCCCATGAAAAATCTCCCGGTAACAATACTAAATCATCATCATTTACTTTTTCTAACCAATCTTTTTTTATTTTTTCCCAATGGTTTCCCCAATTATCTCCAAATACATCCATCGGTTTATTTGTTCCAAACGACAAATGCAAATCTGATATTGCATATATCGACATTTTTCCACCTCTTCTATTCTCCTATTTTTAAATTAGGTATTGCATTTAATGTTAAATCTGATATTTTTCCGTTTATATAATTATAATATCCTGCTGATGCTATCATTGCTGCATTATCTGTACATAAATTTATTTCAGGATAATAAACAGTTATACCTTCTATGTTTTTAAAACTTTCACGTATATAACTATTAGCAGATACTCCACCAGCCAATGCCATTTTATTTACATTTAACTGTTTCATTGCTTTTATTGAATTTGTAACCAACATTTCAGTTACAGCTTTTTCAAAACTAGCACATAAATCCGCTTTATTTATATCTGGATTTTTATGGTTTAAATTTAATACTGCTGTTTTTATTCCACTAAAGCTAAAATCTAAATTATCAAAATATGTTCGAGGTAATTCTATGTTAGGTTGTCCTGTCTTTGCTAGTTTATCTACCTTTGGTCCTCCTGGATATCCTAATCCAACTACTCTTGCAACTTTATCAAAGGCTTCTCCTATTGCATCATCTCTAGTTTTACCTAATATTTCAAATTCTGAATAACTTTTTATATTAACTAGATGTGTATGTCCACCTGAAATTATTAAGCATAAAAATGGTGGCTCTAAATCTTTATGTGTAATATAATTTGCTGCAATATGTCCTTCGATATGGTTTACTCCTACTAATGGTTTATTTAGTGCAAAGCTTAATGCTTTTGCATAAGATACTCCAACTAGCAATGCACCAACTAATCCTGGTCCATAAGTACAACTTATAACATCTATATCATTAAAAGTCATATTAGCTTGTTTTAATGCCTCTTTTGTTACTTGATTTATAACCTCTACATGACATCTTGACGCAATTTCTGGTACTACTCCTCCATAATTTTCATGTATCTTTATTTGTGAATTTATTATATTAGAAATAACCTCTCTACCATTTTTTACAATAGATACAGAGGTTTCATCACAGCTTGATTCAATTCCTAACACAATTATATCTTTCATATATTTTTCCTTTATTTATATAAATAAGTTTATTACACTAGTTACTATCCAACTCATTCCAGAGAATATTCCCTGTACTGCTGGCGTTAATATTTGTGATATTATTGATGCTCCATTTATTCTTATGAAAACTAAAAATAATAATACAATGTAAAATGTATATTGATTGTTTTCAAACCATTGTTTTCCGTTATATGGTAAGAAATGCATTAAAACTTTTGATCCATCTAATGGTGGAATAGGTATTAAGTTAAATATTCCTAAACTAATATTTATAATTATTATGTTTAAAATTATTACGTACATTGCTCCATCTAATAAACTTAAAAAGCTTGGTACAAGTAGCATTAGGACAAATAATATTATTGTAAATACAAATGCAATTAAGAAGTTCATTATTGGACCTGCTATTGCTACTATTGCTTCTGCTGCAGATGTTGAAATTTTGTTATTAGAAAAATTTCGTCTGTCAATTTGTACAGGTTTTCCCCAACCAAACCCTGCTACTACTAACATAATAATTCCAAACCAATCTATGTGGCTCATTGGGTTTAAGTTTAATCTGCCTTGCATTCTTGGAGTATCATCACCTAATTTATCTGCTGCATAAGCATGTGCAAATTCATGAAATGTAAGTGCTATTAATACTGCAGGTATTGATAATAGTATTCCTAATATCCCACTTGTTCCTAAACTAGCAATAGTAAAAACTGCCAATATTGCAAGTAATATATACAAAGTTCTTTTGTCTATTCCAAAACCAAACATATTCTTCCTACCTTTCATTAATCTTTTGTTTATATTAAAATTAATTTAATGGCTTCATCGTTGGGAATAATAGTACGTCTCTTATTGAAGCTGAATCTGTTAACAACATTATTAATCTATCTATTCCTATTCCAAGTCCTCCTGTTGGTGGCATTCCATATTCTAGCGCATTTATAAAATCTTCGTCCATCATATTAGCTTCTTCGTCTCCGGCCTCTCTTAACTCTGCTTGTCTTTTAAATCTTTCATATTGATCTATTGGATCGTTTAATTCAGAATAAGCATTTCCATATTCTCTTCCTCCAATAAATACTTCAAATCTTTCCGTTAATCTTGGATCTGATTTTTTCTTTTTTGTTAATGGAGAAACTTCTATTGGATAATCATATATAAATGTTGGTTGAATTAATGTATCTTCAACTTTTTCTTCAAACATTAAATTAATTATATTTCCTCTTGCCATAATGCCTTCAACCTCTAGTCCTGCATCTTTTGCAATTTTTGTTGCTTCTTCATCTGTTTCTATTTTATTAAAGTCTATCCCTGTTACTTCTTTAATTGCATCAATCATGCTAATTCTTTTCCATGGTGAAGTTAAATCTATTTCTGTTCCTTGATATGTTATGTCTGTTTTTCCTAATACATTTTTTGCAACTGTTCTAACTAAATCTTCTGTTAAATTCATCATATCATTATAGTCTTCATAAGCTGAATATAACTCTATGTTTGTAAATTCTGGATTGTGTTTTATATCCATTCCTTCGTTTCTAAACATTCTTCCCATTTCATATACTTTGTCAAATCCACCAACAATTAATCTTTTTAAATATAATTCATTTGCTATTCTTAAATACATGTCTATATCTAATGTATTATGGTGTGTAATGAATGGTCTTGCTGCAGCCCCACCTGCTATTGTATTTAATATAGGTGTATCCACCTCTAAATATCCAAGATCATCTAAATATTTTTTTACTTCTCTAATTATTTTACTTCTTAACTCAAATGTATTTTTTACTTCTGGATTTACTATTAAGTCAACATATCTTTGTCTATATCTCAAATCTGTGTCCTTTAAGCCATGAAATTTTTCTGGTAATGGTCTTAAAGATTTTGTAAGCAATGTAACTTCTTTTGCATGTACAGATATTTCTTCTGTTCTAGTTTTAAATACAAAACCTGTAATTCCAATTATATCTCCTATGTCATAAGTTTTAAATAATTTATAGCTTTCTTCTCCTAAATCATTTATGCTAACATAACTTTGCATTTTTCCTGTACTATCTTGTATTGTACAAAATGATGCCTTTCCCATTATTCTTTTTGCAATAATTCTTCCTGCAATTGTTACATCTTTTTGTTCTAATTCTGCATAATTATCTCTAATTTGTTGGCTTACATGTGTTCTATTATATTTTGTTATTTCAAATGGATCTTTTCCATTTGCTTGTAATTCCTCTAGTTTTTCTCTTCTTATTTTCATTAATTGATTTAAATCTAGTTCTTCTACATTTTCGTTGTTTTCCATAATTTATCTCCTTTTTATATTTCTTACAATATTTTTATATTATATATTAAATAATTATATTTGTAAAGCATGTAATTATTTCTATTTCAACATTTCTACAGCTTTCATTAATTGTGTATCTATTATATTTCCTTCTTTATCTGTTGTTAATCTAACTTCTTCATCTGGTAAAATTCCAACTCCATCTATTTTATCCCCATTTGGAGTCATAAACTCTTCTGTTGTTATTTTTAAAGCATTTCCATCTGCTAATTCTAATATTTGTTGCATAACGCCCTTTCCATAGGTTTTTGTTCCTATTAATTTTCCTACTCCATTATCTTTTATTGCAGCTACTAAAATTTCGGTTGAACTTGCTGAATTTCCATTAATTAATATTACAACTTCTCCCTTAATTAAATTATCTTCTTTTGATTTTGTTTCTTCTATTTTATTATCTTTATTTACTGTTACCATTAATACTTTATCTTTAGGGACAAGATATTCTGCAATTTGTAAGGCTTCTGAAACAATTCCGCCTGTATTATCTCTTAAATCTATTACAAATTTGTTTATTCCTTTATCCATTAACTTTTGAGCATTTTCTTTAAATTCATTTGCTGTTCCTTCACTAAATGTTGGTATATTAATACATCCTATATTATCTTCTATTATTCTAGAAGTTACGGCATTCATCCTTATTTCTTTTCTTTCTATTTCGAAAGTTAAGGTTTTACCTTCTCTTTTTATTTCTATTTTTACTTTGCTATCTAATTCACCTTTCATTATTTCTGCTACTTCATCTATTTGTTCACCTGAATATTCAACATCATTTACTTTGGTTATGATATCTCCTTGCATTATTCCTGCTTCTTCAGCTGGTGAGCCTGCTATTGGTGAAAGTACAACAATTTGATTATTTTCCGTATCACATGTAATGTATACTCCAATACCAACATAGTGCCCTAGCGTATCTGTTTCCATTGCTGTCCATTCATCTCCTACAAGATACTGTGTATATTTGTCACCTAAGGCATCTACATATCCTTTTAATGCTCCATCTATTAATTTTTGTTCATCTATATCTCTTAAATAATATTCATCTATTACAGCTCTAATTTTTAATATTTCGGTTTCTAAGTCCTCTGCTTCAACAGAACTAATTAAATATCGTATATTGCCATCCTTTCTTAAATAATTAGAAAATCCAATTATTGTAAATAGCATTGTTACAAAAGCAGTTACTATCACTAACATTATAATTCTATATATATTTTTCTTGTTATTTGATTGCATTTATATCATCCTTTCTAAAATTACTTTTATATTATACTACAAAAATATGATTAATAGTAGTGTTTTTAGTAATTTTTTCTATTTTGATATAATAACTTTTAGTCGTTTTTCGACCCATACATATTGAAAATTTTGAAAAGTGGCTTCGCCACGCGGAACGACGAGGGCGTCGTTCCCTACAATACGGGTTGCATGGCATGCAACCCCTACATTTCGCAATTCATTTTTTTGTGTATTAAAAATTTTCTACATAATAAAAGACGAGTTTGAAACTCGTCTCTTAAATTTTAAGTATACACTCTTTCTAAATATGGTAATGGATCTACTGGTGTTCCGTTTTTTCTAACTTCAAAATGAGCATGGTTTCCTGTTGAAACTCCTGTTGAACCTACTGTTAGTACTGGTGTTCCCTTTGTTACATATTGTCCTTTAGATACAAGTATTGATGTACCATGACCATATAATGTTGTTATTCCTCCTCCATGGTCTATTACAACAGCATTTCCATAACCTCCATAATAACTTTGAGCAACTATAACTGTTCCAGATTCAGCAGCCAAAAATGCTGCTCCTTTAGGTGCTGCAATATCAATTCCTGTATGTAATCTCCAATCGTGGTACACAGGATGCCATCTATATCCGAAACGGTTTCCTGCATCGCTGCCTAATTTATATCCTGGTAGTGGCCATAGCATTTTTCCTCCGCCTATGTATCCACCAGTTGAGCTATTTGCTATTATGTCTTTTTTTACCTGTTCTAATTGTTCATTATAGTCATCTCTTTCTGCTTGTAATGCTTTTTCTTGCTCATTTAATTGATTTATGTATGCTTCTCTTTCCTGTTTTTTAGCCTGTACAATACTCATCTGAGACTCTACTTGTGCTTTATCTTGTTCTAGTTGTTTTTTTGTTTCTTCTATTTCTCTTTTTGTATTTTCTATCTGATTTAGCAAATCAACATCCATTTCTAAAATTTCACTCACTAGATAATAATTAGATATAAAATCTATTATACTATCTGACCCCAGTAAAAAGTCTAAATATGTTACATCTCCTGCTTCATATTGTGCAATTATTCTATTTGCTAGCATTTTATTTCTTTTTGCATAATCTTCTTCTGCTTGTTTTAATTTTATCTCATTTTCACTAATACTATTTTGTAATGTGGCAATTTCATTTTGATATATTGTTATCTGAGCGTTTAATTGAACAACTTGCTTTTCTGCTTCACTCATTTGTGCTGATACTTGATTTAATTCCTTTTTGGCTGCATCTAATTTTTGTTGTAATCCACTTTGTTGTTGTTTTAACTCATCTAAAGATACAGAATAAGTAGTTCCACAGTTTGCAAAAAACATTATAATAGTTAATATAATACATATCCATGCACATTTTACTTTACCCATTTTTATTCCTCCTAAAATTTCTTTAGTTGCTTTTATCACTTGAATTTTGATTTGTATTTTGTCTAGTTAATATATAATCTAATGGATCTACCCACACTCCATTAACTCTAACTTCAAAGTGAGCATGTGGACCTGTTGAAATTCCTGTTGAACCAACCGTCATAACTGGCTGTCCTCTTTCAACTTTATCTCCAGTTTCTACTAATCTTTCACTACCATGTGCATATAGCGTTGAAAGACCTCCTCCATGATCTATTACAACCATATTTCCATAAGCATTATTGTAAATAGATGCAACAACAGTACCATCATTTGCTGCTACGAAATATGCTCCTATAGGTGCACCTCCAATATCTACTCCTGTATGCATTTTATATATACCACTTATTGGATGAATTCTCATTCCAAAAGGTGATGTGATACTTGTGTATCCAGGAACAGGCCATGCTAACACACCCCCAACATATTCGCTTCCTAAGTTTTGTGTTAAAATCATAAGTAATTCAACTTCTATTTCTTGTACTTCTTTTTGATATTCATCTATTTCTTCTTGTAATGTTCTTTCTTCTTCAGTTAATCTACTCATTTGGTTGTTTTTTACTACTCTAGTATTTGCAAGTACAATCGCTGATTTTTCCTGATTATCCTTTTTTTCCTTTAAATCTTTTTTATATGCATCTAATTCTTCTTTTATTTTACTTATTTGTTCTTTTTGATTTTTATATTCATTTAATAAATCGTTATCATATTCTAATATTTCGCCAATCATATAATAGTTAGATATAAAATCTATTAGTCCTTTTGAATTAAGTAAAAAATCTAGATAAACTACATCTCCAGCTTCATATTGTGCAATTATTCTATTTGCCAATAATGTTTTTCTTCTGTTATAAATTTCTTCTACTTTATCAAATTCTGATTGTACCTCATCTATTTTTGCATCTAACTCAGAAATTTCATTTTCTAAAACCGCAACATCAACTTCATACTGATAAATTTTATCACTTAATTCTTGTATTTGTAACATTAAATCTGATATTTCGCCTTGTAACTCATCTAATTGTACACTATTTTCTGTGATTTTCTCTTGTACTATTTTCCTTTGTTCTCTTAATTCTGCAGTATTTTTAGTTTCAGCAATACTTCTAGCACAGATGCAAGATATAAATATAATAATTCCTGTAATAATATACAGTTTTTTCTTCATTAATTTTCTCCTATACATCTAAATATTTTCTCATTGAAATTGCACTACCTATTATACCAATTCCAACTCCTAGTAGTATATATACAATAATAATTAAATTTACCATTTCTCCAAAACTTAATAAGCTTATCGTTTGTATTTTTTGAGCTATTGATGATGATAAGAATTTATTTGCTAAAGCATTATATCCTAAACAAATTATTAGTATTGATATTACTCCCGATGCAATTCCTATTACAATACCTTCTACCGCAAACGGTGCTCTTATAAAATTATTAGTTGCTCCTACATATTTCATAATTGATATTTCTTTTCTTCTTGCGTGTACTGAAAGTTTTATTGTATTTGATATAATAAATAATGAAACTATAATCAATACAGTTAGTATAACTAGAGTAAACATTTTTATTCCATTTGCTAAAGACATTAAAGTGGTTATTGTGTTTTCGCTATTTGTTACCTTTACAACACCATCAATTTGTTCAGCTTGACTTACAACATCATGTGTATAACTTAGGTCTGTAAGATTTATTACAAAAGATACTTTAAACATTTCAACTTCTACTGCTTCCATAGCATCTGGATGATCTTTCAACTGTTCTTTTACTGTATCATATGCCTCTTGCTTAGAAACTCTTCTTATTTTATTTATTGCATTTGTTCCATTTACTTGTATATTTCTTAATGTTTCTTCTACTTGTACAATTTGCTCTTCAGGCATATTTACGTCAACGAAAACCTGCATTCCTTGTTCACTTTCTACTATTTTCACAATATGATTTATATTCTGTGCTATAGCAAAAAATATTCCAAACATAAGCATTGTTGCGCACATAACTCCTAAGCAAGAAAACGTAGATTTTTTATTTTTCATTACATTTTTAAAGCCTTCGCTTATTAAATAACCAATAACATTAAACTTCACTACTATAACCACCTTTTTCATCTCTTACAATATTTCCAGATTTTATTTCTATAACTCTTTTATTCATTTTATCAACTATGTCTTTAGCATGTGTTGCAACAACAACTGTTGTTCCCCTCATATTAATTTCATTTAATAGTGTCATTATTTCCCAAGCAGTATCTGGATCTAAGTTACCTGTAGGCTCATCTGCGATTATCATTGATGGATTATTAACAAGTGCTCTTGCTAATGCAACTCTTTGTTGCTCACCACCAGATAATTCATCAGGATACACTTTTGCTTTTCCGCTTAATCCAACTAAAGATAAAAGCATTGGAACTTGTCTACGTATATGCCTAGGTGTAGCTTTAACTATATACATTGCAAAAGCTACATTGTCATATACTGTTCTATCTGGTAATAATCTGAAATCTTGGAATACTACTCCCATACTTCTTCTTAAATATGGAATTCTGTTTTGTTTTAAAAAGGTGGTATCTTTTCCATTTATAATTATATTTCCTTTAGTTGGTTCTTCTTCTTTTAATATTAATTTTATTAATGTTGATTTACCAGAACCAGAACTTCCTACTAGAAATACGAATTCCCCTTTATCTATCTTAAAATTAGCATTATTTACAGCTTCTGTACCTGTAGAATAAGTTTTGCTTACATTTTTAAACTCTATCATTAAAAATAACATTCCTTTCATTTTTGCTACAATTTTTTATAACAAAAACTTTTAATTTTTGACTTCTACATAATATCAATAAAAAAGTATAATTGCAATACTTTAAAACAAAAAAAATGGTATAAATTTACGAATTTTCTTCGTTTTATACCATCTTTCTCTTTTTTTCTTACATTATATTTTAATTATCTTTCTTCTTCATCACTTACAATTTTATTATCTTTTACTTCAATATCTTTTTTACCTGTTATATTTACATTTTTTTCATCATCAATATTTACACTATATACAGTAAAATTTCCATTTGGTAAATCAACTAAAACATTTTCTTGAATTGTTAATGGTTGATTGCCATTTTTTACTAATGTTAAATTGCTAAAGCCTTTCATATTATCATAAGCTCTAATAAATTCATTAATGTCTTTATCATTATATGGCTTATCTTTATTTTCTAAATCTTGTAAACTAACTATATCCTTTACTGCTGATTTTACTTCATCAATCATATCTTCTTTTTTTAATGGTATTGCTACACCATCAATGCTGTTATATAATTCAACATTTATTATTTCTTCACCTTTTGGTACTCTGTAATTTACTTTTACATATTTTGCATCATATGCTTCTAATATTTTTTCTTTAAATATATCATTTAAATAAATTTTGCTTATCATTGATGATGACATTTCTGATTTTATACCACGTGTTGCTATATCTAAAGATTCTTTTTGACTATCTGTTAATTTCTTTCCTTTTAGCTCTTTATAAATTCTTATATTTTCCTCTAACATTGCCATTCTATATAATTTATCTGATGTTTCTGATTCTTTATCTCCAGACTCTTTTATATAATCTTCATACTTAGTATTATCTATATTGTATTTTGACATGTCTATAGGTTTAAAAGGTCTGTTAATATTTCTTGCGATTGAATTTCCCACTACAACTGCTGCTTCAGCAGCTAATACTATTGCAGCTCCAGTCATTACTATTTTTTTATCACTATTTTTTATTGTTTTTTTATCATTATTGTCATGTTTTAATCTATTTTTAAATTCATCTCTCTTGTTTCTTAATTCCATATAAATTCCTCCTTTGTTTTAAAACTACTTACATTATAGCACAGTTAACATATTTTTGCAAATTTGTATGTTTATGTTAACTTGTTGGGGTTATTTTACATTTTCTATAATATCTTTTGCGGTTAATTTAAAATATTCTAATAATTTTTCTGCAGTACCAGATTTTCCAAATGTATCTTCTACTCCCATTCTTATTACTTTTGCTGGATAGTTTTCAGATAGTACTTCGCAAACTGCACTACCTAATCCACCTATTATACTGTGATCTTCTATTGTTATTATTTTCTTGGTTTCTTTTGCACTTTTTATTATTATTTCTTTATCTATTGGCTTTATCGTATGCATATCTATTACTCTTATATTTATGTTTTGTTGTTCTAATTCTTCTTTTGCTTTTATTGCTTCTGCAACAGTTACACCTGTTGCAATTACTGTAGCATCAGTTCCTTGTCCTATTTGAATAGCTTTTCCTATTTCAAATTTTTGATTTTCATCATATATTGTTGGTGTTGCTAATCTACATAATCTTAAATATACTGGCCCATTGTATTTTGCAATTTCTCTAACTGCCCATTTAGTTTGAGCATCATCTGATGTACACATTACAGTCATATTAGGTAAAGTTCTCATCATGCTTATATCTTCTAGCATTTGATGAGTTGCTCCATCTTCTCCAACTGTTAAACCTGCATGTGTTGCACAAATTTTTACATTTAACTTAGGATAACATATACTATTTCTAATTTGGTCATAAGCACGTCCTGTAGCAAACATAGCAAAAGTACTAACAAATGGAATTTGTCCGCATGTTGCCATTCCTGCAGCTGTACACATCATGTCTTGCTCTGCTATACCCATATCAAAAAATCTATTAGGAAATTCTTTTTTAAATAATACTGTTTTCGTAGCCTCTGATAAATCTGCATCCAAAACTACTATTTTGTCGTTGTTTTTTCCCAATTCTACCAAAGTTTCTCCATAACTTTGTCTCGTAGCAATTTTTTTATCTATATTCATTTTTTCCTCCTAATTATATGATGCATCTACAGAATGATTATACATATATTATTTTATTCTAATTCTTTCATTGCTTGTTTATATTCTTCCTCATTTGGTGCTTTACCATGCCATCCTACTTGATTCTCCATAAAAGATACGCCTTTTCCTTTTATTGTATTTGCAATTATTACTGTTGGTTTTCCTTTTACTTTTTTTGCCATTTCAAAAGCTTCTATTATTTGTGGAATATTATGTCCATCTATTTTTAATATTTCAAATCCGAAACTTTTAAATTTTTCATCTAACGGATATATATTTTTTACTTCATCTACTTGTCCATCTATTTGTAAGTTATTATTATCTACTATTAAACATAAATTATCTAATTTATAATGCGATGCGCTCATTGCTGCTTCCCAAATTTGTCCCTCTTGTATTTCACCATCTCCAACTAAGCAATATACTCTTAATCCGTCACTATTTAACTTAGATGAAAGTGCCATTCCATTAGCAACAGACAATCCTTGTCCTAAAGAACCGGTTGTCATATCTACACCTGGTACTTTATTCATATCTGGGTGCCCTTGTAAATTAGTTTCTAATGACCTAAAAGTTTTTAGTTCTTCTATATCAAAATATCCTCTATGGGCTAAAGTGCTATATAGCGCTGGTGATGCATGTCCTTTGGATAATACAAATCTATCTCTTTCTGGTGCTTTTGGATTTTCTGGACTTATATTCATTTGATTAAAATATAGAACTGTTAAAATATCTGCACAAGACAATGCTCCTCCCGGATGCCCAGATTTACCACAATACACTTGCTCAATAATTCCTCTTCTTATTTTTTTTGCAAGACTCTCTAATTCTTTTATATCAGTTATTTTCAAAATTCCTACTCCTTTCGAAAATTATATTAATCGGACTTTACAAGCTTATGTGCAATAAATATAACAAAAAACAAAAATTACGAATGCAAATGGAAAAATTTTAGAAATTCTTATGAAAATTTTATGGAAAGAGTTCACGCTTGTCGTGGAAGGGTGCCATAAAATTAAATTAGAATTTCTTAAATTTTGTAATGTAGCCGAGTAATTTTTATTTTTTGTTATATTTTATGTATCAACTATTTAGTGCCATATATCCTATCTCCAGCATCTCCTAATCCTGGAACAATATATCCCACATCATTCAAATGCTCATCTATTGTTGCACAATATATTTGTACATCAGAATGAACTTGTTGTACTTTTTTTATTCCTTCTGGAGCCGCTATAATTGATAAGAACTTTATTTTTTTAACTCCACGTTTCTTTAATTGTGTTATTGCATCTACAGCCGTTCCACCTGTTGCAAGCATTGGATCTAGTACTATTACTTCTCTATTTTCTATTTCGCTTGGAACTTTAAAATAATATTCAACTGGTTCTAAGGTTTCTTCGTTTCTATACATTCCTATATGTCCTATTTTTGCATTTGGAACTACTTTTAAAATTCCATCTACCATGCTTAAACCTGCCCTTAATATTGGAACAAATGCATATTTTTGCTCATTTAATTTTTTTGATTTCATTTTTGCAAGTGGTGTTTCAACTTCTACTTCTTCTAATTGTGCATCTCTCATTGCTTCATAACATAATAATGTGGCTAATTCTCCTGCCACTTCTCTAAATTCCTTTGTTCCTGTTCTTTTGTCTCTAAGTACTGTAAGCTTATGTTCAACTATTGGGTGATTTAATACTATTGGTTCCATAAAAAATCCATCCTTTCTCTTTATATATATAATTTTTACATTATATCCTCACTCTTTGCCTCACGTGTCATAAGCATTGTTACTGCTTGCTTTGGTGATAAATTATTATATAATACATCATATACAGCATCTACTATTGGCATTTCCACATTATACTTTCTGCAAAGTTCGTGTGCCACTTCTATATTATCTATACTTTCTATTGTCATTCCAACTTCTTTTTTGGCTTCTTCTATTGTTTTTCCTTGTCCTATTAAATATCCTGCTCTTCTATTTCTACTATGTTCACTTAGGCATGTAACTATTAAATCTCCAAGTCCAGTTAACCCATAAAAAGTATTTTTTTCTGCTCCCATTTTAGTTCCTAGTCTTGTTATTTCTACTAATCCTCTCGTTGCAAGTGCAGCAAATGAGTTATCCCCTAAATTTAAACCAGCAGCAATTCCTGCACAAAATGCAATTATATTTTTTAAAGCACCACCTAGTTCTACTCCTTTTACGTCATGAGAAGTATATATTCTCATTGTTTCACTCATAAAAGAAGTTTGTATGTTCTTTAATACTTCTTCATGTTTTGAAGCAATTACTATAGCAGTAGGTATTCCTAATGATACTTCTTCAGCATGACTTGGGCCTGATAATACCCCTATTTTTGTATTTGGTAATTCATCCTCTAGAACATCTGTTAAAGTTTTTAGAGTCCCGCTTTCAAATCCTTTAGCACAAACAATTACTTGTTGATTTGTTATGTATTTTTTAAATTGTGTAACCGTATTTCTTATGAATTTTGATGGCGTTACAACTAATACAATATCTGAACCTTCTATTACTTCCTTAAAATCCAAACTGCAAATTATATTATTAGGTATTATAACCTTTGGTAGGAACATGCATTTTTTTTCATTATTTATTAAGTCTGCCTCTTCTTTTGCAAAAGACCATATTCTTACATTATGTCCAATTTGTGCTAAATGTATTGCTAATGCTACTCCCCAGCTTCCGCTACCTATTATTGCAATATTTTTCATTTTTATATTCTCCTTTTTTATGAATTCTTTTTTAGGCTAATTTTATTTTCTTCTCCATTCATTATTCTTTTTATATTGCTTCTATGATTGTATATTACTATTAATGCAAGGATTATTCCGAATATTATATAATTATCTCCTATTATATATTTATCGTGTATTACTAAAGTTAATACTGGAAATAAAATAGCTGCCATAATTGATCCTATTGATACTGTTTTTGTAAGTATCATTACTAATAAAGCAAATATTAAACATATTAATCCAATTTCATAATTTATTAACATTATAATTCCAAGTGATGTTGCAACACCTTTTCCACCTTTAAATCCAAAGAATATTGGAAAAGTATGTCCTAGTACTACTGCAATTCCTGCAATTTGCACCATTAATTCTCCATTTGAATCTTCTACTATTCTGTTAAATACCAATGCTAATACTATAGCTACTACTCCTTTTAATATGTCACATATTAATGTTAATATTGCAGCTTTTTTTCCAACTGTTCTTAAAACATTAGTACTTCCTGCATTTCCACTACCTTTTTCTCTTACATCAAATCCTGCCATCTTTTTACTAAATATTATTGAAAAACTTATACTTCCTAAGCAATAAGATATAATTCCTATTACTATATATAATAATGTTAATCTGTTCATAAATTTGTTTCCTCCTTCAAAATTCTAAGAATTTTATCCATTCGTTATTTTATTCTTCTTTTTCTCTACAAATTATTCTTACTGGTGTTCCTTCTAATCCAAAGTTTGCTCGAATTTGATTTACTAGGTATCTTTCATAAGAAAAATGAAACAATTCTTTTTTATTTACAAATATAACAAACGTTGGTGGTTTTGTTGAAGCTTGTGTTGCATACAATATTTTTAGTCTTCTTCCTTTATCTGTTGGTGGTTGTACTACTGCAATAGCTTCATTTATTACTTGATTTAGCATCGCTGTTGTAACTCTTAACGCATTCTGATTTGCTACATTATTTATCATTTCAAATAATTTATCTACTCTTTGTCCTGTTTTTGCAGATATAAATAATATTGGTGCATAAGTTATATATGATAATTTTTCATATACTTGTTTTTTATATTTTTCTAAAGTACCTGTTTCTTTTTCTACTTCATCCCATTTATTTATTACAATTATTATTCCTTTTCCCGCTTCATGTGCTTCTCCTGCAATTTTAGTATCTTGCTCTGTTACTCCTTCTGTTGCATCAATCATAAGTAAGCATACATCTGATCTTTCAATAGCAAATAAAGTACGCATTATACTAAATTTCTCTATTGATTCATTTACCTTACTCTTTCTTCTTATTCCTGCGGTATCTATAAAATTATATTTTCCCTTATCATTTTCGAAATATGAATCTATTGCATCTCTTGTTGTACCTGCAATATCACTTACTATTACTCTATTTTCACCTAAAATTTTATTTACTAGTGATGATTTTCCTACATTAGGTTTTCCAATTATTGCAACATTAATTATCTCATTATCTTCCTCATCGTCCTTTTTATCAGGCAATTTTTCATATATTGCATCTAATACATCTCCCAAACCTAAAGCATTTGTTGAAGATATTGGCATAGGTGTACCTAAACCTAAATTATAAAATTCATACAACTCTGCTGGTGGTTCACCTATATTGTCTGATTTGTTACATACTAATATTATAGGTTTTTTTGATTTTTTTAACATTATGGCTATTTCTCTATCATCCGCGGTTAAGCCTTGTTTTACATCTGTTAAAAATAATATGACGTCCGCAACATTTATAGCAACATTAGCCTGATTTCTCATTTGAGATAATATTACATCTTCACTTTCTGGCTCAATTCCTCCCGTATCTATTAAAGTAAAAATTCTATCTCTCCATGTTGCATCTGCATATACTCTATCTCTTGTTACTCCAGGTTTATCTTCTACTATAGATATTCTTTTCCCTACTATGTAATTAAAAAACGTTGATTTTCCTACGTTAGGTCTTCCCACTATTGCAACTATCGGCTTTGACATATTTTTAATCCTTTCTTTTAAAATTTAGGTAGCACAAATTAAACCAACTAAACCTACAATAGGAATCCATTTATTTACTGTTTCCTGTAATTCCCTTGCTTGTTCATTGATTTCTTCTTCTACATCTTCGTTGGTAAAGCTTATTTTAAAGTGTGAAACATTAGTTGATTTAAAATTAGCTTTAAATTCTCTTAATTCGTCTGCGTTAAAATTTTCTATTTTAACATATTTAGTTCCTACATTATTTCCTCTTGAATTATATAAATCTATTTTTACATTAGTTTTATCTATATTTGCTCCTGTATTATTTTTTACATAAGCAACTATATACCCATTAACAGCTGTTGCTTTTGCTTCCTTAATTTCAACACTTGGTGAATTTTCTATTATTTCATAAGTTCTAATATTTTTATAAGCATTTACAAGATATCTATATGTAAAAAAGTCAAATACTATATATATTATTACAAATATTATTAAATATTTTAAAAATGTTTTCATTCTTTTCATTTACTTCACCTCTTTTATTCAAATTCATACCATAAGCCTTGGTCTTGCAACTGTTTTATTATATTATCATGTTCTTGACTAGTTTTACTAAAATATACTTTTCCGTTTTTATCTGATACATAAAAGATATAATCTGTATTATTTGGATTTAGTGCAGCATCTATTGAGCTTTTACTTACACTAGATATTGGACCTATTGGTAATTTACCTTCCATTCTTGGTCCTCTAGTATTATATGGATTATAATCATTCAATTCTGATTGTTTTAATTCTCTTTGACCTAATTCAACTTTTATTGCATAATATGTTGTTGCATCAAGTTGTAATGACATGTTAGATTTTAATCTGTTGTATATTACACTTGATATATCTTTTCTATCTTCTGGGAATAATCCTTCTGTTTCTATAAGTGATGCTAATGTTATTATTTCGTGAACTGAATATTGTTGCTCTTCAATTTGTTCTTTATACTCATTTAATACTTTTTCTGTTTGTTTTAATAAAGTATCAAAAATCTCTTCTACTGTTACATCTTCGTTATCGAAAAAATATGTATCTGGGAATAAATATCCTTCTAATGGATAATATATATTTTCATTTTTTATTTCATCTGTTAAAAACCAATATTTTTCGATTAGTGAATCTATATACTCATCATTCTTTAGCAATTCAAAAACTTGCTCTTTGGTGTTATTAGTTTTATTTTCAATTTCTGTTGCATACCAATTCATTGTTTTTCCTTCTATAAAAGTAATTGCAAGTTGATTTTCAACATATAATTTACCTGTTTGTAAAGTTTTAGTAATTTCTGATGCATTCATGCTTTGATATAGTTCATATTTTCCTGCTTGAAAGTTACTTATTTTGTTTAGTTTTACAAATATTTTAAAAGCTAATTTATTTTTTATTAAATGGTTGTCCACTAATGTTTGTGCAATATCATCAGAGCTAGATCCTATTGGTATTTCTATTTCTATTTTTTCTGTATTTCCCTTGTTTACTGGTGAAATTGAATTATTATACCATATTAATGGAATTAATATTATTAAAATTATAAGTATTATTGCTATTATTAATATTTTTTTTATCATTTTATTTTCTCCTATCTCTTGGTTTGTGTAATTGAGTTATATAACGCCAAAGCCTACAAATTTCTCTACAACGTATCAATTTACATATATTAATTTATTACTTAAATTAATATATCATAAAATAATTAATTAGTGAATATATTTTATAAAAATATTTTTACGATAAATTTATAACAAATAAATACATTTTTTTACATAAATGTATTTATTTTTATGTTAATTTATAGTATAATATTTATGTATGATTTTCTCATTAAAGGAGGTATCATTTATATGGTTATGTGGCAAATTTGGTTAATTATTTCCGGACTACTTTTTATAGGGGAAATGATTACCATTGGATTTCTACTATTTTGGCCTGCCATAGCTGCTTTAATTACTATGGTAATTAGTATTTTTGTACCAGATGCAATTATATTACAAATGGCCATATTCGTTATATCTTCTGCTATATTAATTTTATTTACTAAACCATTAGTAAATAAATACATAAACAAAAAAACAGTTCCAACAAACACATACTCATTAATTGGTAAAAAAGCTATAGTTGTAGAAGATATAAAATCTTTAGAAGCCTGTGGTCAAGTTAAAGTTAACGGAGAAATTTGGTCTGCAAAATCTGATACTGAAGAAACTATTGAAAAAGGCACTGAAGTTGAAATTTTACAAGTTGATGGCGTAAAGCTTTTAGTTAAATCTTGTAATGTTAAATCTCAAGTTTTATAGGTATTAATATTAAATTTATATATTTTAGGAGGTTTTATATGGTATTTTTAATTATTTTATTAGTTATTATTTTAGTTATTGCTCTTAAATCTATTAAAGTTGTTAGACAAGCAGAAGTTTATATTATAGAAAGATTAGGTAAATTTCATAAAATCGCTGATGCAGGTCTTACAATTATAATTCCTTTCTGTGATCATGTAAGAAGTGTTGTAAGTTTAAAGGAACAAACAATGGATATACCACCACAAGGAGTTATTACTGAAGATAATGTTACTATAACAATCGATACAGTTGTGTTCTATCAAATTACAGACCCAGCAAAGGCAGTTTATGAAATTCAATCTTTGAAAAAAGGTATTGAGTACTTAGCTATAACAACAATTCGTGATATTGTTGGTAAAATGGACTTAGATTCTACATTTAGTTCAAGAGATGCTATAAACACAAAATTAAGAGTTATTCTTGATGAAGCAACTGATAAATGGGGATGTAAAGTAAACAGAGTTGAAATTAAAGATATTACCCCACCTGCTGATATTCGTGATGCAATGGAAAAGCAAATGAATGCAGAAAGAAATAAAAGAGCTTTAATATTACAAGCAGAAGGAGAAAAACAATCTGCTATTACTATTGCTGAAGGACGTAAAGAAGCTGCTATATTAGAAGCTGAAGCTGAAAAAGAATCTCAAATAAGACGTGCAGCCGGTGAAGCACAAGCTATAAAAGAGGTTGCTAATGCAAAAGCAAAAGAAATTCAAATGGTTTATGAAGCAATAAAGAATGCTGACCCAGATGAAAAATTAGTTCAATTAAAATCTTTAGAAGCATTAGAAGAAGTTGCAAAAGGCGAAGCAAACAAAGTATTTATTCCATTTGAAGCAACATCAACACTTGCAAGTTTAGGTGCAATAAAAGATGTGCTAAAAGATGATAAAAAGAAAAATTAATATAAGTATTGTATAAAGGATGCAATTTAAAATTGCATCCTTTTTTTGTTTTCGGGTCGAATGGCCTAAGCGACCCCTACACTATGAATTAAATCTATTATTTACAATATATATTTTCCATAATGTACCTTTGATTTATTCTGTAAATTATGTTAACATATTCTTATAGACTAATTTTACTTTAACGGAGGGATTTTATGATTCAAAATTTTATTTCTAAAATTACAAATATTGATAAATCTATTCTAAAACTTATAAAAATTATACTTAAAATATCGTTTTTCATTTGTATTATTTCCACTTTAATATTAGCAATGTACATATCTAGCCCTGTGTCTCATGTTACATATTTAATAGGATTAAAATTATTTAAATCTAGCTTAATAATAGCAGTATTTGGGTTTATTTGTGGAGTTAGTACAGATTTTATTAGGAATATGTAAAAGGGTTACATTTTCATGTAACCCTTTTTGGCTATTTATTTAATTCTTCTAAGAACATTTTGTTTAACATTCCTGGATTTGCTTTTCCTTTTGTTTCTTTCATAGCTTGACCTACTAAGAATCCTAATGCCTTGTCTTTTCCTGCCTTATAATCTGCTACTGATTGTTGATTGTTTTCTAATACTTTTAGTACAACCTCTTTTATTGCACCTTCATCTGATATTTGTATCCATCCTTTTTCCTCTACAATTTTCATTGGGTCTTTTGGATTTTCAAAAAGTTCTACTAATACTTTTTTTGCGATACTGCTACTAATTGTTCCTTTATCTATTAAAACTACTAAGTTTCCTAATTGCTCTGCTGTAAAAGGTATCTGGTCTGGCTCTAGTTCTCTTTCATTTAGTTCTTTTGTTATATCTGTCATTATCCAGTTACTTACCGCTTTTGGATTATTGCAAATTGCTGATGCTCCTTCAAAAAGATTAGATAAATACTTTGAAGCTGTTAAAAGATTTGCGTCATACTCTGGTAATCCTATCTCTTCTATATATCTCTTTTTTCTACTTTCTGGTAGTTCTGGTAAGTTTCTTCTTATTTCTTCTACGTATTCATCGCTCATTTTTATTGCTAATAAATCTGGGTCTGGGAAATACCTATAATCTTGAGCATCCTCTTTATCTCTCATAGGGAATGTTCTTCCAGATACATCATCCCATCTTAAAGTCTCTTGTTCTATTTTTCCGCCATTTTCTATTACATCTATTTGTCTATCTGCCTCATACTCTATTGCTCTTACTATTGACCTAAATGAGTTCATATTTTTCATTTCTGTTCTTGTACCATATTCTGTTGCGCCTTTTTTTCTAACAGATACATTTACATCTGCTCTTAATGACCCCTCTTGCATTTTACAATCTGATACTTCTATGTACTCTAATATTGATTTCAATTTTCTTAAATAGCTTTCTACTTCTTTTGAACTTCTTAAGTCTGGTTCTGAAACTATTTCTATTAAAGGAACTCCTGCTCTGTTCAAATCTACTAAGCTTCCTCTACCATATTCATCATGATTTAATTTTCCTGCATCTTCTTCTATGTGTATTCTTGTAAGTCTTATTTTCTTTTTACCTTCTTCTGTTTCAATTTCTACATATCCTCTTTCACAAAGTGGCATATCATATTGTGATATTTGGTATGCCTTTGGTAAGTCTGGATAAAAATAATTTTTTCTATCATTTTTACTATTCTTTGCTATTTCACAGTTTGTAGCTATTCCTGCTTTTATTGCGTATTCTACAACTTTTTCATTTAACACTGGTAATGTTCCTGGCATTGCCATACAGATTGGGCAACAATGTGTGTTTGGTTCTCCACCAAATTCTGTAGGACATGAGCAGAATATTTTTGTTTTTGTTGATAATTCTGCATGTACTTCAAGACCCATTACTATTTCATAATCTTCTCTTGACATATATATTTTCCTCCTTCAAAATTCATTGCATTATACTTTTTCAGTATACGGGTCGCATAGCATGCGCCCCCTACAATTTTTACTTGCTTGAATTGTCGCTTTTGTTACTTTTTAAATGTTGGTTTGTTAGCTTTAAAGTTTGTGTTTTGCTCGTAAGTATATGCTGCTCTTAACATTGTTTCTTCTCCAAAATGATTTCCTATTAATTGGAATCCTATTGGCATTCCTTGTGAATCCACAGCACATGGTACTGACATTCCTGGTAATCCACCAATATTTACAGATACTGTACAAATATCTGCTAAATACATTTCTAGCGGATTATTTGATCTAGTACCAATATTAAATGAAACTGTTGGAGATGTTGGTGTTAATAATAAATCGTATTTACTAAACAATCTATCAAATTCATTTTTTACAACTGTTCTTACTTTTTGTGCTTTTTTATAATATGCATCATAGTATCCAGAACTTAATACATAAGTTCCTAGCATTATTCTTCTTTTTACTTCTTCTCCAAAGCCTTCACTTCTTGAGTTTATATATATATCTTTTAAGTTTTTATATTCTTTTGTTCTATATCCGTATCTTATTCCGTCAAATCTTCCTAAGTTTGAACTAGCCTCAGCACATGCAATTATGTAATATGTTGCAAGTGCATAGTCTGTGACTTCCATAGAACATTCTTCAACTGTTGCACCCATTTCTTCATATTTTTTTGCAACATCTAATATTGCTTGTTTTACTTCTGGATTAATTCCATCTCCAAAATATTCTTTTGGTAATCCAATTTTTAAGCCTTTTACATCATTTACTAATGCTTTTGTGTAATCTTTTTTCTCTATGTCTAATGATGTAGTATCTTTTTCATCATGACCTGTTATTAAATTTAATAATAATGCTGAATCTGTAACGTCTTTTGTTATTGGTCCTATTTGATCTAATGAAGATGCAAATGCTACCAAACCATATCTAGATACTAATCCATAAGTTGGCTTTAATCCTACAACTCCACAAAAAGATGATGGTTGACGAATTGATCCACCTGTATCTGAACCTAAAGCCCATGGTACCATATTTGCTGCTACTGCAGCTGCACTACCACCACTTGAACCTCCTGGAACCCTATTTAAATCCCATGGATTTTTAGTTTTCTTAAAATATGAATATTCTGTTGAAGCTCCCATAGCAAATTCATCCATGTTTAGCTTTCCTAGCATTATCATATTTTCATCATTTATTTTATTCATAACTGTTGCATCATAAGGTGCAACAAAGTTTTCTAGCATTCTTGATGCACAAGTTGTTTTTACACCTTTTGTGCATATATTATCTTTTATTCCTATTGGAATACCTGCATATTTTGAATTTACTTCTCCTTTTTCTACCTTTTCTTGAACAGATTTTGCTTTTTCTAATGCTTGCTCTGTTGTTAAAGTAACAAATGCTTCAACATCTTTTTCTTTATCGTTTATTCTATCTATATAGCTTTTTGTTATATCTGTTATTGTAGTTTCTTTGTTATTTAGCTTGTCCATAAGCTCATGTGCTGTTAACTCATAAAGTTCCATTTTTTCTTTCCTCCCCTTTTTATCTTTCAATCTATATTACTTTAGGTATTTTAAACATCCCATCCTCTTGTTCTGGCGCATTTGATAATAAAATATCTCTATCTCCAAATTCTTTTATTTCATCTTTTCTAAACACATTGTAATTTTGTGTTGCTCCAATTGATTCATATACATTATCTGTATTAACTTTATTAACTGTGTTTGCGAAATTTAATATATCTTTCATATTAAATAAAGTTTTTTCAATTTCAGCTTCTGTTAATTTTAAATTAGCAAGTTTTGCTATATGAATTATTTCTTCTCTACTTATATCCATATAATTCTCTCCTCTCATAATAATGTATTATTATATAATCTTTAATAAAAAAAAACAAGACTTTATAGTCTTGTTCTTTAAAATTTATTTTATTTTTTTACTACATATATATCCTTTGTTAAAAATCCTAACCTTATTGCTATTAATATAGAAACTATAATAGCGATTGTTATTGTTTCTGTAGTTCCTGTTTGTGGCAATTTTTCTTCATTTACTGGAGTGATATTTTCTTTTTGAACTGCTGGCTTAATTTCTTGAGTTTCAGTAGTTTCAGTATCTTTTGGTGTAAAATCTACAATAACAAATTGTTGGTTTCCTTCACTTTGTATATTATATTCATTCTCTATATAGTTATTACTTTCATTTGAACTTTGCATATTTCCACTGTTTAAGAAGTCATTAGATTGATATACACCTAATTGTATGTTAGGAGGTGGATTTTGTCCTTCATCTTCTACTAAAATTGATGGATTCTTATCAAATACTTCTTCCTTTTCGTTTCCATTCTCATCCTTATATTTTATAACTACTCTTTCATTTGTTTTTAGCATTTCTCCTACAACTTGATTTACATCTACATTTTTCTTTAATTTTATCTTATATGAAAAAACTAAATACTCTTCTCCTGTTAATTCATCAATGTGCCAAGTAAAAGAATCTCCATCACCTATATCTGATACATTGCTACCTCCTGGTATATTTCCATATTCTATATCAAAATACTCTAATATTTCTTTTGGAAAAACGTCCTCTATTCTTATATCTTTAATTGGATGTTGCATGTAATCTATTATTTGATTATACATAAATTCATTAAACATTTTATCAATTTCACTTGCATTACTTATATAATAAACTTTTCCTGCTCTTGGATTTTGTTCTGTTCCAAATATACTTTTTATCTGTTGACTATCACTTCCGATTATTAATGATAAAACACTAATATTTTCTGTTTTTAAACTTTCTAATTTTTGAATGGTGTTAGATGGATCACTTGGATAACCATCTGTTACTAATATTAATATTTTATTTTTGCAGTTTTGTGAAAATAATTTTTCTGCTGAATCTAAAGCTTCTGCAATTTTTGTGTTTCCTCCTCTATTATCATTATTGTATATATCTAGAGCACTGAATGCTGTTTGTTTTGAATTTGTAAGTTCTGTAAGTACTTGGGAATTATCTGAAAATTGTATTACGCCTAATTTTAACTTATATATATTTGCATATACTAAGTTAATAAATCTGTTTGCAGACTGATATGTTGTATCTTTTTTTATTTGATTTTGTTGACTTTCTTGCATTGAGCTTGAATTGTCTAATACAACAGCAATTTCTATATCTTCTTTATCTTTTACATTCTTTTTTATATTTTCTATTTTTAACTCTATTTCTATTTCTTGATTTTCTTTATCATAACTAACAATTTTTTTTGTAAATTTTATATCTTCATTTATAATTTTATTATTTACATTTGTATTCAATACATTTATTGTGCTAGCATAAGAAAAACCATTTAGAGTTATAATAAATAGTATTATAATCAATAAAGACTTAAACTTTTTCAAATAAATCACCCCAATCACTTATATTTTACCATATTTTTCTAGAAAAATCAACGCTTATGTAAACTTATTTATAATAATAACCGCACATATAGTGTGCGGTTATTATTAATTTTTTAATTATATTGTATAATCTAACATTTTTTTTGGCAACATATTAATGTTATTATTCTTATTATTATCAATATTACTAATGTTATAAGAAGTACAATTAATGCACCTGTTGTAATTGCAGCTACTAAACCTGTTAGTGCACCTATTAATAAACCTATTACAAAAGTTAATACAGCAACTAATATAAATATTATTATATCAATACAACATCTTGATTTTTTATTTTTTTTGCAACATATTTCAACTTGTGGTTCCATACAAATACACCTCCTATTTGTGTGTATGTGATACACTATATATTATGCTTTTTGTAGTTTTTTGTTACTTTTTGTAATATTTTTTTAAATTTTCTATGGACTTTTACATATTTTTTGTGTATGATTATACTAGTATTAATTAGGAGGAAATTATATGAAAATTTTTACAAAATTAGGCATTGTATTATTGTTATTTATTATTTTTATAAATCTTGTATTTCCTTGTATATCACATGCTTCAAATGTAATAACAGATGCATATTATGATTTACCTGAATCACAATTAGGATTAACTAATATATTAAATATTATATTAATATCTGTTGGTGTTGTTTTAATTTTATTAGGAATTGCAATTTTTATTAGATTAAAGAAAATGTAAATTTTTGCAATTTATATTTTTAGTTTACTAGCAAAAGGGGTGCAATTATGCACCCCTTCAATATTTTTAGAAAATTTTAGTTATGTTTTTTGTGCATATTTTGTAATTTAAAGCCGAATAATAATATTAGGCTTTTTTAGTTTTTGTAACTAAAAATAAAACCGAATTTTTAAAAGTCATTTGTAAAATTTTTACCTATGGCCTAATTTTAAAATTTTATAGGAGGTTTACACATTATGAAAAAGACAGTTTTTATATTAATTTCAATATTACTTTCTGTTTTGTTTATTAATAGCATTTCATTTGCAGCAACTGCTAACAACATGCAAAATGCAGGTAATAACATAAAAGATGCTGCTCAAGATGCTGGTAATACTGTTAAAGATGGAGTTCAAAATTTAGGTAATGATGTAAGAAACGGTATACAAAATGCAGAAAACGCTGTTGAAGATACTGCAAAAGACGTTACTACTGATGGTACAAATAATACAGACAACAACAACAATAACAATGATAACAATTCCGCTATGACTAATAATGATGATGGTGGATATACAGCAACAAGAACTGCAACTACTGGTACAGCAAATAGCGCATCAAACACAGCATGGACTTGGATTATATTAGCTGCTATTGCAGTAGTTATAATAGGTCTTATTTGGTACTATGCAGCACAAAACACAAACAACAGAAATGATAAATAATTGTAAGGGTAGACCTTGTGTCTGCCCTTTTTCTATGCTATAATTTAATAAATTTATTTTTCGAGGTACATATATTTATGGATAAAATAATTGCAAAAAATCCAGTAGCACATCATAATTATTCTATAGAAGATACCATAGAAACTGGGATTGTTCTTACTGGTACAGAAATAAAATCTATTAGAAAAGGTAATGTTAATCTTAAAGATTCTTATGCAAATATTAAAAATGGAGAAGTATATATATACGGAATGCACATTAGCCCTTATGAGAATGGTAATATTTTTAATAAAGATCCATTGCGTGATAGAAAGTTGCTTTTAAATAAAAATGAAATAAATAAACTAATTGGTTTAATTAAACAAAAAGGATATTCTTTAGTTCCTATATCTTTATATTTTAAGGGTAATTTTGTTAAGTTAGAACTTGGAATTGGAAAAGGTAAAAAACTTTTTGATAAGCGTGAAGATATCGCAAAAAAAGATGCTCAAATGAAAATACAACGAGCAATGAAACAATAAATGCATTTAGGGGACGAGTTAAAAAAACATCATTTTGATGTTTTTTTAACTCGTCCCCTAAATGCTAATTATTTTATGCTTTATTTGATGAGCCAAATACGTCTTTTATTTTGTGTGCAACTGTTTTTCTTATTTCTTCTCTTGCTGGTGTTAAGTATTTTCTAGGATCAAATGTTGATGGCTCTTCAGCAAATACTTTTCTTATTTGTGCTGTCATTGCAAGTCTTAAATCTGTATCAACATTTATTTTTGATACTCCAGATAAACTTGCTTCGTGTAATATTTCATCTGGAACTCCTTTTGCTCCTGGTATATCTGCTCCATATTTATTACACATTTCAACTAACTCTGGTATTACTGTTGATGCACCATGTAATACTATTGGAGTATTTGGTATTTTTTCTTTTACTTTTGCTAGTATATCAAATCTTAATTTTGCTTCTCCTTTAAACTTATATGCTCCATGGCTTGTTCCTATTGCTATTGCTAGAGAATCGCAACCTGTTCTTGCTACGAATTCTGCTGCTTGGTCTGGGTCTGTGTATTTAGCATCTGATTCAGATACATTAACATCATCTTCAATTCCTGCAAGTTTTCCAAGTTCGGCTTCTACAACTACACCATGTGCATGTGCATAATCAACTACTTGTTTTGTAAGTCTTACATTTTCTTCAAAATCATATTTTGAACCATCAATCATTACAGATGTAAATCCTGCATCTACGCATGCTTTGCAAGTTTCAAAATCTGGTCCGTGATCTAAATGCAATGCTATTGGAATATTTGTTTCTTCAACTGCGGCTTCAACCATTTTCTTTAAATAGTTTGGTCTCGCATACTTTATTGCTCCTGAAGATGCTTGCAAAATTACTGGTGAATTTTCTTCACTTGCAGCATCTACAATTCCTTGTATTATTTCCATATTATTTACATTAAATGCTCCTATGGCAAAATGTTCTTTCATAGATTTTTCAAACATTTCCTTTGTTGTAACTAAAGGCATATTGTTCCTCCATTCTGGCAATTTTATTGCCTATATAAATTTATTTAAATTACATTGTGATTTTATTTCTAAATATTAAGTATGTCAATAGTATTTTTTAAAAAAGCAATTTGGGGACGCGTCAAAAAAACACCAAAATGATGTTTTTTTGACGCGTCCCCAGAATGCTTTTTTGTTATTTAGTCATCATTGTTATTATTGTTATTATTATATTTACATTCATAGCTTCCGCACATTGATTCATCTTCTGCTTCTCCATCGCTACATTCAAAACATGGTTCTACTATAATTGATTTTAATGTGCATTTTTTTACATCTTCGTTGTTATATACACAACTTCCAACAGTACAATTTATACATTGTTTATCGTCCATATTAAATACCTCCTTTGAAAGTATATATTTAATATGCCCAATTTCTTAAGTAAAATACTTATTATTTAAAACTTAAATACCAACTTATTCCATTTTTATTTTTTTTTATTTCATCAAGTCTTTCAAACATTCCTTCTACTGTTTGTGGCATTGGAGTAATTATTGGTTCTCCTGGTAACCAATTTGCAGGAGCAGATCCGTCTTCTTTATCTGCCGTTTGTAAAGCATCTAATGCTCTTAAAATTTCTGGTATGCATCTTCCTACATTCATTGGATATACTAATATTAATCTTATTATTCCTTTATCATCTATTATGTATACATTTCTTACAGTGGCTGTATTATCTATGTTGCTTGAAATCATTCCATATTTTCGTGCAATTTCTCCACTTCTATCTGCAATAATTGGGAATGGTAATTTTATTCCAGTTTTTTGGTAAATATCTAAAATCCATGCTAAATGGGATGGATTACTATCTATGCTTAATCCCAAAAGACATGCATTTTTCTCTTCAAATTGTGCATTCATTTTTGCAAATGCAATCATTTCCGTTGTACACACCGGTGTAAAGTCTCCTGGATGTGAAAATAATATCAACCATTTTCCTTTGTAATCATTTAAGCATCTATTTCCCATTGTTGTTACTGCTTCAAAATCTGGTGCGTGTTGACCTATTCTTATAGTTCCATTCATCATTATCTCATAATCCATAAAAATAAACCTCCATTCTGACTTGTTACTGCCAGTAAAATTATTTTATATATAATATGAGATATTATTATTTTTTGATACTGATTATTTATAAGATGTGACAAGTTTTTAAATGAAATAAAATCAAATAATACTATCTTTTCTTCATAGCTTCTTCTATAAATATCTTGCTTCTTCCGCACATTGGATCATTTAGTGGACAATGATTACTGCATCCTCTACAATTAAATTTTTTTAAAAATTTTTCTAAATCTTCTTGCATATAAACCTCCATAATTCGTATTTTTAGCAATACAAATTTAAATTATTCCATAAGCTAGTTTGCATGCTAAAATTCTTCTTACTGCTATATTTATTGTTTCTTCTGAAATTTCTCCTTTACTTATTGCAGACAATACTTGTTGTTTTTGTGTTTTAAAATCTGAGGTAATTATCATATCATTTCCTGCCTTTACAGCCGCTACTGCTGCCTGGCCATTATCTGCATAAGATTTTACAGCATCCATTGCTAAATCGTCTGTAAGTATAAGTCCAGAAAATCCTAATTCTTCTCTTAATATTTTGTGCACATTTGAAGATAATGATGCTGGCATATTTTCGTCCATACATTTTACAATATTATGATTTACCATAATTGTAGGTGCATTTGCTTCTATTCCACTTTGAAATGGTAAAAAGTCTGTTGTAGTAAAACTTTCATAAGTTCTCTTATCTATTGCAATACCTGTATGTGTATCTACATTATTCCCATAGCCTGGAAAATGTTTCATTGAGGAAACGATATTTTTTTCATTCATTGCTTGAATTACTTTTGAAATATATTCTGCTGTTTCTTCTGCACCTTTTCCAAAAGTTCTTGCATAAATAAAGTCAGATGTAGAAGGAGTTATATCTGCTACTGGTGCTAAATTCATGTTTAAACCAATGCTTTTTAAAAGGTCAGATTTTTCGTTTGAATCATCAACAATAGCATCTAATCCACCCTTCTTAAATACCTGTTGTGGAGATTCAAATTTTGTATCTCTAAATGCTTTATGACTGCTTACTCTTACTACTGTTCCACCTTCTTCATCTACTGCAAAAAACATTTTTACTTTACTGTTTGCTTGATTATTTTCTAATTCTTGTTTTAGGCTGTCTTTAGTTTTATTATCAAAATCTACTGAAAATAATATATATCCTCCTGGATTTTCTTGCTTTATTTGTGAAATTGGAGATGTTTTTGGGTATCTTACTAAAAACATTTGACCTACTTTTTCTTCTATTGTCATTGTGTTCATAATTTCTTCTGCTTGTTTATAATATTTTTCAAACAATTCTGTAGTTTGTTCTTCTTCATTTTTATTGCTTTGTTCTGCCTGATTTTGTTGTTCTTCAATATTTACAGGATTATTGTTCTCTTCTTTATTTTGCACAATACATATACCAATTAGAATTAATATAAAAATTAATATACCTATAATAATTTTCTTTTTCACTGTTTTTCTCCTCGTATAATATATTTACAATCAATTTTATAATTTTAATTTACATTAAATAAATGATTGCATAAGAAAAATTTAA
>CANRED010000013.1 GCA_947629555.1 uncultured Clostridia bacterium | reverse complement strand
TTTTCATTATCAATGTACTAAAAAAAATTTAAATATTTTTAAAATTTATCTTGACATATTACCAGATGTCTTTCTATAATATATTTTTGTGGCAGGCCTTCGGAGGGAGGAACGACGAGGGCGTCGTTCCCTACACTCATTTTATATTGAATTGCATTATATTATTTTTTGTGGCGGGCCTTCGGAGGGAGGAACGACGAGGGCGTCGTTCCCTACAACCACGGAATGACGGGGCGTCGTTCCCTACAACTGCGGAATAACGTGGGCGTCGTTCCCTACAACATTGTCATATATTTTTTCTCATACAACGCAAAAAAGAGGGCAATTTCTTGCCCCCTTTTTTATTTAGTATGTTTTATTTCTTTAGAACTTTTTTCTTTATTACAATTATTCCAGCTATTAATATTGTTGCTGATAATATTGTTATTACATAGTATATTCTTTGTTGTCCTAATGGTGGTGTTATTGATGTTGATCCTGTTAAGTCTGCATCTATTTCTGTACTACTATCACTATATGGTACATAGTTTCCTGGTATTGTTGTATATTGTCTTCTTCCTATTCCTGAATATACTTTTACTATTTCTGCACAGTTTGAGAAATCAAAGTCATTTAAATCATTATTACTTGTGTTTTCTGATAATGTTATTCCTAAATGCATTGGTATTATCATAGTATCTCCAGCCGTATCTAAATCTTTTGTTGTTGTTTGCAATACTTGTGATACAAGTTTTTGTGTTTTTGGTAATACAGCTTGTGCTTCTGCGCTTAGTGGTATACCGGCTAAAGTTTGTACATTTGCGTCCTCATCATAAACTTTTGTCCAAGTTATAGTTGTGTTGTCATCTGATCTAAAGTCTAAGTTTATGCTTACGTAGTCAAATACTTCTGCTCTTAATGCACCATCTTTTAAACCTTTTAGTTCTTTTTCTAGCTCTTGTTGTAAAGTATTAATAATAGCTCTGTCGCCTTCTACTGATATGTAATTAGATAAGCTATCTCTTTCTCCTGTAGTTTTTACTGTCATTTCATAATCTATATCTAATGTAGCACCATCCATTAATACTGTATCCATGTTGATAAATGTTGAATCTATTTCTTCTCCTAAATCACCTAATTTTTGTAAGTTAGATAATTTTGCTGAATCTGATGAATCTATAAGTACTCTTCCATCTGATGTTTTTAATACAATTCTTTTTACTTCTTTTTGTAGTTCTACATCAACTGTTGGTCTTTCTCTTAATCCTAGGTTAATTACTTTTGGATTTTTTATTAAATCATTTGATGCTATTGTTATAATATCTGTTACTGATTCCATATATGTGTAATTATGATCTCTTTCTTGACCATTATTTCCACTTAAGAATGTTGCAACTTCTGGATTACTTACAGAGCCATCTCCTGTTAGTTCAATTAATTCATTACCATTTTCGTATGTTATTACACTTGTATTTTTTATAATGTCTGCTCTAATATTTGCTAAATCTCTTACAGAGCTTAAATTATTATATGTATTTGAACCTGCTAAGTTATTTGTTTCCCAATCTGGTTGTGTTCCTTCATCAATACCTGTTGCAGGGTCTCCTACTATAAGTACTTGATTTCGTAAATCTTCTAATGTTGCAAATGCATTACTGCTATCATATCCATTAACATTTCCACTGCTTAATGCAGTATATTTAGTTGATTGATAATCTTGTCCGTTGTATTTCTTATTTGCATAATTTCCATATAGCATTTCTGTATTTCCATAAATGAATTTTAATGAGTAATTTCCACCTTCAACATTTATACTGTAATTTCCATCTTTGTCAGTTAAAATTGTGTCGTTATAAGTATATACTTGTTTATTAGCTTCATCTAATACTAAGCCAGGTCTTTCAATTTCGTATTGATATCCGTTTTCATCTATTATGTGTTCTATTAATTTTACTGTAACATTTTGTATTCCTTTTCCTTCTTCATTTATTATTCCATCTCTGTTTAAATCGTCCCATACATTTCCAGTTATTTTTCTTGGTGCCCAATTTATTTCTAATCTAAACATTGGAGCTGCATCTGTATCGTCTTCGTATGTTGAATTGTTACCTGGAGTAGCATTTCCTGGTGCAGAATCTTTATCAATTTTTCCTACATATTCATTAGTACTTGTATCATATATACTATATGATGTGATTTCTGCAATATTTTGCATTCCATCTTTATCATTATTTGTTCCTGTATTTAATACATCTCCATTTTCTTTTACTTTTAAAATTAAGTATATTGCTGATGTATTATCTGACTCAATTTGTAAATTTAAGTTTTCTGCTAACATAGTGTTGTAGTTTCCATTAGAAGATTTTGTGGTCCAAGTAACTAATTTTGTATCTCCCTCTACCCAAGAAAGATTATACTTATTACTACTTGTTGAACTTATACTATTTGGTACATTTAATCCTGTTGTTCCAAATAAGTTTTTAACTTTTTCTCTATCTTCTGCAGGTACTAATTCTAATCTGTTATCATAATAATCAACTAATTCATTTATTATTCCTGTTTCATTTACGCCTTCACATTGATTTTGAATAACTATTCTATATAGAACATATACATTTAATTTGTCTTCATCTACGATATAACCTGTTACGTTTCCATCGCCATAAATGTCTTTGTAGTTTGCTTTCCAGTTATAATCTGATGCTGCAATTTCTTGTTTTACATATTCATTTTCTGTATTTGTTCCGTCTATTTCTAATTCATCATCTGAAGCACTTGTTTTATAGAATACTATTTTTTCTTTATCTTTTATTGTCATTGCCCCTGCTTTTAATTGTGTTTGTAATGCTAAATCTGCTTTTGGTCTTACTTTTAATCCTAAGTTTACATGTTGTAAATATTGTAGTGGCTCTTCATTCTTCGTGCTCCATATTAGTATTTCTCCATTTTTTTCAAAAGGATATTTTAAAGTTTTAGGTGTTCTTGCTGATATTTCATATGGATCTATTGCCTTTCCTGTTTGTTTTTTTACTCCTCTTTCACCATATTCTGCATCCAAATCATTATCTGTTGTTACTATTTTGCTCTTAATATACTTGTATCTATTGTCTGTATATGTTTTATCTAAATATCTTAAAGAAGTATTTGTTCCTACTGCCCTTCCTGTTGTTCTTTCTGTCATATTTTTATAAGTAATTTCTTTGAATCTATTGTTAAATCCTGTTCTATCCATTTCATCTCTTACTTTTGAATTGCTATCATATATTGATTTATTTGGATTATTTTTATAATCTGTCTCGTTTCCATCTGCTAAATACAAGGTTTGCGTATATGTTTGACCATCATATGTAAATTTTACATAGTAGTTTTGGTCTACTTGTAAGCCATAGAACATATAATTACCATTTGAATCTGTATACATTGCATAGTTACCATTTGCACCATTTATTAGATTTGTGTTTCTACTATCTTTAAGTGTATCTTTTACTCCAACTCTAACTGGTGTAGTATCCCAGAAGAATAATTCTACTAATACATTTTGTCTTCCATAATCACTGCCATCATATTTTCCATTTTCGTCATTTTCTTTATCGTTTGTTGGCATATCTACCCAAACTTTTCCACCAATGTCCATATAAGTATGTAATCCCTTAAAAGTAATACTTAATTCGTATTGTCTCCAAAACAGTTCTGCCTCAGCAAATGCGAATACTGGTTGCAATTCATACTTGATTGTAGGTGTTGAATTTCTTACCAACCTATATTCATAAATATGATGTACTGAATGACCTGGACAATTTTCTTCGTCACATTTCTGATCAGATTCAGCAGACTTTGTTCCTCCATTACAGGTATTAATATAGCAACCACTAATATGATTCTTCTCTTGTGTCCATTCATAATATTTTAATGCATATGTTTTTGGAGATTTTGGGTCTTCATTTATTATTTTATATCCATATCCAGTTGCGTCTAAATATTCAAAATTAACTTTAAAGTCTGTTATTTCCCTTATTTTTTTTGATTTTACATCACTATTTTTAACTTTTATATAAAATTCAAATTTTCCACCTTCAGTAGGATACTCTATTTGATTTCCGTCTTTATTTGCAAATTCAAAAGGTACTTCAATGTTTTCCTCTTTATCACTATTAGTTCCATACAATGTAGCATTAGTAATTTTTCCTACAGTTAACCCTGAATTTAATTGTAATGTTGGATAATTCATTATTACAGGACCTGTAATAAAATAATCTCCTTCTTTATTATATTTAAACTCATAATCTGAACTATTACTATTTAATTTTGGTAATTGAAAATTCTCTCTAAAATCTGCAAAAGCAATTGCTTCTTTATACAATCTTTCTGCTGCAGGTCTACCATCTACATATGAATAACTACCTCCTTTTTTGAATTCCCATATTGCAAATTGACGTGCACTAAAAGACTCGCCTAGTTTATCATAGAAATATGATTCCTGATATTCGTCATTATTCTTTTGTGCCAATATATATGATTCTGCATACTCTGTATTATATTTCTCTACGTCTAAGTCGTTTAAATCAATTTCTAGAGAACAAAAATGTTCACCAACAGCTTTATAAAATGAACTACTTTGCCAGTTTGTTTTATTTGGATACCCTTTATCTTCTTCGCTCACAGTAGTCACATAATCTTCACTAACGTGTAATCCATCAAAATCTACACTCTTAGTTCTATATATGGTTTGTTGAGACAGTACACTCCTACTAAATATATGCTTATCTGCATCAAAACAAAATACATCATCATCATCTGTTACATCATCCCACATGAATCCTTCACCATAGGCTTTGCCTTCAACGTCGAAATCTGCATATCTTCCACTAACTGTTATTTCTGGTATAGGAGTTCCAACTTCTGTTGCTTCATATTCTGCATATTTAACTTTTCCTGATAATCTACTTTCAGAATTTCCAGCAGCAAATATTTTACTTAGCATAAATATTGAAATTGCCATTAATATTATTATATATGCTATAATAAATACTTTCTTTTTCTTATTCATTAGTTATTCCCTCCTTTCAATACTTTCTTGTTTATAAAATATACTCCTATAGCAATTATTGCTAAACTTATTAATGTTATTGTTATGTATAATATTGTTTGTCCTGTTTTTACTGTTAATATTAAACTTACATAATCAAAATCATTTTCATTTTGAGCATTATTTGCTGGTTTTGAATTATAATCTTCGTAACCATATTCGTTATAATCTTCATATATTTCTGCTTTGTTAGTTACTAAACCTGTATTATCTTCTGTCATTTTCTTTGTTAATATTAATGTTAGTTCTTTTGATTCTCCTGGCTGTAATATTGTGTTTGCTAAAGTTTCGTTATATAAATTTCCATCTGTTCCTATATACCAACCAGCGTTTTGACTATTATCAAACTTCAAATCGCTTGGAATATAATCTACTACCTTTTTAGCTGTTCCTGCAACTGCGCCATCATTTTTTACAATTATTTTATATTGCATTGTTACTGTTGTAGATTTTAAGTAATTTCCTGGTATATCTATTTTACCAAGTTTAGTATTATCAAAAGCATAAGTTGTTGTTCCTGATGAATTTTCTACCTTAACTATTGATAATTGTTTTTGTAAACTTAAATCAAATTTTGGTCTCTCTACTAATCCTATATTTATATTTGCTATACTTGAATCTGTTATTGTAATTGTATTTGTAACTCCTGCTAGTTTTAATACTCCGTCTTTGTTTATTTTTGTTTGTATTGCTTTTGATGATAAATCTTCAGTTACTTCAGATTTATTATATTCTGTTACATCATAGTAAGCAGAATCATATTCAAATATTACCATATATGTTCCTTTAGGCAAATTAGAAAATGTATATTTTCCTTCACTTGAAGTTTTAACTTCTTTAACTGTTCCGTTTGTTTTATCTGTTACTATAACTCCTGTTTTTGCATCTATTAATAATACATTTATTCCTTCTAATAGTTTTTCGTTTTCATCTTTTTTACCATCTTTATTTTCATCTAACCATGCAATACCAGATATTTTATATGTTTTTACTGTTGGGTCGTCTGGGTTAGGGTTATCTGGATTTGTTGGATTATCTGGAGTATCTACAACTTTTTCTACTTTATATGTTAAAGTATTTGATGATACTGGTTTTCTCTTTTCATCTTTAATTGTAGCATTAATATTTATTTCTTCTTCATCCAAATCATTTTGAATAGTTGCTGTTCCTACTATTTTAAATGTAACTTTTTCGTCTACGTCTAATGAAGTAGATAAATAATATTCATTTCCATATATTGTTGTTAATTCTTGTGTTTCTCCATTATCTAGCATGTAAGTTGCATCTGTTACTCTAAAGCCATCTGGCAAAATTATTGAAAGTGCTGTATTCCTTGATTTAGTTCCACCTGTATTTTTAGCTGTTCCTGTTATTTCAATATTTTGTCCTTCTTTTACATATGATCCATTTGCTATATTTGAATTTAAATCTACACTTAATACTGGTGCAACTACATTTAATGTAAGTATATTTGAATCCCAAGTTCCTTTTCCTTCTACACTAACTTTTGCCTTATTTTCTATTTGCATATTTCCAACTGTTTCTGGTAAATTTGTTTTTACATTTATAACTTCTATAAAATGGTTTTTGGCTTCAATTTTATTTACATTTATAGTTATGGTTCTAGTATTCTCGTCATATTTTATATCTTCTTGTCCTTCTAATGGTATAAACTCTAATCCTTCTGGTATAACTTGTGTTATAACAACATTATTTATTACTTCTTCTGATACATTTTTTACAAGTAAATTTATTTGAACTTTATAATCATTTAAGAAAGTGGTTTGACTATCTCCTAATAATTCTACTACTATATCAGTTTTATCTATAATATTGTTTACTTTATTTTCTATTTTTTCATCTAAATTTTGTGCTGTTACTTCTACTGTATTTCTTAATTTTATATAATCAATATATTCTTCATAACTGATTGCTGTCATTGTATCGTCTTCATTAAATTTCATATATTGACCATCTATTGTTGTAACACCTGCACTGTTTTCAATTTCTTCTACATTTTTTGGAAGCACTGTATATTCTAATATTCCGCTTCCTCCTGCAGGTATTCTTTCCCAATTAGCTGTAAATGTAGTTACATTATCTTTATCTACTGTATGATCTTTTGTAGTTACTACATTTCCCTTTGCATCTACTATTTTAAGAATTGTATGTAATATTTTTCCATTTTCTATATTTGTAACTAATTTAACATCTTTAGCATCAACTGTACTTGTATTTTTTATAGTTGTTATGTATTTTACTTCTTTTCTTTCTATTATTGAATCTGTTGAAGCTATTTCTTCATCTTGGCTCATTACTTTTGTATTTGCTTCTAATGTTGCTTTTGCATCTGGGTCATCATTTGACTCTAAATCAATTTCTTGTGGGTCAACTTCTGTATTTGGATTAGTTGTAAACATTCCTACATTTTGTCTTGCTATGAAGTTTACATCTATTTCTTGCATTCCTTCATTTTCATATACAGTTGCATTCTCGTTTGTATATGTAAATACTACTTTTTCTGTTATATCTTCTTCTACTTCTCCTATTGTTAAATTTGCATCTATTGTTATAACTGTACCATTTGTAAGTACTCCATCGCTAAATGTACTTTCAGCACCACTTGTTGTTATTTTTAATATTATTCCATTTTCTGTATTAATTTTTTCTATTTTATCTATTGTTAAGCCACTTGTATATAGTATGTTTGCGGTTCCAGATATGTCTTCTACATATTTTGGTAATGCTATTTCAAATACCGCATTTTTATATAAGTCTGATTCTTCACTACTATTATTTAACATTATTTTAAAGTTTACAGCATTATTTTCTGTTAATGAAACTAAATCTACATTACTCATTTCTAATTCTGCATAAGTTTTAGTTTCTGTTAAATTAATTAAATCATATTCTGCTTGATTGTTTATGCCCATAACGTTTACTTTTAAGCCGTTTACTTTTTTTAATTGATTTTTTGTATATGTTAAATCTTTAGAAATTACTTTTGTAGCATCTATTTTAAATATTTCATCTTCTACTGGTTTTGATGTTTGTACTGTTAAGTTTGATGTTTTTTCTTCAAGTGTTATTACATAATTTCCATCTACGTCTTGAGTATCTTTGTTTATTATATATGTATTCGTTCCATCAGATATATTAACGAAACCATCTTCTCCTAATATTTTTTGCATTTTTGCTTTGTTTATTGTTAGCTCTTTATAATATGTATTATATATAGGATATGAATCTTCTCCGCTTATAAAATCATCTGTTGGTAGTTGCATAGTTATATTTTCTACCATTTCATAATTTGATACATTTGCTTTTAATACTGTTTTATATTCTGTATCATAAGTTTTTACATTTGAATTGCAGTTTGCATACATTCTTCCCTTTGATATTTCTTTTTGAATTGCTTCTATATTATAAGTAACTATATCTCCTTGTTTTTCATTTAATGTTATATTTTCTTTTAATTCTGCTGTTTTTTCTATTATTCCTTCTGCACTATATAATTCCATTTTTGCTTCTATATCAGAAGGTAATGTTATTTCACTCTCACTTACAGCTTCATATACATTACTTGGATATATGTATGTTACAAAATATTTGTCTTCTCCTATTTCTGCTAAAGCTTTTCCATTTTCTTCGTAACCTTGTGTATTTATTGTAATTGTTTTTTCTTGTTCATTATATTCCCAATTTTCGTCTGTAAATTCTAATTTATCTCCATTTGTAGCTAAAGTTTTATCTGCTATTACTATTACTTTTTCTGGTAAAGTATTTGCTATTTCTGGTACGTTTAATTTTATTTGACTTGATTTTACTGGTAATACTACATCATCTCTATTTTGATTTGCTTTAACAGATAATTGTAATATTACTCCTGATTCTTCACTAGTTTCATATGGTATATATTTTGTTATTGATTGTTCTAAGTTTAATTCTGTGTCTATTGTCCAGCCTATGTTTAATTTTATTGTTTTTGATATTTCTATTTCTTTTCCTTTTTCATTTACGTATATTCCTCTTAATGTAACTTTACTATTTTGTTTTAACTTGCTTACATCCATTAATTCTGATAATTCTATACTGATTGGTATTTCTAATATAGCTTCTGTTCCACTTTCTATATAATTTAGTGATATTGTTTTTAAGTTTGTATTTACATTTTGGATTAAAGTTGTATCTTCATCATTACTTGATATTTCATAGTTAGTATCTGTTTGATTATTTTCATTTCTAAAATCAATATATGCTTCCTTTAAGTACCCTGCATTTTTTACAGAAATGTATAAGTTTATTTTGTTATTATTTGTTGCATCAAAAATTACAGAGTGTGTATTATTACCTCCGTTATCAATTAAGTATGCATCAAACTTTACATTGTTACTCTGTGTATCCGTTCCTTGCATTTCTAAGTTCGTTTCAAATGCATAAGATATTAAATTTTTTCCTAAGAATAATAGGTTCGCAAAAGTCATTGTTATTATTAAGATTATTGCTAATACCCTTTGAGAATTTTTACTTTTACCAATTTTCGTTAGCATATATTTTTACCTCCTAATATTATATATAATTAAATAATTAGTTTCCATAATTATATATATATTTATATTATGCCATTTTTTTGTGAATTCGTCAATAGTTTTGAGGTTATTTAAAGCGTTTTTTACAGATTTTTCCTAATTTTTTACCATATATCTTTTTACGGATGTAGAATTTAGTCGAATTATACATCTTTTAATATTAAATTTTTATTACATTTTCATGTATAGTCACTTTTTTGTTTTTTATTCATATTATGGTATATGATACATAAATTATATTATTAGAAAGGATGGATTTTAATGGATAATGCAGATATGTCTAAATTAATGGATATGCTATCTAAGATGGACCCTAAAGATTTAGAAAAAGGTATTGCTAAAGCAAGTCAAATACTAGAATCTGGCAATAAAGAGGAAATTTTAAAGAAGATTAAAAATATGTAATTTTTTACATATTTTACTTTTTACGTTTAGGGAGGTAACCGTTATGGAAGATAATGCTTTTGATAAATTAAAATCTATGGTTAATAGTGGCAATATCCCAGAAAATTTACAAAAAATCTTATCTAACATTAATTCTTCTGATAAAAATACGAATTCATCTGGTAACACTTCAAGTATCTCCCCAGAAGCAATTAATAATTTAATTAATATGTTAAATTCACGTTCCAATGATAAATCTGAAAATGCAACAAATTCTAATAATACCGAACAAGATAACTCTGGAATTGACTTTGAAACTATTATGAAGTTTAAGACTATTATGGATAAAATGAATTCAAAAGATGACCCTAGAGCGAAACTTCTTATTTCCCTAAAACCTTATTTAAAGGATAGTAGAAAAAATAAAATTGATCAGTACATACAATTTTTTAAAATGTCGCAAGTAATTGATATTTTCTCTAAATCAAATGGTGATGACAGATGATGAATTTTGGATTTCCATTTTTTAGATTTAATAATTATCCGTTTAGAAAATATAAAATTAATAAGAATAAAATAAATGATAATCATAATGATAATTTTAAAAAAGATGCCTATATTAAGAATGAAGCTGTAAATGCTAATAATTGTAAAGATAATATTTGTAATAATGATGCGTTTTTGGATGTGTTTGGAGTTAAACTTTATTATGATGATATTCTTTTGATTTCTTTGATTTTTTTCTTGTATAGCGAAGGAGTAGAAGATAATAGCCTTTTTATTGCTTTGGTTTTATTGCTGTTAAGTTAATGGTGGGCCTTCGGAGCACGGAACGACGAGGGCGTCGTTCCCTACAACCATGGAATGACGTGGCGTCATTCCCTATTCTATTATTATTTCGTTTTCTTTTACATAAGTGTATATAAGTTTTTTTGCTTGATATCTATCTTTTTCTACTTCTTTTACAAGGTTTGCTATTCTTATTTGTGGCGTATCTATTGCGCTTGCTGATATTATTGCTTTTTTATTTCCTTTTGCTCCTGCGTGTGCTAATCCTCTAAGTGTTCCTATTACTATTATGTTTTCACCTGCAATTACTTCAGCACCACCGTTTACATCTCCCATTATTACTATGCTTCCTTCAAATTCTACTTTCTGTCCACATCTTAAAGAGCCTCGGTAATATTTTGTTTCTGAAGTTTCTGTATCTCTTTCATATACTTTTTTTATTTCAGAAAGTCCCATTTCTTTAGGTGTATCAAATTTTACTTCCACATTTATGTCTTTTTTTATTAAATTCTTTACTTCTTCCATCTCTTTTTCTTTTAAAACCTTTCCTGTTACACTTATCGGTATTTGTTCTTTTTTGTACATTTTACTTAATTGTGGAATTTTCTCTTCCATACATTTTATTATTTCTTCTTGTGTAGCTTGTTCTGATATTTTTAGTATTATTTCTTCTTGTTTTAAGTTAATAGTAACGAAATTATCCATTTTTTATTCCTCCTAATTTTATTTTAAATATAATTTATTGTATTGTTTGATTGTATGTTTTTATTGTGTTATCTTCTATGATTTTTTCTGATTCCATTCCAAAGTATTCTGCTATAATATCTCTTGCAACTTCTGCTGTATAGCTTCCATGTTTTCCACCTTCTACAAATACTACTATTGATATTTCTGGTTCATCAAATGGTGCAAAACCAACAAACCAGCCATTAACCTTATTTCCCGCTTCTGCAGAACCTGTTTTTCCTCCTACTTCTATATTAAAGTTCTTAAATATTGAATATGCAGTTCCACCACTTTCACTTGTAACAGATCTCATTCCTTCTAGTATGGCATCTATATTTTCTTGTTTTATATTTAAATCTTCTTTTTCATCATTTACTCTACCTAATTTTTGATTTACAAATTCTTTTATTTCTTCTTCTGAAACTTGTGTACCATCTTGGTTTATTATTGTTTTTATTAATGTTAAATCTATGTTTTTTCCTCCATTTACAAGCATACTTATATATTTTGCAATTTGTATTGGTGAAAATGAATTTTCTGCTTGTCCTATTGCTGCAGATAGCGTGTTTCCTAAATACCACGTTTCTCCTATTTTATCATAATATGTTTTTCCAGCCAATGTACCTGATGTTTCAGATAATACTTCAACTCCAGTTTTTTGCCCTAATCCAAAATAAGTTGCATATTTTTCAAGTTGTTCTATTCCCATTCTATATCCGACTTCATAGAAGAAAAAATTACATGACTGCTTTATTGCATTTGATACATTTATCCATCCATGTCCTCCTTTATTCCAACATTCTGGATGATGTCCGTAAGGATATACTCCTATATCATTTATTTTTTCTGTTGTAGTAATTGCTCCAGTTTCTAATCCTGCTATTGCTGTAACCATTTTAAATATTGAGCCTGGTGCATAACTTCCTTGAGTAGCTACATTATATAAAGCATTCTTTTCTTGATATTCAGCCCATTTTTCATCGCTAATTCCATTTAAAAATAGCTGTGGTTCATAATCTGGCAAACTTACCATTGCAAGAATTTCTCCTGTTTTTACATTAGTAACAACAACTGCACCTCTTGTTGCATCACACTTTTCTCCAAAACTACCATTTCTCATTTTTTCTAAATTTCTTTCTAGTGCATCTTCTGTTACCTTCTGCAAATTCGCATCTATTGTTAGTACAACATCTGACCCCTGTACGGCTTCTTGCGTATCATACTCTGCTACTTTTACTCCATTTATGTCCATATCCACTTGCTTTATTCCAGATTCTCCTCTTAGATAATCTTCGAATATGTATTCTATTCCAAGTTTTCCTATGTAGTCGTTCATTCCGTACTCGCCGTTTCTTGATTTATATTCTGCCTCATCTATTCTACCCATATAGCCTATTATGTGAGATGCCAATTTTCCGATACTTGTAATCTCTAATAGACTGCCTTACAATATCTATTCCTGCAAAATTGCTGTTTTGCTCATTTAGTTCAATTATGCTTTGTCTGCTTATGTTTTTAGATATTACTAGTGGCTTTGTACTGCTATATCCTTCTGTTTGTATTCTATATCTAATTGCTATTATTTTTCTTGCTTGTTCTGTAGTATAATTATTTATTTCGTATTTTTGAGCAAATATATTAAAGCATTCTTCTGCGTTTACATCCTCATCTATGTTGTTGCTTTTCTTCCAAGATTTTAAAGTCTCTCCTTCATAAGTGTACTCAAAAGGATTAATTTCCATCGGAAATGTATCTATATATGTGTCTTGATTTTTTTCAAGAATCTCTATTACATTTAATATTGTTTTATTTAATACTTCATTATCTATTTTACTTTTATATAATTGTAATTCAAACCCCATTGTGTTTCCTACAATTATATTTCCTGTTCTATCTAATATATTTCCTCTTGTTGGCGTAACAGTTATTTCTCTAGTTAATCTATTATTTGACATCTGTCTATATTCTTCTCCATGTACTATTTGGAAATTAAATAATCTTAATATTAGTATTATTCCTATAGCATATATTAGAAGATTTAGCATATTATATCTCAATTTGTTTTTGTCTTCGTCTCTCACTATTTCACCACTTTCTTTTAGAAATATCTTAATATTTTTGCCCCAAATAATTGATCTTCTATTTTCTTTCCAAAATATTGGAATATTGGATATATTATTATTGTAATCATTGCATTAAAAATAACTTCTATCAAAATTATTTTTATAAATGATAATAATTCTATGTTTACACTATATATTAATATTTTAAGTAAATATACTCCGGTTTCATAGCATAGAGTTGTTAAAATTACCATAATCATTATATTGAATCGATTTTCTTTTGAAAAGTTTTTAGCTAATATTCCACTAGCAAATCCTAATGCTCCTAACATTATTGGCTCTATTATAACATCAACTTGTATAAATAAGTCTAATAAAATGCCACTTATAACTCCAGTTATAAGACCTGATATTCTTCCAGTAAACAATCCGCAAAATAGTATTAGAATTATAAATAAATTTGGTTGTATTCCAGCAATAGTAAACCATGTAAATAAATTTGATTGTAAAATATATATTACAACAAAGGCTAAAAATATTCCTACATATACAAGTGCTTTCTTCATTTTAACCTCCTATATTATTATTTTATTACTAATACTGTTTCTATTTTTGAAAAATCTACTGCTGTTTCTACTACAGCATACCTATCTGCAATATTTTTTGTGTTTATAACTTCTTTTATAGTACCTATAGTAATTCCTTTAGGATATATTCCTCCCATTCCAGATGTTTCAACTTTATCTCCTATAGCAAGTGTTGCATCTATAGGAATGTATACTGCTTTTAGAGTTGTATCGCTATCTAAAACTCCTTTACACACTATACTATCTCTAGTAGTAGTTACTGTTGCACTAACACTTGTTGAGGTATCTATTATAGTTTGTACTTTGGATGTTGTGTCTGTTGTTGATACTATATATCCTACCAATCCTTTTTCTGAAATTACGCACATATTAGGCTCTATTCCGTCTTTTGATCCAACATTTATTACTATATCTTCACTAAAATTGCTAATATTTCTATTTATTATATATGCAGGTATTGTACTATACTCTGAATATTTTTCTGTTAGGTTTGCATATTCTTTTAGCATTTCATTTTCTGCTTTTATCATTTCTAACTCTCTTAATTGTTGTTCTAACTCTTTGTTTGCTTGTTTTAGTTGTTCATTTTCTGAGTTTAGATTTTTTATATCTACAAAAAATTCATTGTTTCCTATTATTTTGTTTTTTAAATATGTAATACCATTTTGAATAGGCATTACAATTTTACTTGCAATACCTCCTATATGTATTGAATTATTATTTGTTACAACAACTAATATTATTAATATTAGTATTGTTATTATTATACCTATGATACTGGATTTTTTATTTTTGTTCATGGTTTTCTCCTTGAATAGGATATTGTATTGGGCATACCTTCGGAGTAACGGAACGACGCTCCGGTCTGTTCCCTACATTTTTGCAATCTGCTTGAATCCTATATTATATGGGGTATACCTTCGAAGCAACGGAACGACGAGGGCGTCGTTCCCTACAATCATGGAATGACGGGGCGTCGTTCCCTACAGAAGGGAGGCAAGGTGTTATTTTTATCTATGACGTCTTGCGTTTATCAATACTGTTTTTAATCTTTCTAAATCCTCTAAAGTTTTTCCAGTTCCTTTAACAACACATTCTAATGGATTTTCTGCTACATACACTGGCATATTTGTTTTTTGGCTAAGAAGCTTGTCTAAATTTTTTATTAATGCTCCTCCACCGGCTAAAACAATTCCTTTTTCTACTATATCTGATGCTAATTCTGGAGGAGTTTTTTCTAATGTTGATTTTACAACATCTATAATTTCTGATATAGAATCCTTCATTGCATCTTCTATTTGACTTGATGTAATTGTTACATTTCTTGGTAAACCTGTTGTTAAATCTCTTCCTCTTATTTCCATACTTTCTTCTGTCATAAGAGGTGCAGCACATCCTATTTCCATTTTTATTTGTTCTGCTGTTGTTTCTCCTATTGCTAGGTTCATTTCTCTTTTTATGTAATTAACTATATCTTCATCTAGTTCGTCTCCAGCTATTCTTAAGGAATGGCTTATTACGATACCTCCTAAAGATATTACTGCAACTTCTGTTGTTCCTCCACCGATATCAACTATTATGCTTCCGCTTGGTTCTGCAACATCTAAGTTAGCTCCTATTGCAGCTGCCATTGGCTCATCTATTAAATAAACTTCTCTTGCACCTGCGTTTAATACTGATTCTTCTACTGCTCTTTCTTCTACTTCTGTAATTCCTGATGGAACTCCTACAACTACTCTTGGTCTACCTGCATTATATCTTTGACATACTTTTGAAATTATATTTTTTAATAGTAATTGTGTTGCTGTAAAGTCTGCTATTACTCCATCTTTTAAAGGTCTAACTGCTTTTATTTGGTCTGGTGTTCTTCCTAACATCTCTTTTGCTTCATGTCCTGTTGCAAGTATAGCACCTGTTCTTCTATCAATCGCTACTACTGATGGCTCTGTTAACACAATTCCTTTTCCCTTTAAAGTTACTAGTATATTTGCTGTTCCTAAGTCTATACCAATATCTTTTCCACTAAAATTAAATAAATTAAATTTTTTAAACATTTCCTTTTCCTCCAATTTACTATGTTTTATATTTAATGTTTGCATTTACTAAATATACTAACAAAAGTTCCATCACCTATTACTATATGATCTAATAGTTCTATGCCCATAATATCTGCACATTCATATATTCTATCAGTAAATCTGTAATCATCTTTGCTTGGAGTTGGGTCTCCACTTGGATGATTATGTATTAGTATTATTTTAGTAGCTTGACATTTTATTGCCTCTAATAAAATTTCTTTAGGTTCAACTGATACACTATTAGTAGCCCCTAAAGAAATATTAATAATTTTTTGTATTATATTTTTTGTATTTAAAACAACTAATTTCATCATTTCTCTTTTTTCATATCGCATTTCTTGCATAAACAAGTCTGCTATATCATTGGGACTTTTTATTTTTATTTTCATATCATTTATTGGCTTGGATAACCTTTTTGTTAATTCTCCTACTGCTTTGATTTGTATTGCTTTAACTTTTCCAATACCTTTTATTGTCATTAGTTCTTTTATTGATATGTCTTGTAAAAATCTTAAGTCTTGTTTGCTATTGTTATTTTTTAGACTTAATATTTTCTGTGCTAACATAATTGATGTTTCATCTTTAGTCCCTGTTTTTATTATTATTGCCAATAATTCAGAATTAGTTAAAGTTTCTGCGCCATACATTTCTAATTTTTCGTATGGTCTTTCTGACATTGGGAGCTCTTTTAATTTTATTGCCATGTTTTATTCCTACCTCTCTATTAAATTGCCCCCAAAATTGTTTTATATTTTTCTATAAACAAATATTGCTATTGCCATACCAATAATACTTGCAATATTTATTCTAAACATTAGTGCAAATGTTATTGATATTACGCTTAAATTTAATTCTAATGGTGAAGTCATTCCAAAGGTTTGTCCATAAGATAACCACCATAGTCCATCTACTTGTCTTGCTATTTCTCCTAATAATCCACCTATTACTAATCCAGATAATATAAATAATAACAATATCCATATATTTTTATCTTTTGTTGCCATTTTTATTACTCCTTTTTATAGTTTTTAAGTTCTTACATATTATATATTCAAAATATAAATTTTTCAAGTAAATTAAGTATTTTTTTTATGTTTTTGCTTTTAATATTTTTTCATTTATGATATTATTAGTGAGTACCTTTTTGTTTTTGTTTTAATATAATATATTAAATATATTACAATTGGTATTTTTACCAAATTTTTATCATTTAAATAATGTATATTTGGTAGTATAATTATTATATACACTTATATCGGTGAAACGGGGGATTTTAAGGATGAAAATTGAAAAGATTACTGAAAATAAAATTAGAATTACTTTAAACCTTGATGATTTGAAAGAAAAAAACATAGATTTTCATTCGTTTATGTCTAATTCTATAGAAGCTCAAGATATTTTCTTTGATATGTTAAAAGAGGCAGAAGAAAAGGTTGGATTTAAAACTGATGACTATAAAATATTGTTAGAAGCATTGGCTACTCCAGATGGTAAATTTGTTTTAAATGTAACTCGAATAATTCCTGATGCTGATGTACTTAAAAATAACAGAAAAATTCTTGTAAAAAGGAAGTCTACTAAAATTGATAAAAAATTAGCTGTATATAAATTTAATACTTTTGATGATTTCTGTAGTTTTGCTACACTTTTACATAATTCTAAATGTAGTTTAATTGTAAAGAAAATTAAAAAATCAATATTATATTTATACAATAATTCTTATTATTTAGTATTAAATAACATTTTAGCAGATTTATCTTTATTAAAATCTTTTTGTTCATTAATTGCAGAGTTTAGCACTTATATTAGCAACTCTGACTTATTCGAGAAAAAGCTTAGTGAATATGGAAAAATTGTTATAAAAAATAATTCAATAGAAACATGTTGTAAATATTTTAAATAGACAGAAAAACGGGTCGCTTGATTTAAGCGGCCCTTATTAATTTTCCTATGCAATAAAAAGATATGGAACGATTATTTTATCGTTCCATATTTTTATTAATTATATACATAAGTTTGTGGGTTTTGTGCTACTCCATTAACTCTTACTTCTAAGTGTAAATGGCTTCCTGATGAATTTCCTGTTGATCCCATTTTTGCTATTACTTGTCCTTGTGTAACTGGTTGCCCTGCTGTTACTAATATTGATTGGCAATGTCCGTAGTATGTATCTATACCATTTCCATGTGTTACTATTACTAGATTTCCGTATCCACCATACCAACCTGTGAATTTTACTGTTCCATCTGCTGCTGCACATATATTAGTTCCTAATGAGTTTGCTATATCTAATCCTGTATGCATTCCACTACTTCTAACACCAAATCTTGATGTAATTACTCCAGATGTTGGTCTTGTTAAAGCCATTCCTATACTTACTCCAGCAGATGAGTTTGTTCCACCATAAGCTCCAACGCTTCCTGTTGTTGCTGCTGCTACTCTTACTACTGGTTTAACATATAATTTTGTAACTGCAGTATCTACATCTGTAAATTCTTTCATTTCTGTTTCGCATTTTTCTACATATGCAAGCTTTGATTTATTTGTACTATTTTTATCTTTTAATTTTTGAATTATTTCTTCTGCTTTTTCTTTACTATCTACATATACTTTTTCTTCATCTGATACTGTTAATGCATAATATTTATAGTATGTAGTTCCAGTAGATTTTACTGTATTATATATTTCATCATCATTTGTAGTTTTATCTTTTTTTAATAAGCACATTTCATATTCAGGTAAAACTGGAATGTCTACGTATGCTACATTTGCTCCTTCACCAGTTTTCATATATTCATTTATTTTATATTCTAAATTATCTTTGTCTTGTACATATCCAATAAATTCTCCATTGAATGTTACACTATACATTGGCTTATATACAAATTTGAAAATTGCTAATATTATTATAGCACTTGTAATTAATAGAAATAATATCTTTAATGATGAACGTATATGTATAAATATATTTTTCATTACACTAAAAATTTTAATCACTCCTTCAACTATTATATTTTATCTTATTCTATTTTTTTTGACAATAATTGTTAGTTTATGATATTTACGTTTATATTTTATTTTCTTTATTTTTCTCTTGTTTTCTTTATTTTTCTTACTTATCCATTGTATTGCTTAGGGAAAATGTGGATTGTTGCTTATTTTTCAGTATTATTACAGTTTTGTAATATTTTAATTTAATTTAAAGACATAAATAAAACCCTCAGTCACCTTCGGTGACAGCTCCAACGGAACGACGAGGGCGTCGTTCCACACAATAGGGAGCCAAGGGGTATGGATACATATAATTTATTTGGGTGTGCCTTCGGAGCGCGGGTCGATGTGGGCGTCGTTCCCTACGATATAAATGAAGTAAGTCAATAAAAAAACAGGGATAATCCCTGTCTTTTATTGACTTACTTCATTTCTTACTTTGTTTATTTCGTCTTGTGTTGCTTGTCCTGCTGGTGTGTAATATCCCTTTGCTGACGCTACTTTGTATAACTCATATTGAAATGCTTCGTCATTATTTCTTATCTGTTGTATTGTTTGTCTTAATTGTGTATTTTCTGCTTCTGATATAACTCCTTGGTATGTTGTTAATTCAGCTTTTACACTCTCTAATATGTCATTAACCATATATTTTTCATCCATGTTAGTTACCTCCTAATTATTTAAAAATGTTAATAATTTTTGTTTTGTTGTTAATGCATCTTGTGCTGATTTTGTAAATAATTGTTTTACTTGTGGATCTACACAATTTGATGCATAAGAATTTAATTTTTGATATGATGTATCATGTGCTCCTATTAGGTGTCTTAAGTTTTGAAGTTCTACTTGTGTTAAGTTTGCCATTTTTATCCTTCCTTTCCAAAGTTAATTTGTTTATATTATTAACATTTTTTTGTTTTTTATTCATTTTTAAGCAAAAAAAGAACCCTCCGGCGCTTCGCGCCACCTCCCTTATGTAAGGGAGGCAAGGGTCATGTATGCATATAATTTATTTGGGCATGGCTTCGGAGCACGGAACGACGAGGGCGTCGTTCCCTACAATAGGGAGGCAGGGGATTTTTTATATTATTTCTAAACCTGCAAATTTTGCCATTAGGCGTTTCTTTCCTACTTTGTCGAAAGATATATCTACTTTTAAATCGTCTCCTTCTTGTTCTACGGAATTTATTGTTCCTTCTCCAAATTTTTTATGATAAACTCTGCATCCTGCTTTATATTTACTTAAATCTATATTTGTTTCTTGTGATTTTGCTGCTATATTTTTAAGAAAACTTTCTGCTGTTCTAAAGGCAAACGCAGATTGTTTATTAGTTTTTACTGAATTTGTATAGTTAACATTTTTGTATGAACTTATTGAGGAATTTCCATACGTCCATTCCCTAGATGTATCATTATTTTTAGTTTCTTCTTCGATAAATCCTTCTAATAATTCTTCTGGTATTTCTTTTATAAATCGAGATATTACATTACAACTAGTAGAACCAAATATTGTTCTTTGTTTTGCACATGTTAAGTTTAAATATGTTTTAGCCCTTGTTATTCCAACATAACATAAACGTCTTTCTTCCTCTAATTCCTTCTGCTCACCTATTGAACGTGAACTTGGAAATATACCTTCTTCCATTCCAACTAAAAATACTACTTCAAACTCCAATCCTTTAGCACTATGTAGTGTCATTAAAGTAACTGAGTTATCTGTTTCTTCCATATCATCTACATCACTTGAAAGTGTAATATTCTCTAAAAATTCAGCTAATGTATTCTCTGCATATTGTTCTTCAAACTCTATTGCAACCGTTAATAATTCTTCTAAGTTTTCTATTCTATTTTCCGCTTCTACTGTATTTTCTAGTTCTAGTGCTTGAGTGTAGCCTGTTTTATTTAGCATTACTTTAATTAATTCTGATATTGATAAATTTTCTTTTTCTTGTATTAACTCTTCCATTGTATTTACAAATTCCCTAGAGTTTACATATACTCTATTTAGCCCAAATTGTTCTGCTTTTTTTATTACTTCATACATTGATATGCCATTTTGTTCTGCAATTTGCTCTACGCTATCTAAGCTTGTTTTTCCTATTCCTCTTTTAGGCTCGTTTATAATTCTTTTTAGGCTTAGATTATCTGCTGGATTGTGTATTAATCTTAAATAAGCAACTGCATCTTTTATTTCTTTTCTTTCGTAGAATTTTAGTCCTCCTACAATTTTATATGGTATATTTTCTCTTCTTAAAATATCTTCTATTGCACGAGATTGTGTATTCATTCTATATAATACTGCAAAGTCTGAGTATTTATAATATTCTTCCCTTTTTAAATGATTTATTTCATTTACTATATATGTTGCTTCATCGTATTCATCTCTTGCTTGATAGAACTTAGGTGTTTGACCTTTTTCGTTTTTTGTCCATAGAGTTTTTTTGTATTTTGCAACATTGTGCTTTATAACCTCATTTGCTGCATTTAATATATTTCCTGTACATCTATAGTTTTGCTCTAGTTTTATTATTTTTGCACCTGGAAAGTCTTTTTCAAAATTTAGTATATTTGTTATATCTGCTCCTCTAAATGAATATATTGATTGGTCGTTATCTCCAACAACTGTAATGTTTCCGTGTCTACTTGCAAGGATTGATATTAGCATAAATTGTGCCTTATTTGTATCTTGATATTCGTCTACTAATACATATTTAAATTTTTCTGTATAATACTCTAGGGCTTCTGGCGTTTCTGTTAGAACTTTTATTGTTAAATTAATTATATCATCGAAATCTAGTGCATTATTTATTTTTAATTTTTTTTGATACATTTCATAAATTGTAGCAATTTTTTCTTTTCTGTAATCTCCACTTGCCTTTACTGCATAAGCACTAGGCTCTAGCATTTCATTTTTTGCATTACTTATTTCAGCTAATACTGATCTATCTGTAAATAATTTGTCATCTATATTTAATTCTTTTAAGCATTCTTTTATAAGGCTTCTTTGGTCTGTTGTATCGAATATTACAAATGATGAATCATAGCCTATTGTATTTATGTATCTTCTTAATATTTTTACGCAAATTGAGTGGAAGGTTCCTATCCACATGTCTTTTACATTATCCCCTATTAGGTTTTCTGCTCTTTGTTTCATTTCATTTGCTGCTTTATTTGTAAACGTTATTGCTAATATATTCCATGGTTTTATATTTTTCTCTTTTATTAAATATGCAATTTTATATGTTAATACTTTTGTTTTTCCACTACCTGCTCCTGCAATTACTAAGCATGGTCCATCTGTATTTACAACTGCCTCATATTGTTTATCGTTTAGTTCTTTCAACTGTTCTTCCATTTGTTATTTCATTCCTTCCGAAGTATAAATTCAATTTTCTTCAAATATAAATTAAAGTTTTTCTATAATTCGTTGTAAGCACTTATTTATGCTTGCTGCACAAAATCTATAAGTTTCTATATCATATCCCCATGGATCTGGTATGTCTAAATCATTATTATCAAATCCTGCATATTCTTTTATTGTGAATACCTTGTCCTTTAATTCTGGATACATCATTATTACGTTATTTTTATGTGATACCGTCGCACATAATATTATATCCATATCTTTTATTTGGGAATTTCTTATATTAGTTGCTTTATGTCCTTTTAAATCAACATCATATTCTTTTATTGCTTCTTGTGCATTGTATGTTGGTCCTTCTCCATCTTCTGCAAATATTCCACAAGAATAAACTTGTACATCTTTTTTTGTGTCTTTTACTAATTTTTTCATTAGTCCATCTGCCATAGCACTCCTGCATACATTTCCTGTACAAATAAACATTATTTTTTTCAACTTGTATCACTCCTATTGTTGTATTATAACATTACTTGAATTAGTTATGCAAGAAAATTTATTTGGTATATTTATAAATTCATTGCTAATATTCCCATTACAAATCCTAATATATTTCCAAGAGATGCAAACCTTCCTTTGTATAAGTTTTTTGATTCTGGTATTAATTCTCCTGAAACTATGTATAACATTGCTCCTGCAGCAAAACTTAGGCATATACTTATTACACCTGTTGATATACTACCTAGCAAGGCTCCAAAAAATGCACCTATTCCTGTTGTTACACCTGATAACAATGTATAAACTACAACTTTAGTCTTATTCATTCCGCCATACCTCATTGGAACAGACATTGAAATACCTTCCGGAATGTCATGAAGAAGGATTGCTATTGCTAGAGAATACCCTAATTTTATTGATGCTTCAAATCCTGATCCTATTGCTAAACCTTCTGGAAAATTATGTAGTGCTAATCCTATTCCTACTACTATACCAGTTTTTAATAATGAATTTGAATTTTTTATACTTCTTACCTTTTTATCATTGTATTTTGTTTTGATAAGGTTGTCACATATAATCATGCTTACAACGCCTATTATAATTCCAACTATTGTGTATGTTAATGAAGATAGTTCTAAAGCCTCTGGTATTAAGTCAAAACATACTATTGAAATCATAAGTCCTGCAGCAAATTCTAATATAAAGCTCAAGAATTTATTTGATGTGTTCTTAAATGTAACTCCTATAATTCCTCCTATTGTCGTTCCAAAAGTTCCAAAAAACAAACCAGCTAATGTAGTTTTAATTAATGCTTCCACAATAAAAAACTCCTTAATAATAAATTTATTAATAGTTTATTTATTATTAAAGAGTTTTATGATTAATTTTTATTTTACTTTTTCTAGTTCTATCGTTACGGGTGTTCCGTAATAATATAATACTACTTTTATTTTATCTGTTGCATCATATTTAGTCATTTCAAATGTTTCATAAAAATCATATTTATTTCCATCTAAAAAAACTGTTGTAGCATTTCTTGAAGGGCTAAAACTACAATTAAATGTCTTTCCTTCTGCATTTTGTACATAAGAAGCATCTATTTTTTCCTTTTTAAAATTATGGTCACTTGTAGCTATAGGATGCATTGAATCAAACCAGTTAGCATACCAATTTACGTATTCCATTGCTTCCTCATAAGAAATTTTTCCATTACTATAATCATCATTTACTTTACCATATTTTCTTAATTTTTGCATATCCGTTTTTGGTGTTTCTATATTAGAAATAATAACACCAATTTCAAATCCTGTATTTGTTACTTTTGCTGTATATACATCAAAGTCTTCATTATCGCAACTTTTTACTTTATAATACTCTTCTGTTCTATTATACATTTCCTCTGGTACATCTATTTCAATTTGCCAGTCTCCATTTATCAAATAGCTATTACCTTCTGATACTTTCATTAATATTTTTGTAAGTGAAAAGTATAACTTCTTAGACTTTGGAAAGTTATTTGCAATCATATTATACATTAATCTAATATTATTATTTCCTTTATCCTCTATAAAGCATTGCACTCCACTACCTACGTAATTTTCATTAATTTGCCCAAAAGTGTAATTTAAATTATTTTCTATGCAGTAAGTTTTAAATCTTTCTTCATCACTTCCACCATGTAATATACGATTTTCTTCATCTCGCACTATTAAATCTGTTAATTCTATTTCATAAACTTTGTCAATATTTATTTGATTACTTATTTCATCTTCAAAATCTATTATAAGTCTTGCACTTAAATTAGTATCATCCATAAGTATATTTTCCATTTTAATATTTGCATTTATATCATTAATACTAGTAAAATCTTTATCTACTTCTTCAATGTATCCATTATCTATTGCAGTTTCAACACCATTTCCTAATCCTCTGTCTGATTTATTTGTACTTTTTATATTTATTGCATATACTATGCCTGATACCAAAATTAAACTTATACCAACTGTAGCCAGAACTTTTTTCATTATAATAAATCTACTAGCTTTCTCTTCATCACTTGTTGTTCTTATTGTATTTAATATTTTTTGTTCATAATCTTCTGGCTCATGAATTTTAGCTTTCATTATCTTTTGTATTTTTATATCCCAGTCGTCCATTTTACGCCTCCTTAATATAATTATTTTTTATCTTCGCTTTTGCTCTAAACATATTTGTTTTTACTGTATTTTCATTCATTTTCAGCATTTTACTGATTTCTTTTATTGAATAATCTTGTGAGTAAAAAAGAATTATAATAAGTTTTTCTTTATAATTTAAACCTTTTAGCATCAAATAAAAATCCATATCATTGTCAAAATCATTATTAGTTTCTATTGGTGTATCTGATATTTCTATTTCATCAATATAAATACTAGATTTTTTTCTTTTTTTATATATTGTATTGCATTTGTTTATTAATATTTTTATAATCCACGATTTAAAGCTATCTACTTTTTGTACTTTTTTAATGGATTTTATGACTGATATTATTGTTTCTTGTACAGCATCTTCTGCATCTTCATTATTGATAAATCTAGATTTTGCAATCTTATATAAATCGTTTTTCATAGATATAATAATTTCTTCTAAAGCAGTTAAATCTCCTTGTTTTGCTCTGACTACTAATTCCTCCATTTTTTCTCCTTTATAGTAATTATTAATTTATTCTAAATAAAAGAGTTGTTTCCTCATTTTAAAAGTTTCATTATATTTAATATTTATTTTTTATTAAGTTTTCATCGATTTTTCTACGCAACAAAAAAAGTGGCATCGCCACTTTTCTTATTCTTCACCTTTTAATCTTTCTGCTCTGTCTGTTGCAATTAAGCTATCTATCATTTCATCTAAATCACCATTTAAGAAATTTTCCATTTGATATATGCTAAGACCTATTCTATGATCTGTTATTCTTCCTTGTGGATAGTTGTATGTTCTTATCTTTTCACTTCTATCCCCTGTTCCAACTTGACTTTTTCTTTCTTTTGCTAATTTTTCTTCCTTTTCTCTTTGTTCTATTTCATATAATCTTGATTTTAATAGTCTCATTGCATATTCTCTGTTTTGTAATTGTGATCTTTCAGTTTGACATTCTGCAACTATTCCTGTAGGTATGTGAGTTAATCTTACTGCTGAAGATGTTTTGTTTACGTGTTGTCCTCCTGCACCAGATGCCCTATATACATCCATTTTTATATCTGCTGGGTTTATTTCTATTTCTACATCTTCTACTTCTGGTAATACTGCAACTGTCGCAGTTGATGTGTGTATTCTTCCGCTTGATTCTGTATCTGGAACTCTTTGTACTCTGTGTACTCCACTTTCGAATTTTAGTCTATTATATGCTCCTTTTCCTGTTACCATGAATGTTATTTCCTTATATCCACCAAGTTCTGTTTCGTTTTCGTTCATAACATCTATTTTCCAATGTTTAGATTCTGCATACATTGAGTACATTCTAAATAAAGTTCCTGCAAATAGTGCTGCTTCTTCTCCTCCAGCACCACCTCTAATTTCGCATATAACGTTTTTGTCATCATTTGGATCTTTAGGAATTAATAATATTTTTAATTCTTCTTCTATTTTAGGCAATTTCTCTTTTGCCTCTTCTATTTCTAATTCGGCTAGTTCTCTTAATTCTTTGTCTTCTAGCATAGCTTTTGCATCTTCTAAGTCTTTATTTACTTTTTTATATTCTCTATATTTTTCTACTATATCTGTTATTTCTGCATGTTCCTTCATTAGTTTTTTCCATTCGTTTTGATTAGAAATTACCTCTGGGTCACTAATTTTGGCATTTAATTCCTCGTATCTTTTTTCTACGTCTTCTAATTTTTGAAACATAATAGCCTCTCCTTTATACATTTTAACTTTATTATTATACTATATATTGGTAAAAAACACAAGTATTTATGCATAGAACCCTCAGTCACCTTCGGTGACAGCTCCCTTATATAAGGGAGCCAAGGTACATGGATGCCATTTTTGTGTATTGAGTATGCCTTCGGAGTGACGGGTCGATGTGGGCATCGACCCCTACAGCAGGGAGCCAAGGTGCATGGATGTATGTAATTTATTTGGGGTATGGCCCAAGTGGGAGGCAAGATTATAGATTTATTAGATTATATTGTATTTTTAAATTATTTAACGCATCTATTTCTCTATTAGTGCAAGTTAAAATTATTATTTGTTTTTCTTTATATTCTTTTGCAATATAATTCAATATATTTTCTAATCTATCACTATCGTAATATACAAAGGCTTCATCTAATATTATTGGCATTGTTTCTTTGCTTATTTCGTTTAAAATTGATAGCCTTAGAGCTAAGTACATTTGGTCTATCGTTCCTATGCTTAGTTTGCTACAATTTACATACTCTCCATTTTCTAATTCTACTGTAAGTCCTTCACTATCGTTGAATTTTACTTTTTTATATTTTTCCTTGGTAATATTTTTTATTATACTTGTTAATTCATCGGTAAATTTCGGAGTTACTGTGTTTTTCATTATTGTATATGCTTCTTCTAAGCCTTCTTGTGCAAGGTTTATTGAATTTGCAAGTGTTTTTAACTCTGCTTGCTGTTCATATAAATATTGTAAACGCTCTTCTTGCTTTGATAAATTCTCTAGTTTTTCTAATATGTTATTCTTTTGTATTTTCATTGTATTATCTTTTAATATAATTTCATTATATTCTTTTTGCTTTTTCTCAATGTTTTCTGTTACTTGACTAAGCTCTTCTACTATGTATTCATCTAAATTATCAATATTTCCATACTTAGATTTTATATTTTCTTTTTCCTCGTTTTGCCTTTTTTCTATATTTTCTCTATCTAATTTAATTTCATCATTACACTGTTTTATATTTTCTTGTATAAATTCTAGTTCTTTATTATACTTTATATTTTCTTCTTTTTGTTTAGCTATATTAGTTTTATATTTATTATAACTACAATAATTAATGATAAACAATATTCCTAGGATAATTCCTATACATGTACTTAAAATAGCATTTTTTAATAATACACTACCACCTATAATGATAATATCAATCAGTAACACTATTATTGGATTTAATGCTTTTTTAGTCTGACTGGTAGTTGGTCTTTGCAATTCACTTAGCTTATTATTATACTCATTTAATTTAGTTGTATTTATTCCTATTCTTTGTTCTTCTAGTATTTCTGCTTGTTTGTATTCCTTTATTTCTTTTAATATATTTAACTCAGTTTCTATTTGCTCTAATCTGTTTTTTATTTCATTGCTTTGTATTTCTATATTTTGTGTTTGCATTTTGTATAGTTCTAATTCATTTTTATCTGTCTCTATGTGTTTTATTTCTTCTTCAATTATATTTATTGGTCGTTCTGTAGTTCTAGAAGTTCCTACTTCATCTAACAATTTTTTGTTTAATTTATCCATTGTTTTTTTGTAAGATGTGTTATCATCTCCTGAAGAAACTACATTTGTAATTTTTTGTATTAAAGTATTTTGTTTAGAACTATCTAAAACTACTTCATCTTGACAAACTGTCATTGTATTAAAAAATAGGTTTTCGTCAATTCCTGTTTGTTCTATAAAAAACTGATTTCCTTTTGTTTTATCTATGTTAAAATTATTTGATATATCCTCTAAATTTTCATTGTATATTTTTGGATTTTTTTTACTAAAATCCCTAAAAACTTCATACTGCTTTCCATTATCTAAAGTATATTTTATTTTCCCTGAAAATTCTTCTGCATTCCATGGTTTGTATTTTTCGTAATCTGATATGTCTTTTCCATTTTTGTTTTTTGATGCGCCATAAAACATTGAAGATATAAAGTTTAATAATGTACTTTTACCACTTTCATTTTTTCCGATTTATTATATTTATTCCTTTTTGTAATTCAATTTCTTTTTTTTCTAATTTTCCATAGCCATTAATTTTTAAATTATTAATATGCATAAGGTTTCTCCTTTTCATTATTTTATAGTACATTTAGTCCTATTTCTATTGCTTTTTCTATTTCTTCTTTATTATAATTTTCGTCATTTAATTTTTGTAGCATTGTTTTTACGAATATTCCCTTTAGAGATTCTTCTTTTGATATTTCCTCTAAATTATAATTACTTTGTGTTTTGTCTTTTATTTTTATTATATTATCTAGTAATATTGATTTTTGTATATCATTTAAATTTATTTCAAAATTTCTCTTACCTATTAATATAATTTTATACATATTTTTTTCTTTTAATTGTTGTGAATTAATAGTTTGAATTAACTCTTCTTTTGAATAAATATCTGTAATATCTAGTTGTTTTTCTATAAACTCTCTATCATCTAATTTTTTAAATTCTATTTTTAATTTATTTTTTTCTATATCTCCTACTATCATTCCATGATCTCCTAATTCGTCAAAACCTAAAGATATAGTTGAGCCAGGATATACAATGTTTTCTCCTTCTGCATAATTGGTTTTATGAATGTGACCTAATGCAACATAATCAAAATTTTTACTTTTTAATATGTAGCTTTTCATTGGATTATATTGTAAGTCTAAAGTTTTGCTAGAATCTATGCTTCCATGTATTACTAGTATATTTATTTTATTTGTATCTATATTTATTTTTTCTATATCTATTCCCATATTGGTAAAATCTCCAAAACCATATCCATATACAGTAATGTTTTCGTCTTCGTATTTTTCTATTTCGTTTTTGAATATTTTTACATTATCATTCCAATTAAAAGTACTATAATATGAGTTTTTTATGTATGGATCATGGTTTCCAGGAGTTATAAATATTTTTGTATTTGGTATTTCTTTGAATAAATTGTTTATAAATTCTATAGTTGTATGTTTTACATATTCATGCTCATATAAATCGCCTGATATGAATAAATATGGTATATTTTCGCTTTTTATATAATCTATTACTTTTTTAAATACTTGTCTTTGTTCTATTCTTCTTAAATCTCCTAAGTCTTTTTTTTGGCTTAATATGGTGAAAGGTGCATCAAAATGCATATCTGCTATATGTATGAATTTCACTTTTGTTACCTCCTTTATAGAGAACTTTTGTTTTTACAGTTTATCATATATGTTTGGTATAGTCAAATGTTTTGTATAAGATTTAAATAGAACCCTCCGGCGCTCCGTGCCACCTCCCTTGAATAAGGGAGGCAAGGGGCATGGATGCCATTTTTTGTGTATTGGGTATGCCTTCGGAGTGACGGAACGACGAGGGCGTCGTTCCCTACAACCACGAAATAACGAGGGCGTCGTTCCCTACAACCACGAAATAACGAGGGTATCGACCCCTACAGTTGGGAAGCAAGAGTATTTAAATTATCTCCTAGTGCTGAAAAGAAATTTCCTAATGTATTTATTTCGTCTACAGATAATCCTTCTGAAATTTTTATTGCAACTATACTTGCAAGTGCAACTAATTCACACCCAGATAAATTATTAAAGCATCCCATAAAATACTCCTCCTAGAGTTATTTTATGCAATGCTTTAATAATTGGATATATTTATTTTAATTTATTGTCCGTCATCTTCAAATGCTCCAAAAAGCTCATCAAATTTTGATTCTAATTCTTTTTGTAGGTCAGCATCATCTTTCTTTTCATTATCTTCAGCAAAATTATCTTGTGGTAATATAGGTGCTTCTATATCATTTTGTTTTGTTGTTTTTTCTTCTTTAACTTCCTTTTCTTCTGGTTCATCAAATAAATCATCTAATGATTCTATTTTTGTATCTACTTGTTTATTTTCTTCTTCATCTTCCCTATATGGATTATATGGATTGTATTTTCTCCATTTTCCTCTATCTATAGGAGGCATATCATTATGACGCATAGCAGTTGATTCTAATTTGTTTACTGTTGCTCTATCATTAAAGTAATAATGCTTATTTGCTTTTATTGGTTTTACGCCTTTTTCATATATTATACATATATCATTATCTAATCTTCTTAGTTCATCTGGTGTAAGTAATGCTCTTCCCAGTAACTGATCTGATACACTAGACCCTTGTTTCCAGTTGTCTTTATTTCTATTTACTGAAACACTATCTCTTACTAATGTTTTTTCTCCTAGTGCTTTAGAAAAATATTCAACTGTTTTTTGTGAGTTACTTCCTAAGAAAAGATGTGTATCACAGTTACCCATTATAGTTTCATGTGATTTTTCATATACCGCTTCTAATTGGTCTAAGTTTTGTAGAATAACACTAAATGATATTTTTCTACTTCTACTTGTTGATATTTTTTTATCGAAATCTGGTATTCTACCAATATTTACAAACTCATCTAAAATAAAATATGTAGGCATTTCTAATGATCCACCATTTTCATCAGCGAAATCATATAATTGCTGTATCATTTGAGAAAAGAATATTGTAAGTAAGAAGTCATAAGCACCATGTGTATCTGATGAAATTACATATAATGCTGTTTTCTTTTTTCCTATATCTTCGAAATTTATTGTGTCTGTTGATGTTAACTCTGCAATTTCTTTTGAATCGAATTTACCTAATTTTGATTGTAATGTACTTAATATTGATCCATAAGTTTTTTCTGGCGCTATTTCAATAGATTTATAGTTCATTCTAGCAGGGTGATCATAAGGTAATTGATTCATTAGTTCTGTTAGTAAATTCCCATTTGAACTACTATTTGCCGCTCTTACTAATTCCGCACAACTTGCTAAGTTTTGTTCTTCGTCTGGACGAACTGCCATTAAGAAATATATTAATGCTTTTAATAGCATTTCTGCCATATCTTCCCAATATGGATCTGCCTTTTCTGATGCTTCTCCTTGTCCTTTTACTATTGTATGTGCAATAATATCTACATCTATTTCACTTGCGATATGCATTAAAGGGTTATATCCATCACTATTTTGTGGTCTTACTAGATTGAATACTTTTATATCATATCCTTGTGATTTTAAGTATCCAGCAGTTTTATCATATAATTCGCCTTTTGGATCTGTAAATACGTAAGAACCTAAACATTGATAAGCATTTGGTATAACATAAGATGCGGATTTTCCGAGAACCTGAACCACCGACTACTAATACATTTATGTTTCCTCTTTTATCCACCGGTAAGTAATTTTTTTCTGCTAATATTATTCCTTTGTCTGGACTTAATATTTTATATTGTTCTCCATTTATGCTCCAATCACTTGAACCATGTTCAATGTTCTCATATTCATTTTTTGGCATTCCTTTTAAAAATCCTATTAACATGAAAATTGCGTATATTAATGTATAAAATTTAAAGCAGTCAAAAAAGGTTCCTAGGTAATCTGCTGAAAAGCACTTTGCAAATGCACCGAATGGATTAACTATATTGTTTCCAAAAGTTTCAAAGAAGTTTGCACTATTCCATCCATTTCCTTCGTAAAGTGAATCTCTAAGTCCTAATGCTAAAGGACAAATAAATACTATGGTTAATACAAGCCATAGTATTATTGCTGCAGCTATTTTACCTTTATACTTTTTTACTGCTCCTTTAAATTTATATCCCATATATTATCACCTTTTCCTTAGTGTGTCATATCGTCATTTCTCTCATCTTTAATATTTGCCTTTTTATTTTTAGGTTTTTGTGTGTTACCTTTTTGGCTTATTAATAAACCTGTTTTTAAATCGTATCTATTTCCATCTTTATCTATTCCATTATCTTCAAGTTTTATACTCATTTCGGCTTCTTGTAGAGAATATTCTAATATGCTTTTTCCTTCTGTTATATCATCTAATAATTTTCCTTCTTTTCCTAACGCTGTATTTAAAAATGTAATTTCTATTTTACTTTGCTTTTGTGTACTTTTTGTTCTTCCTATTTCAATTGACATATTAATTATCCTCCTTACGAATCTCGCTTAGTTTTATCTTCTTTTATTTCAAATGCAAAGTAACTTTTATATGGTTTTAATTTGCATTTTCCTTTTATTTCATTAGTATTTTCATCCATATATAAAATAGGTTTTACTTCTTCTGTTGTTTCTGGGTCTATAATTGATATTGGCCTTTTTAAATTAGGCGTATATGTAAATTCTTTATATTCTGTTTCTTGTTCATTATATAAAGTTTTAAAATTCATTGGAACTGGTTTTTTAGAAATTCTTACTCTGTCTTCTTCGAGAATTCCCATATTTACAACCACTTTTTCTTTACCAAATGAAAGAATAACCAACTTATCTCCTTCCGGATGTGGCTCGTCAACAAAAAATGTTTTCTTTGTGTTTTGTCCAACTATTTCTTCTGTATAATCAAGTCTTTCAACTGTATATTTAGGAGAATCTTTTAAATACTCCTTTTCAGTTTCTTTTATTTGATATATTACTGTACTTACGTTTTGAGGATCTGTAATGCTAAAATGTTTTCCTTGTAAAAATTCCTCCATTTATTGCACCCCTCTTCTACATTTTTAGTTTTATCTTTTGTGTCACAACTATAATTATTATAACTCATATATATAGGGATTGTCAATATTTTTTATTAATTATGTAAATTAATTGGTACAGGTCGCATGATATGCGACCTGTATATATTCATTTATTAATCTTTTCTCGGATTAAATTTTGATATTTCTTTTAATCTTTCAAATAGTTCTTTTTCGTTTTCTGCTAATTTTCTTGGCACCACGGTTTTTATTTCTGCAACTAAATCTCCCCTACCACCTTTTCCGTCTTTATATCCTTTTTGTGGTATTCTGATTTTTTCTCCACTTTGAATTCCTGGTGGTATATATAAAGAAACTTTTTCATCTATTCCATTTATACTGACTCTACTGCCTAGTGCTGCTTCCCAAGGTGATAAGAATAAATCTGTTTGCAAGTCATTACCACTTAATTGAAACTTTGAATCTCCAGTTATATTGATTTTTATAAATAAATCACCATTTTTTCCACCATTTAAGCCATTTTTTCCTTGTCCTATTAATCGTATTTTTTCGCTATTTCTTATTCCTGATGGAATTTTTACTGTAAATGTTTTCATTTTTCCATCTATTGCTCTTAGGGATATTTTCTTTTCACTACCATAATATGCTTCTTCTATTGAAATATTTATTTCTGTTTCTATATTTTCTCCTTTAATAGGATTTTTAGTTGTTTTTTTCTTGGTTGTTTCCTCTTTTTTTTGTTCTGATCCAAAAAACATTGAAAAAATTTCACTTGAAGCCTTTTCTTCTCCATTTTTATTTTCTTCTTTTGCCTTTTTTTTGCCAATATAATTATACCATTGTCTGTCATATTTTCTTTTGCTTTGTGATTGACTTAGTAATTTATATGCTTCATTTATATCTTTAAATCTTTCTTCACTTCGTTTATCTCCAACATTAACATCTGGATGATATTTTTTTGCTTGTTCTCTATATGCTGTTTTTATTTCTTCTGGAGTTACTTTGTTTGTTTCTAATCCTAGTATTTTATAGTAGTCCTTAAAAATCATTTAAACATCCTCCTTAATACCATTTGGTATAAGATATTTTGTATTATAACACGGTAATTGAATTTTGAAAATAGTATTTTTTAATTTTGTTTGATTTTTTTGTGTAGATATATTGGGTATGCCTTCGGAGTGACGGAACGACGAGGGCGTCGTTCCCTACGACCATGGAATGACAGAGGCGTCGTTCCCTACTTGACTAAATCTTTTTATTGGTATAATATGTAAGCAATTTAAAATATATGGAAAGGAGTTTTTTTAATGGAGGAAAAACTTGTTAAGGTAAAAGAATTATTAAAAAAATATAATCAAGAGCATTTACTTACTTATTTTGATGATTTAACTCCTGAAAATAAAGAGTTATTATTAAATCAAATTTTAGATATTGATTTTGAACTAATGGCTAACTTGTATAAAAATACTAAAGCAGAAATTGAAATTGATACCAATACTATTGAACCTATTCCTTATGTAGATAAATCTAAATTACCTCAAGCTGATTTAGATTTGTACTATTCAAAAGGGTTAGAAGCAATAAAAGCTGGTAAATTAGCAGTTGTTACAATGGCTGGTGGTCAAGGTACAAGACTTGGACATAATGGTCCAAAAGGAACTTTTGATTTAGGATTAGACAGTCATAAGTCTATTTTTGAAATTCTTTGTGATACTTTAATTTTAGCAAAAAATACTTACGGAGTTACTATTCCTTGGTATTTAATGACAAGTAATGAAAACAATTCAGCTACTATAAATTTCTTTGAAGAGCATAATTTTTTTGGATACCCTAAAGATGCTGTTCATTTCTTCAAGCAAGGTGAATTACCTATGCTTAGTACAGATGGCAAAATTCTTTTAAATGAAAATGGAACTGTAAAATTGGCTGCTAATGGTCATGGTGGAATTTTTGAATCTATGTTTAAGAACAATGTTTTAGAAGATATGAAATCTAATGGAATTGAATGGATTTTTATTGGCGGTGTAGATAATGTTTTAGTAAAAATGGTTGACCCTATTCTTATGGGATTATGTATGACTAAAAATACTTTAGCAGGTGGTAAATCATTAGTTAAAGCTGGACCTAAAGAAAAAGTTGGTGTATTTTGTAAGAGAAATGGAAAACCTAGTGTTGTTGAATATACAGAAATAACAGAAGAAATGGCAAATGCAAGAGATGAAAATGGAGAATTAGTTTTTGGAGAATCTCATATTTTGTGTAATTTATTTAATATAAAAGCACTTGAAGCAATTAGTAAAAATAGTTTACCTTATCATTCTGCATTTAAAAAAGCTTCTTACATGGACGAAAACAAACAAATAATTACATCTAATCAACCAAATGCATATAAGTTTGAAGCATTTATATTTGATGCATTTAGTACTTTAGATGATATGGTTATATTAAGAGTAAAAAGAGAAGAAGAATTTGCTCCTGTAAAAAATGCAACTGGAACAGACAGCCCAGAAACTGCAAGAGAGTTATATTTGAATTTTCACAAGAAATTGTAGGAGTCGATGCCCACATCGACCCGCATTGGGAAGGAGAAAAAAATATGGATTATAAAGAAAAATATGAGCAATGGTGCAATAACCCATTGTTTGATGAAGCAACTAAAAAAGAATTACTTAGTATTTCTGGAAATGAAGCTGAAATTCAAGACAGATTTTACAAAGATTTAGAGTTTGGAACAGCAGGCCTTAGAGGTATAATTGGCGCTGGTACAAATAGAATGAATATCTATACAGTTGGTAAAGCAACGCAGGGATTAGCCAATTTTATAATAAAAAATAATGGTCAATCAAGAGGTGTAGCAATAGCTTATGATTCAAGACATATGTCTAAAGAATTTAGTGATTATGCTGCTTTATGTTTGAATGCAAATGGAATTAAAACTTATATATTTGATTCTTTGAGACCTACTCCTGAGTTGTCTTTTACAATTAGAAATTTAGGTTGTATATCTGGTATTATAATTACTGCTAGTCATAATCCACCTGAATACAACGGATATAAAGTATATTGGGAAGATGGTGCTCAAATTGTTGCACCAATCGATACTGGAATTATTAATGAGGTAAATGCTATAGAAGATTATTCAAAAATAAAAACTATCTCTTTAGAAGATGCTAAAGCACAGGGATTATATAATGTAATATCAACTGAAATTGATGATAAGTATATTGCCGAATTAAAGAAATTGTTAGTTCACCCAGAGCTAATTAAACAAGAAGCAAATAATATAAAAATAGTATACACTCCTTTACATGGAACAGGAAACGTACTAGTTCAAAGAATTTTAAAAGAAATTGGATTTACAAATGTATTTGTTGTAAAAGAACAAGAATTACCTGATGGAAACTTCCCTACTGTATCTTATCCAAATCCAGAAGACCCAAATGCTTTTGAACTAGCTCTAAAACTTGCAAAAGAAAAAGACGCAGACATTGTTCTAGCAAACGATCCAGATGCAGATAGATTAGGTGTATATGTAAAAGATACAAAAACTGGAGAATACATTCAATTTAATGGAAATATGACAGGAAATTTAGTTTGTGAATATATTTTATCTCAAAAGAAAGCAACAAATACACTACCAAAAAATGCAGCAGTTATAAAATCTATAGTATCTTCTAATTTAACAGATGCTATATGTAAATCTTACAATGTAGCATTATTTGAAGCATTAACAGGATTTAAAAATATTGCAAAAGTTATAAGAGATTTTGAAGAGCAAAAAACTTATGATTGTGTATTTTCTTATGAAGAAAGTTATGGTTGCATAATAGGAACACACGCTAGAGATAAAGACGGAATCGTAGCTGTTATGTGCTTATGCGAAGCTGTTGCATATTATAAAACCTTAGGCATGACTTTATGGGATCAAATGTTTAATATGTATGAAAAATATGGTTATTATACAGAAGGTCAACATTCTCTTGTTCTAAAAGGTGCAGAAGGTGCAGAAAAAATAAAAGAAATGATGACTAGTGTTAGAAATAATCCACCAAAAGCTTTTGGTGATTATAAAGTTATAAAATTTGCAGATTATCAAACAAGTACTGCAATTAATTATGAAACAAATGAAAAAACTGATATAAATCAGCCAAAATCTAATGTATTGTATTTTGATTTAACTAATGATGCTTGGTGCTGTGTTCGTCCTTCTGGAACAGAACCAAAAATTAAATTCTATATTGGTGTTAAAGGAACAAGCTTAGAAGATTCAAAACAAAAATTAGAAACTTTGAAAAAAGACGTATTAGAAAGCTTAAGTTAATGATTAAATTTTATTGTCAATGATTTTTGAAAATGTCCCAAAATTTTTTAAACATTAGCCCTAAAAATTAGTTTTTTAGGGCTAAATTTTA
>CANRED010000012.1 GCA_947629555.1 uncultured Clostridia bacterium | reverse complement strand
TATAATATAAAAAATTAAAAAGAAAGGGATTAATCAATTAAATAGATTAATATTTCTATATAATTGATTATACGAGGTAAATATGATACCACAAAAGCTAGAAAAGGGTGATACTATAGGGGTTATAGCACCTTCAGACCCAATAACTGAAAAAAGTATGATAGATATAAATAATTCAATAAAATTACTAGAAGGTAATGGATACAAAATAAAAATGGGTAGATATGCATTAAATAATGAATATGGATACAGTGCATCTCCTGAAACTAAAGCTAAAGATATAAATGAAATGTTTGCAGATGAAAATATAAAAATGATATTTTGTGCCACAGGAGGATTTAATTCTAATGCTACTTTTGATTATATTGATTATGATTTAATTAAAAATAATCCTAAAATAATATGTGGTTTTAGCGATTCTACAAGTATATTAAATGCAATACATGAAAAAACAGGTCTTGTTACTTTTCATGGACCAACTTTTAAATCTTTAACAAGTTGGGAAACAGATTATGCATTTAAAGAGGTTATAAAAAGATTTGAAATTAAGAGCTTAGAATTGGGAACAAGTGATGATAAATATGTAACAATAAATGAAGGTAAATGTACAGGGAAACTAGTTGGCGGAAACTTAAGTTTATTATCTAGAATGGTATGTGGAAAATACAGTATAAATTTTAAGGATAAGATACTATTCATGGAGGATTTAGGATATGAGTCACCTGAAGGAATGATAAGCAATTATTTATATTATATGAAACAAAATGGAGTATTTGATCAAGTTGTAGGTATATGGGTTGGAAATTATGAAACAGAAAATAATATAGCTTTAGAAGATATTTTAATGCAAGTATTAGAAAATGAGTATAATTTGCCAATTATAAAGTCTAATAATTTTGGGCATACAGATAAAAAAACTGTAATACCAATAGGAACAATGGCAAAAATTGATACAACAGAACTAACTAAAATACAATTATTAGAAAATTGTGTAAAATAAAAGGAGAATTCAAATGTACAATAATTGGGAAGAATTAGAAGAAGCATGCAAAAATTGTAAGAAATGTAAATTATGCAGCAATAGAACTAATGTAGTAATTGGAACTGGTAACAAAAATGCGAAGTTAATGTTTATTGGGGAAGGACCTGGAGCTGATGAAGACAGAGAAGGTATTCCTTTTGTTGGCAAGGCCGGAAAGTTAATGAATATGGCTTTTCAAGGAATTGGAATAAACAGAGAAGAAGTATACATTGCAAACATTGTAAAATGTAGACCACCAGCAAATAGAAATCCAGAAAAGGATGAGGCAGATGCTTGCTTGGATTACTTGAGAAGTCAAGTAATGTTAGTGCAACCGAAAATAATAGTTTTACTTGGAAGTGTTGCATTAAAGAATATTTTAGGAGAGGAATATGGTATTACAGCAAGTAGAGGTAAATGGATAGAAAAAAAGCAAATAAAGTATATGCCAACATGGCATCCTGCAGCACTGCTTAGAGACGAAAACAAAAAAATGGATTTTTGGAAAGACTTAAAAGAAGTAAAAAAATATATGGATTCCCTTATGTGACGCATGACGCCCTTGGCTCCCTTATGTAGGGAACGACGCCCTCGTCGTTCCTTAAATATCCCTTGGCTCCCTTATTTAAGGGAGCTGTCACCGAAGGTGACTGAGGGTTCTATACTCGTATTCTTTTTGTTAATATAAAATAATTTTCCTATCTTTTGTATAATTTTCTTAAATAATTTAAATAATTTAGAAGAATTATCAACTATAGCAAGACTCGTATTGGTATTCCTATATTCAGCCATATTTCCATTAGTCTCCAAAAATTCTCTAACTGATTCTAATGCAAACATTGTGTTGCAATAAAAGTCATTGTAAAATGTGTAATCATCTGTGTAGCATAAAACATTTTTAAAGTTATATAATTTATTTTGAAAGTCTTTAACATCGTCTAAACTAGATATATTATTAAATGCACTAGTAAAGCAACTTTGAATAATTAAATTTTGCGTATCTAAAAATACTTTTCTTATTGCATTTTTTCTATTATTTATTAATCTATCCAATAATTTAAAATCTCTTTGAGATGATGCATTTGCAGATTCAACAGAAAAATAATATAAGTCATCTTCTAATTTTAATAATTTATCAAAATTTAATTCTATTTTATTGTATGTTTTTTTATTAGAGTATGAAATAAACGTGTTTTTAAATACATCATTTGAGTTTAATGTACTTTGATATAAAGGATAAGTTCCAGTAAAATATAACATTTCATTTAGCAAAGCACACTGTAAAGGATAACAATCTGGACTCATTGTATTAATATAAATATCATAGTATTTAACATTATCAATATTTAACTCTTGTGCAGTTGATGCCATAATCTGAACAGCGGCCTCATTAATAGCAATTCCAGAATTTCCCATAGAATATAAACCAAGCCTTGCTAATTTACCATTTTTATTTAATTGTGTTTGAATAAAATGTATACATTCATGTATTGCAAATATTGAGTTCTCAGATACTGACAAATCAACATTTTCATTAAAATATATTGAATTGTTTATATATAAGTATTTTGCAACAGCAGAATCTGAAGGCATTTTTGCTAAATACATATTTATTCTAGAAAACAAAGAAAATAAATCATCATAATTTAATAGATATTCTGAAAAATACTTATTAATTTTACTAGAAATATTTTTTGCAATTCTATTAACTTCAAGTGTATTTAATTGTCTAACGATATAAATTCCTTCTTTTTTCAAAATAGAATCAATAGACATAATAACCTCCAATATAATTTTACTATATTATACAATAACATTATTTAAATTATGTTTCACTTTCTTTAAGAGTTTGTTACATTTGTGTTACATGCTTGCTTTCAGTATAAAGTTGATTTATACTATAAGTAGTAAATATTATACAAAGGAGAAATAATATGAATAGTAAAAAAGTTTTATTAGTTATTTTAATGATTTTCGCTATGGTTATGTCAATTACAAATTTTGTTTATGCAGATAGCTGCGAAGTAGCTGTTTCAATGAATAAAAAAACAAATTATGCAAAAGGAGAAACAGTTGAATTAACAATATCTTTAAATAATATTGATTCAGAAAACGGAATATATGAATTAAAAGGAAATTTGGAATATGATGAAGACATATTTGAAAAAATAAAAACAGATGATGAAGGTAATACTAATCAAATTACTTCTTTAAATGGATGGGAAGATGTAACTTTTAATTCTGAAACAAACGAATTTGCATTACGTACAACAACACCAACCAAAAGCACACAAGATATAATGAAAATATCTTTAAAATTAAAAGAAAATGTAGAAGAAGATTCATCTATTATAATGTTAAATAATTTAGTAGCAAGTAATGGTCAAGATGATATAAAAACAAGCACAGCTGCAACAACTGTTAAGATAGGAGATTCAGATGATGATACTACAATACCTTCAATAACAACAACACCAACACCTAAAACATCACCTTCTGCAAAACCAGCAACAACAACACCAAAAGCAACACAAACACCAGCTTCTAGCTCAATACCACAAACAGGAATAGAAGATAATGTAACGCCAATTATATTTGGAGCATTAATAGTAGCTTTAGTTTCATACATAGCATATAGAAGATATAAAGAAATATAGATATAAAATAATTAGGGATAAAAAATAGTTTCATACATTTTGTATGAAACTATTTTTTGTTCTAGAAATATTTTTCAGAATACAATATTTAACTATTTTACTACAATGTTATAAATTTTATTTTTTACGTATATTTCTTTAACAATGTTTTTATCTTTCAATAATTCTGATAGTTCTTTATGAACTATTTCTTTTACATTTTCTTCGTCTGCATCTAATGAAATTTTTACTGTTGCTTTAACTTTTCCATTGAATTGAACAGGTATTTCTATTTCATCATCAATAGTTTTTGCTTCGTCATATTTTGGCCAAGTAGAATCTGAAATTGTATGACCTAAATTAAGTGATTCGTATAATTCTTCTGTTATATGAGGTGCAAATGGATTTAACAATTCTAAGAATGTTTTAAATTCTGCTTTATTTATTCTTTTTAATTTGTAAAATTCATTAATCATTGTCATAAATGTAGCAATAGATGTATTGAATTTCATTTCTTCAATATCGCTAGATATTTTCTTAATTGCTTTATGCATCATTTTTTCAAATTCTTTTGAATATGTATCTCCATCAACTAATAGTTCTTGTAAATTCCAAACTCTTTCTAAAAATTTATAGCAACCTCTTATACTATCCATAGACCAAGGTGCGGCTTGATCAAAAGGACCTATAAACATTTCATAAACTCTAAATGTGTCTGCACCAAATTCATTTACTATATCATCTGGGTTAACGACATTTCCTCTAGATTTAGACATTTTTTCTCCATTGCTTCCTAAAATCATTCCATGAGAAGTACGTTTTTGGTAAGGCTCTTTAGTTGGAACTATACCAATATCGTATAAAAATTTATGCCAAAATCTTGAATAAAGTAAGTGTAAAGTTGTATGTTCCATACCGCCATTATACCAATCTACTGGAGACCAATATTCTAATGCTTCTTTGGAAGCTAAAGCATCATTGTTATGTGGGTCCATGTAACGTAAGAAATACCAAGAAGATCCAGCCCATTGTGGCATTGTATCTGTTTCTCTTTTTGCAGGTCCATGGCAGTGTGGGCAAGTTGTATTAATCCAATCTGTTTGTTTTGCAAGAGGTGATTCGCCATTTTCACCTGGCTCAAAATCTTTTACATCTGGTAAAACAAGAGGTAAATCCTTTTCATCTAATGGTTGCCAACCGCATTTTTCACAATATACCATAGGAATTGGTTCTCCCCAATATCTTTGACGAGAAAATACCCAGTCACGAAGTTTGAAATTAACTTTTCTTTTACCAATTCCTTTTTCTTCTAAATAATTTATACAAGTTTTAATAGCTTCTTTTACTTCTAATCCATTTAAAAATCCTGAATTAATCATTGTTCCGGTATAAACGTCTGTATGAGGTTTTTCTTGAACATTATCTCCACCTGAAACAACTTCTATAATAGGTAAATTGAATTTCTTTGCAAATTCCCAATCTCTGTCGTCATGAGCAGGAACAGCCATAATAGCACCGGTTCCATAAGTAATTAAAACGTAATCGGAAATCCAAATAGGAATTTCTTTACCAGTTAATGGGTTTATTGCAGTTATACCTTTTAATTCTACACCTGTTTTTTCTTTTGAAAGTTCTGCTCTTTCAAAATCAGATTTTAATTTAGCTTGATTTTGATATTCTTTTATTTCATCTAAATTAGTGATTTTATCTGCAAATTTTTCAATAATTGGATGTTCTGGAGCAACTACCATATATGTTGCACCAAATAGGGTGTCTGGTCTTGTTGTGTAAACTACAAGTTCTTCATCAGAGTTAGCAATTTTAAACTTTACTTCAGCACCTTCGCTTCTACCAATCCAATTTTTTTGTTGTAATTTAATTTTCTCTAAGAAATCTATATCATCTAAATCGTCTATAAGTCTTTGAGCATATTCTGTAATTTTTAGCATCCATTGACTTTTTTCCTTTTGAACAACAGGGCTTCCGCATCTTTCGCAAACGCCATTAACAACTTCTTCATTTGCTAAACCAACTTTGCAACCTGTACAGTAATTAATTGGCATTGTGGCTTTATAAGCTAAACCATGTTTATATAATTGTATAAAAATCCATTGAGTCCATTTATAATAATTAGGGTCAGTTGTATTTATTTCACGAGACCAATCAAAAGAAAATCCTAAAGCTTTTAATTGTTCTCTAAAATGATCTATATTTTGCTTTGTAATTATGCTAGGATGTATCTTATTTTTTATAGCATAATTTTCTGCAGGTAAACCAAAAGCGTCAAATCCGATAGGGTATAAAACATTATATCCTTCTAATCGTTTTTTTCTTGCAATAATATCTAATGCTGTATAACTACGAGGATGACCAACATGGAGTCCTTGTCCTGATGGATATGGAAATTCTATTAATCCATACCATTTTTTCATAGTATAATCATTTTTTGCATTAAATGTTCCTTCTTTTTCCCATTTTGTTTGCCATTTTTTTTCAATCTCTTTAAAATTATAAGACATAAGAAAACCTCCATATAGATAAAATTAATGTAGATATTATATAACAAAATTAAGCCATAGTCTAGGACTTTGATAAATTTTTTTATTACATAGAAAAATTTCCTATACAATAAGTTTAAGTTATACTAATTTAGATGATTGAAAAGTAACATTTAATATGAAAAGTTAAATGTTAGGATGCAAGCAAAACACACATAATATATTTACAAAAACGTAAAAGAGTGGTATTATAAAATTAAGAGCAAATTGCTTAAATAAACTAGAAGGAGGATTTCGCAATGGCGAAACGGAATTACAAACAAGAAACTGCTATTTTTAACCACAATTTAACAGGAATGGAACTCATTCAAACCATTAAAAGAGATTTTAATGGAACCATTATCATCAACGGAAATCTCTGTGTTAGTTATGAACTGAATAGAGAACGGACTTGGAAATGGTTTAAGAATGGGGTAAAAATTAAAGTCCTGGGCGACTTGATATCTAGAGGCGATATTTATCTAAGATGTGTAGAAGTGCACGGAAATGTGAAGTGCAGAGGTTGTCTCGATGTAGATTATATGGAAGTCTGGGGTAATGTAGACTGCAAGGGATATATCAACTCTTTAAATGTAGAGGTTGGAAAAAATCTCAATTGTGGTGGGCATGTTTTTTCGGAACATATTAGAGTATTAGGAAATACATAAGTTCCGTAACAAACTTCTAGCAAGAAGGGGGTGCTATTGCACCCCTTCCTGCATTTCTATAATTAAAATAATACAGCAGTTGGTACATAGTTTTCATCTGGTGGATATACATAAAATTCATCAGGCTTATTTACTTGTTTTAATTCAGTTATTTCTATTACAGGAATATCTCCGTGGTAATCACCTTTTGTAATTGTTCCCGTAATTTCTACCCAAGTTTTATCTGGTAAATTTACAGCATCTTTAGAATTACATAAAAAACCTACAACTAAAGTTTGCAAATCTGAACTAATTATCATATCTCTTGCTATAACAAATTGAGTTGTAGAAAAATCTGATACTCTATAAACATATCCAGTGCATTTAATTTTTTGTCCAATATATGTATCTAAATCATCATGAACAGTTTTTAAAATATTAGTATAATTATTAGTTTCTACTATGCACATATCAGGTTCTGGAATGGTGTCTTTTACTTTTACTGTTTGAGTATAAATTCTGTAAGCAGAAATACCAAAAAATATAATTACAATAATAGCAAAAATAATAAAAGCAAATTTAATTAAGTTTTGTCTATTCAAATTCAAATTATATATAAACATTTTTGCCTCCTTAAAAAATTTCATACTACTATTTAAGACAATGTTTCTTAAAGTCCGCGCAGAGTATATTTTTTTATTTTAAGCGAAGGTTTCCGGGGGGACCGATGAGGGCTGTTAAATACGATAGTATTGTTACAGCCCCATTGGGAAGACCTGAGTAAAAAATAAAAAAATATACTCGTTGCAGGACATCAGTTAAATATAAAGTCTTAAATAGTAAAAAATTTATTAATAAAGTGTATGTATAATAGTTGCAATATATGATAATTAGTGATATAGTAAACAAGTGAAAATTTGAAAGTGAGGTCATATACATGGGATTATTCAGTAAGGTATTTGGAACATATAGTGAAAAAGAAGTAAAAAGAGTTATGCCATTAGTAACGAAAATAAATAATTTGGAAGAAAGTATTTCTAAATTATCAGATAGCGAGTTAAGAGGGAAAACAGCAGAATTTAAAGAAAGATTATCTAAAGGCGAAACTCTAGATGATATATTACCTGAAAGCTTTGCAGTTGTTAGGGAAGCTTCAAAAAGAGTGTTGGGAATGAGACATTTCGATGTGCAATTAATAGGTGGAATTATATTACACCAAGGAAGAATTGCAGAAATGAAAACAGGTGAAGGAAAAACTTTAGTTGCAACATTACCTGTATATTTGAATGCACTATCAGGAAAAGGTGTACATGTTGTAACAGTTAACGATTACTTAGCAAAAAGAGATAGTGAATGGATGGGAAAAATATATAAATTCTTAGGATTATCTGTTGGTTTAGTAATTAATGGAATGGATTCTAATAAAAAAAGAGAAGCATATAATGCAGATATAACTTACGGAACAAACAATGAGTACGGATTTGATTACTTAAGAGATAATATGGTTATATATAAAAATCAAATGGTACAAAGACCATTAAATTATGCAATAGTGGACGAGATAGATAGTATATTAATAGATGAAGCTCGTACACCATTAATAATATCAGGAACAGCTAATGAATCATCAGCGTTATACAAACAAGCAAACGATTTTGTAAAAAGATTACATGCAAAAACTTTAGTAGAAGAAGATGTAAAAGATGAAGCCCAATTAGCTGATAATGAAAACTATGACTATATTATAGATTTAAAAGCAAAATCTGCAACTTTAACAGCAAAAGGTATAAAAAAGGCAGAGGAGTACTTTAAGTTAGAAAATTTAAATGATATAGATAACTCTGAACTTGTACATCACATAAATCAAGCATTACGTGCGCATGGTATAATGAAAAAAGATATAGATTATATTGTTAAAGATGGAGAAGTATTAATAGTAGACGAGTTTACAGGAAGAATTATGTATGGAAGAAGATATAATAATGGCTTACATCAAGCAATAGAAGCAAAAGAAAATGTTAAAGTAGCAAATGAATCAAAGACACTTGCAACAATAACTTTCCAAAATTATTTTAGAATGTATGATAAATTAGCAGGAATGACAGGTACAGCCATGACAGAAGAAAATGAATTTAGAGAAATATACAACTTAGATGTTATATCAATTCCAACCAATAAAGAAATGATAAGAATAGATAACAACGATATAATATACAAAAACGAAAATGCGAAATTTAGAGCAATAGTAGAAGATATTAAACAAAGCCATGCTAAAGGTCAACCAGTGTTAGTTGGTACAGTTTCAATAGAAAAGTCTGAAAAATTAAGTGCAATATTAAAAAAAGAAGGAATAAAACACGAAGTATTAAATGCTAAATATCATGAAAAGGAAGCAGAAATAATTGCACAAGCAGGTAAATTTGGTGCAGTAACAATAGCAACAAATATGGCAGGTCGTGGTACTGATATTATGCTTGGAGGAAACACAGAATATTTAGCAAAACAAGAAATGAGAAAAAAAGGATATGCAGATGAATTAATAGAACTTGCAACTGCACACAATGAAACAGATGATGAGCAAATTCTAAGTGCAAGAAAAGTTTTTGCAGAATTAGAAGATAGATATAAAAAAGAAATAGCAGATGAAAAAGAAAAAGTAATTCAAGCAGGTGGTTTAAAAATAATTGGTACAGAAAGACATGAATCAAGAAGAATTGATAACCAGTTAAGAGGACGTAGTGGACGTCAAGGAGATCCTGGAGAATCTAGATTTTATATTGGACTTGATGATGACTTAATGAAAATATTTGGTGGAGATATGGTAACAGGTGTATACAACAGGCTTGGAGCAGACGAAAACCTACCATTACAATTAGGTGTGTTATCAAAAGCTGTAGAATCAGCACAAAAAAGAGTAGAGGGCAAGAACTTTAGTATAAGAAAACATGTATTACAATATGATGATGTTATGAATACACAAAGAGAGATAATATATAAACAAAGAAAAGAAGTTTTAGATGGGGAAAATCTAAAAAATAATATTTTAAATATGATATCATCAGTTGCAGAAACAATAGTATCAAACTATGTTGCAGGAATTGAAAAAAAGGAAGAACTAAATAAAGAAGGCTTAATGTCAGAGTTAAGAATGATATTTGGAATAGACAAATTAGAGAGCCTTGAAAGCAATAAATTACACTTAGATGAAATTATAGAAGAAGTAAAAACAAAAGCAAACGAGAAATATGCACAAAAAGAAGCAGAAATAGGTGAAGAAGAACTAAGAGAACTAGAAAGAGTTGTAATGCTAAAAGTAGTTGACCAAAAATGGATGGACCACATAGATGCAATGGATGAATTAAAAGATGGTATAGGACTTCGTGCTTATGGTCAAAAAGATCCAGTAGTACAATACAGAATAGAAGGCTTTGATATGTTTGATGCAATGGTATCAGACATAAGAACAGATGTAGTAAAAATATTACTAAATATACACAAGAAAGACCAAATGCAAAGAACAGAAGTAGCAAGAGTAACTAAGGAAAGTGTAGAAGATATAGCAAGAATGAATATGGGAGATGGCTCTGGAGTAAAAGAAGCAAAAGCGCCTACTCATACACCAGTAGTAAATGAAGGACCAAAGGTAGGAAGAAACGACCCATGCCCATGTGGAAGTGGTAAGAAATACAAGAACTGTTGTGGAAAAAATCAATAGTAATTAAAAAAAACTTGTCAAATAAAACATATTAGTATATGTTAATAATGCAATGTTTTGTATACAAAACATTGCATAGTGAATAGTTAATAGTGAAGAATGCATAGTGAATAATTATATGTAGGGGTCGCATGTTATGCGACTCGTTTTTTATTGTATAGGAAAAATCGATGCAAACTGTAGGGGTCGATGCCCACATCGACCCGTATGGCGAAGCCACTTTTTTTGTAAAAATATTGAATATGAAGTCAAAAGATGATACAATACAAATGTTCGCTAACAATATTAAAACAATTATACGAGGAGGGACATTGAATGGAAAATAACAAATTAAAAATTATATCAAACCTTTTTGAAGGATATGAAATACGAAGTATTTGGAATGCAGATAAAGAAGATTATTATTTTAATATTACTGATGTAATAAAAGCATTAACAGATAGTCCTAATCCATCTCAGTATTGGAGAATCTTAAAATTTAGAATGATAAAAGAAGGAAATGAAACCGTTACAAATTGTAACACTTTCAAATTTAAGGCAAAAGACGGAAAAATGAGAAATGCAGACGTTTTAGACACACAAGGAATATTACGTCTTATTGAATCAATACCAAGTAGTAAAGCAGAGCCATTTAAAATGTGGCTAGCTCAAATGGGAAAAGAAAGAATTGATGAAGTCTTTGACCCTGAAATTGCAATAAAAAGAGCGATTGATTATTATAGAATCGAGGCTATTCTGATAAATGGATTGAAGCAAGGTTAAAAGGAATATTGGATAGAAATAAATTAACTGATGTATGGAAAGAAAATGGAATTAAAGATAACTATGAATTTGCAGTATTAACAAATGAAATATATAAAGCTTGGTCAGGTATGAAGGCATCAGAATACAAAAAATATAAGGGAATCAGAAAAGAATCTTTAAGAGATAATATGTCTGATGTCGAAGTAGCATTAACTGATTTAGGTGAAATAGCTACTAGAGAATTAGCTAAAGAACATAGACCACTTGGCTTAAAAGAAAATAAAAAAGTTGCAAAAGCTGGAGGAGAAGTAGCAAAGACAGCAAGAGATGATTTAGAGAAAAAATTAGGAAAAACAATAATTAGTAAAAACAATTCAATGAATTATACATATATAGAGCAAGAAGTTTTAGAAGAAAAAAACAAAAAAATGAACTGAACCCAAAAAGTTTAACATTTGGGGTGTACTTCATTCCAATAGCTTATTTTTTTCATAAAGTATTTTCTTTCACGATTACAAATGATATAATCTAATAGTTATTTAATAATTCATATAAAAATTGATACAATTAAATAGTGAGAAGGGATTGATAAAATGAAAGATGTAGTAATTTCAAATAGTATAAAATACATTGGAGCAGATGATAAAGATATTGATTTATTCGAAAGTCAATATGTTGTACCAAATGGAGTTTCATATAACTCATATATTATAATAGACGAAAAAATAGCTATAATGGAAACAATAGATAAAAGAAAAACAAGCGAATGGTTAGATAATTTAGAAAAAGCATTAAATGGTAGAGAGCCAGATTATTTAGTAATTTCACATTTAGAGCCAGATCATGCATATAACATTGGAACAATAGTAAATAAATATCCTAATATAAAACTTGTTGGAAACAATAAAACCTTTGCTTTCTTACCACAATTTTTTGATATAAAACATTTAGATGAGAGAAAAATAGAAGTAAAAGATGGGGATACCTTAACTTTAGGAAAACATAAATTACATTTTATTATGGCTCCTATGGTACATTGGCCTGAAGTAATGATGGAATATGAAGAATGTGAAAAAATACTGTTTTCAGCAGATGGCTTTGGAAAATTTGGTGCATTAGATACAGATGAAGATTGGGATTGCGAAGCAAGAAGATATTACTTTAATATTGTTGGAAAATATGGTGTACAAGTTCAAGCAATATTAAAAAAAGCAAGTACTTTGGATATACAAAAAATATGCCCTTTACATGGACCAATATTAAAAGAAAATTTATCTCACTATATAAATAAATACGATATTTGGAGTAAATACGAAGTTGAAAGTGATGGGGTATACATTGCTTGTGCATCTATGCACGGAAATACTTTAAAAGCATGCGAAAAATTAAAAGAAATATTAGAGCAAAAAGGTGCTAGCAAAGTAGTACTTGCAGATTTAGCAAGAGAAGATTTTGCGGAAGCTGTAGAAGATTCTTTTAGGTATGGAAAAGTAATATTTGCATCAGCTACATACAATATGGAAATGTTTTCACCAATGAGAAATCTATTACTAAATTTAAAAGAAAAAAATTATCAAAACAGAAAAGTAGGAATTATTGAAAATGGAACGTGGGCTCCAAATTCAGGTAAGGGCATGAAAGAAATATTATCTACAATGAAAAATATTGAAATAATTGAACCAACTGTTACAATAAAATCAACACTAAAAAGTAGCGACATAGAAAAGTTAAATGAATTAGCAGACGAAATATTAAAATAGTGTGAGGTATTTATGAGAATAGGGAGTGATAGAGTGTTAGAGTTAGAAGAAAACAAGCAAAGAATACAAACAATAAAAAACAAACTGCAATCAATAGGTGATTCACTTTGACTTACCTAAAATAACAAATAGAATAAATGAACTAGATAAACAAATGCAAAATAGTAATTTTTGGGATGATGCTAAAAATTCAAGTGCAGTTTTAACAGAAAGCAAGAGATTAAAAAATAAATTAGAACAATATAATAAATTAAAAGAAAATCTAGCGAATATACAAGATTTAAACGAATTATTATTAGTTGAAACAGATGAAGAAATGGCAAAAGAAATATTAAAAGATACTTCTAAATTAGAAAAAGAAATAGAGAGTTTAGAAATAGAAACTTTATTATCTGGAAAATATGATAAAAACAATGCAATATTTACACTCCATCCAGGAGCAGGAGGAACAGAATCACAAGATTGGGCAGAAATGCTATACAGAATGTACTCAAAATGGGCAATTTCAAAGGGCTTTAAGGTAAAAGAATTAGATTATTTGGAAGGCGAAGAAGCGGGGTTAAAAAGTGTTACTGTTTTGGTAGAAGGCGAAAATGCTTATGGATATTTAAAAGGAGAAATGGGCGTACATAGGTTAGTTAGGATATCTCCATTTGATGCAGGAGGAAGAAGGCATACATCTTTTGCATCTATGGAGGTGTTACCAGAAATAACAGATGATGTAGAAATAGAAATAAACCCAGAAGACTTACGAATAGATACATATAGGGCATCTGGCGCAGGAGGACAACATATAAACAAAACAGATTCAGCAGTAAGAATAACACACATACCAACAAACATTGTAGTAAGCTGTCAGTCTGAAAGGTCACAAATACAAAACAAAGAAACTGCAATGAAAATGTTAAAATCGAGACTATTAGACTTAAAAGAAAAAGAGCAAAAAGAAAAAATAGAAGATTTAAAAGGCGAAAAGAAAGATATTGCATGGGGAAGCCAAATAAGATCGTATGTATTTTGCCCATATACAATGGTAAAAGACCATAGAACTAATTACGAGGTAGGCAATGTAGAAGCGGTAATGGACGGGGATTTAGATGGATTTATAGAAAGTTATTTAAAATATGAGAAAACGAAATAAAGCATAAAAAAGTAATATACTAAAACTCTCCTAAATATAATTATACAAATTGTATTTTAAAGGAGAGTTTTTTGTGATTGTATTAAGAAAAAAGAGAATATTATTTATAATTATGTGTGTTGTAGTGTCTGTTGGTTTTATAAATATAGGCGGAAGAATAAAAACACAAATGTCAGTGCCAACAGTATCATTGCCAGTTAGCAATAAAGTAATAGTGCTAGATGCGGGACACGGAAGCCCGGACCGGAGGAGCAGAAAGCAGTAATGGTGTGCATGAAGATGACATAAACTTAGCAATAACTTTAAAAGTTCAAGCATTGCTAGAGCAAAGTGGAGCAACAGTAATTTTAACTCGTTCGGATGAAAACGGAATATATGATTTAGATAAAACAACTCTAAGAGAGAAAAAAGTTTCAGATATAAAAAATAGAGTAAAAATAGGCAATGAATCAAGTGCAGATATATTTGTATCAATTCACTTAAATAAAATACCACAAAGTCAATATTGGGGTTGGCAAACTTTTTATAAAAAGGAAAGTACAGAAAGTAAAAAAATAGCAGATTGTATACAAAATTCTTTAAAAAGTACAATACAAAAAGAAAATGATAGAGTTGCATTAGGAATAGATAATATTTATCTAGTAAAAAATGTTAGTATACCAATAGGAATTGTAGAATGTGGCTTTTTATCAAATCCAGAAGAGGAACAATTATTGCAACAAGAAGATTATCAAGATAAACTAGCTTGGGGTATTTATACTGGAATAATGGATTATTTTTATAATTAAATGGGATTTTAAATAAGATTATTTTTTAGAAATATAAGAATTATAAAATGAATCAAAATTTCTTTTACTATGAACAACAAAATGTATGTAAATTGTGCTTGTTTCTTCAAAAATGCTGTATATTATACGATAACTTTTATAAAGTAATTCTCGATATTGTTTGTTTTGAAATTCTGGTACATATCTACCAAGATATGGAGAGAATTTTAATTCAGCAATACGGGAATATATATTATATGCGGTTTCTTTTGCATATTTTAAGGAATCCTTTGCAATATATTTATAGATTTTCAGAATATCCTTAGCTACTCTATTTGGTATTATCAGTTGCATGTTTTTCCTCCAATTCATCAATATATTTTTTTAATTCTTCTAGAGTCATAACTCTGCCATTTTTAATATCATCTATACTCTTTTGCAATTTTGAGTTTAGATATAAATTGTAAAGCTCATCATTTGTTAAAGTATTAGTTTGTTCTTTAGAATTCATCATAAATTTCACCACCTTTTTAGCAATTATAATAATAGTATACCAAAAAGTCAATAAAATTACTACAAAATATGAAAAATATGGTAAGAAAAATGTTGCAAAATATCATTTTTTAATATATGATAATAAAGTATTTTGTAAAAAAGAGAGTGATAGTAAGTGTATTTAAAAAGGATGGAATTGCAAGGATTTAAGTCTTTTGCAGATAAAACTACATTAGAATTTATGCCGGGAATAACTTCTGTAATAGGACCTAATGGTTCTGGAAAAAGTAATATTTCAGATGCTATCCGTTGGGTTTTGGGAGAGCAAAGTATGAAATCTCTTAGAGGCTCTAAATCTGAAGATATAATATTTGCTGGAACACAAAACAGAAAATCTTTAGGATTTGCTGAAGTTTCTATAATAATAGATAACACAGATGGAAGGCTACCAATAGAATATTCTGAGGTTACTGTTACAAGAAGATTATATAGAAGCGGAGAAACAGGTTATTACATAAATAAAACTCCTTGTAGATTAAAAGATATACTAGAACTATTTATGGATACTGGAATTGGAAAAGATGGATACTCAATAATAGGACAAGGAAAAATAGATGAAATATTAAGCAATAAATCAGAAGATAGAAGAAATATATTTGAAGAAGCTGCAGGTATTGTAAAATACAGGGTTCGTAAGGTAGAATCAGAAAAAAAACTAGAACAAACAAAAGTAAATTTATTAAGAATTAATGATATATTGTCAGAAATAGAGGGAACAATAGAACCTTTAAAAACACAAGCAGAAAAAGCAAAAAAGTTTTTAGATTTAAGAGAAGAGTTAAAAAGTATAGAAATAGGATTATTCTTACACAACATTGATACTTACAAAGAAAAAATAGAAGAAATTGCAAAAGATATAGAAATAATGAATAATCAGTGTGAGGGAGAAGAAAAAACATTAGATACAAAGCAACAACTAAAAGAGCAGTTAAAAGTAGAAATTGATGAATTAATTAACAAAATAGAAGAAATGCAAAATTTATCTTTTGAAAGTACGAACAAAATAGAAAAATTAAATTCAGAAATAAATGTAACGCAAAACAGAATAGAAAATAATAAAGAAAATTATAGTAGATATGAAACTGAAATTACTGAAATTACTGAAAAAATAAAGCAATTAGAAGAAGAAAAAAATGTAAAAATTCAAAAGAAAACAAACTTATTTTCTAATAGAGAAAAATTTCAAAAAGAATTAGAAGAAAAAGAAAAAGAGTTAAGCGAACTTTCTTCAAAGTTATCAGAACAAGAAACAAAAATAGAGGCAAAAAAGAAAACTGTACAAGATAATACAGATATAAAATACGAAAAATTAGCAGATATTAATACACAAAAAATTAACTACGAAAATTACGAAAAACGTGAAACAAGTGTTAAAACAGAAATTCAAACAACCATATCAGAATTAGACCAAAATAGATTATCTAAAGAAGATATATCTAAAACTTTTTATGAAATAGAAGCAAAGAAGAATAATATAACAAAACAACTAGAAAAAATAAGTGAAGAAACAAGTAATAGAACTAAAAAAATCGAAGAATATGATACAAATATAAACAATTTAATATCTGAAAGCAGAATTAAAGATTCAAGGTTAAAATTCTTAATTGAAACAGAAAAAGAAAAAGAAGGATATACAAAATCTGTAAAATCATTATTATTAGATTGTGATAAAGATACATCATTAAACAAAGGCGTTCACGGAGTGCTTGCAAACCTTATATCTGCACCAAAAGAGTATGAAACAGCAATAGAATTTGCCTTAGGTGGAGTTTTACAAAATATAGTAACAGACAAAGAAGAAGATGCAAAGAAATTAGTAGAGCACTTAAGAAAAAATAATCTAGGTAGAGCATCATTTTTACCTATATCTTCAGTAAAAGGTAAAAAGTTAGACAAGCTTGTAAAAAATACTTTAACAGGTGTAATTGGAATTGCATCTGATTTAGTGAGCTATGATAAAAAATATGACGGAATAGTACAAAATTTGCTAGGTAGAACTGTTGTTGTAGACACAATGGATACAGGAATTGCACTTGCAAAACAAAATGGATATTCATTTAAAATAGTTACACTAAAAGGAGATATAATAAATCCATCTGGTGCAATATCTGGTGGATCTGTTGCAACAAAAACTGTAAGCATACTTGGTAGAGCAAATGAAATTGAAAGTTTAGAAAAAGAATTAAAGACAATAGAGAAAAAATTAGAAAAAATAAAATCAGAAAAAGAACAGTATTTAAAAGAAAATGAAGGAGTTATAGAGCAAACTAAAGCGCTAGAAAAAGACTTACAAGAAATAGATATTGTATATGCAACCGAAAAACAAAAAGTATTATTTGTAGAACAAACTGTATTAAAACTAGAGACGAAACTTGCAGCATTAAAAGATGAATTAAAAGAATTGCAATTAAAGAAAGAAGAAAGCATTAAGCAAAAAGAACAAATAGAAGGAGAAATTGCAAAATTAGAAAAAGAAAACGACGAACTAAATATAGAAATAAAGAGCTTTGCTGAAATAAATTCAGATAATCAAAAATATATTGACGATTTGAATTTTGACATAACAAATTTAAAAATTTCTGTTTCATCTTTTGATGAAAGTGAAAGTTCAATAGATGAAATGGTTGCAAGAATAGACGAAGATATAAAGAATAATAAAACAAGCATTGAAAACAAAACATTAGATAGAGAGAAAATATTAGAAGATAATAAATTATTAGAGACAAGAATAGAAGAAATAATAAAAGAAATAGAAAATGTTAAATTAGAAGTACAAACAAGCGGAGGAAAAGTAGAAGAGCTAAAGAATTTAAGAATAGAAAAAAATAAAAAATTAGAATCTACAGAAAATGAAATCAAAGATCAATTTAAGGTCATAGATGATTTAAAAGACCAAGTTGCAAAATTGGAATTAAAGAAATCAAAAACGGACTTAGAGTTGGAACAAATTGTAAATAGAATGTGGGAAGAATATGAAATAACTCCAAACAATGCAAAAGATTATGAAAAGCCAAGCAATGTAGCTTTAGTAACTAAAAAAGTAAATGAATTGCGAAATGATATAAAGGCATTAGGAAGCATAAACATAGATTCAATAGAAGAATACAAGCAAACAAAAGAAAGATATGACTTTATGTGTGAACAAAGACTTGACTTAGAAAACACAAGTAGCAAATTAAAGAAAGTAATACAAGAAATGACTAATATAATGAAAGACCAATTTTCAAAGCAATTTAAAATAATAAATAAAAATTTTGGAGAAGTATTTAAAGAGCTATTTGGTGGAGGAAAAGCAGAATTAAAATTATTAGATGAAGATAATATTCTAGAATGTGGAATAGATATAGAAGTTCAACCACCAGGAAAAAAACTACAAAATATGATGTTATTATCTGGTGGAGAAAGAGCGTTTACAGCAATAGCATTGTTATTTGCAATTTTAAAAATAAATCCATCACCATTCTGTGTACTAGATGAAATTGAAGCAGCACTTGATGATGTAAATGTATATAGGTATGCTGAATACTTAAAGAAATTTACAAAAGATACACAATTCTTAGTAATAACACATAGAAAAGGAACAATGGAGGCAGCAGATACAGTGTATGGAATAACAATGGAGGAAAACGGAATAAGTAAGTTGTTATCAATGAAATTAAAATAAATTACACAAAAAAGGTCGCATAACATGCGACCTTTTTTGTGTAATAGGAAAATTCAACTTTATTGATAGTTACGGTAATTATAATAATATTTTTTATTGCGTTCTCCAAGGCGTTTATGATACAACCTAAAGCATATTATAGATACACACTCTACCATAATTGCAGACAGAACTTGACCGGTCGAACTCGTAAAAAATATTATTATAATTACCTACACCAAAATTAAATTGCAAACTGTAGGGCATCGCCCCGTGTTTTGCAAAACCTAATATTTAATTATCTTCAATTATTACTTTACAAATTAATCCTTTTTCATCATATTCAAAACTTACAGAATACATTTTAGAAATTTGTATTTTGCTAGAGTCTAAACTTTCCTCACCATTAATAGTTAATGTAACTTGCCTAATTGATGAATTTTCATTAGAGTATTTAACAGATGTTATTAATTGCTTAATTTGTTTACCACTTATATTTTGTCCAACATAAATATCAAAATTAGAATTAAATATAGATTTTTCTTGTTCTGTTAATTGCTCAGAAATACTGTGAGTAGGTGTAGGCTCACTGTTATTAGTAGGATTTGAATTATCATTGCTATTTTTGTTTCCTATAAAAATACCTATAGCAACTAAAAGAATAATTAATATAATTACAAATAAAATTAGCATTTTTTTCTTCATAAAATTTTCTCCATTTCTTTTGTAAAATTTATATACATTATATATTAACCCAAATTTTAAATCAATATATCAAGGCATATTTTTGGTACAAGCACATATATATTAATATATGATTTTGGTATAGGGGTGAATTTTTATGTGGCATACGAAAACAATTTCCGAGGTACGAAGAGAAACAAAAAGTAATTTTAAGTATGGTATTGATTCAAGAGAAGTACAAGAAAGAAAAGAAATATACGGTATAAATAAAATAGAAGAGAAAAAAGGAAAAAGCATTATAGTAAAATTTATTGAACAGTTTAACGATTTTATGATAATTACTCTACTTGTAGCTGCTGTAATATCTAGTATTATGGCATATATGGATGGAAGTAATGATTACATAGATTCTATAATAATAGTTGCGATTGTAGTATTTAATGCAATTTTGGGACTAGTTCAAGAAAGCAAAGCAGAAAAAGCGCTAGAGGCATTAAAAAAACTTTCAGCACCAACTGCAAAAGTAAAAAGAGATAATAAAATAATGAATATTCCAAGTGAAGAGGTTGTTGTTGGAGATGTATTAATATTAGAAGCAGGTGGATATGTTCCAGCAGATTGTAGGTTAATAGATTCATACAATTTAAAGATAGAAGAATCTGCTTTAACTGGAGAAACACTTCCTGTACAAAAGGATGCAAATGCAGTATTAGATAAAAATACGGTATTAGGAGATATGATAAACATGGCGTTTGCTACTTGTGTTGTTACAAATGGACATGCAGAGGCAGTTGTAACAGATGTAGGAATGAAAACAAAAGTAGGACAAATTGCTCAAATGATAATGACAGACGAATCACCTGAAACTCCGCTACAAAAGAAATTAGGAGAAGTAGGAAAAAAATTAGGATTAGTAGCTCTTGGTATTTGTTTTGCAATTTTTTTAATAGGAATATTAAAAAGAATTCCGCCAATAGAAATGTTTATGACATCTGTTGGATTAGCAGTGGCAGCTATTCCAGAGGGATTGCCAGCGATTGTAACAATAATGTTATCTATTGGAGTTACTAAAATGGCTAGAAAGCATGCAATAATACGAAAACTACCGGCAGTAGAAACTTTAGGAAGCAGTACAGTAATTTGTTCAGATAAAACGGGAACTTTAACACAAAATAAAATGAAAGTAGTAGAATTAAGAGATACTTTTGGAGATATGGATTTACAAAAAGGAAATATAGCTTCACAACAGGAAACTAGAAGATTAATATTAAGACTTGCATCAATGTGTACAGATGTAAATATACAATACGAAAATGGAAAATGTGAAGAAATAGGAGAGCCAACAGAAGTAGCTATTGTAGATGCTGCATTAAATATAAATGAAAATAAAGAAAATTTATATAGAGAAATGGAAAGAGTAAATGAAATTCCATTTGATTCTGGTAGAAAGTTAATGACAACTATTCACAAATTAGAAAATAAATATAGAGTTATAACTAAAGGTGCTCCAGATGTGTTAGTAAAAAGGTGTTCTAAATTTTATAGTAATGGAATGGAAAACACTTTAACAGAAAACATCGTGCAGAGTATAAATAAAAATAATATAAACATGGCCGAAAAAGCGTTGAGGGTTATAGCGGTAGCTTATGCAGATTTAGATACATTACCAAATTCAATAGATACAAATACAATAGAGCAAAATTTAACCTTTGTAGGATTAATTGGAATGATAGATCCTCCAAGAGAAGGTGTAAAAGAAGCGGTTGAAACTTGTAGAAGAGCAGGAATAAAAACTGTTATGATTACAGGAGATCATATAATAACGGCTAAAGCAATAGCAAAAGAATTGGGGATATTAAGAAATACAGATAAGGCAATAACAGGTGTAGAGTTAGATGCAATACCTCAAGAAATACTAGAAAAGGAAATTAAAACTTATTCTGTATTTGCAAGGGTTTCGCCAGAGCATAAAGTAAGAATTGTAAAAGCGTTTAGAGCAAATGGAGAAATTGTTGCAATGACAGGAGATGGAGTAAACGATGCTCCTGCACTAAAGAATGCAGACATAGGCGTTTCTATGGGAATGAATGGTACAGATGTTGCAAAAAATGCATCAGATATGATACTAACAGATGACAATTTTGTAACTATAACAGAAGCAGTAAAAACAGGAAGACATATATATGATAATATAAGAAAAGCTGTTCATTTTTTAATTGCAACAAATGTTGGAGAAATTGTAACAATATTTGTAGGATTACTGCTTGGTATGGAAACACCACTATTGGCAATACATTTATTATGGATTAATCTTGTAACAGATTCTTTTCCTGCAATAGCATTAGGATTAGAGCCAATAGATAAGGAAATAATGAATAAAAAACCGCGAGATACTAAAAAAGGATTATTTGCAGATGGGTTATGGGGGAAAATTTTTGTTGAAGGCACAATGATTGGAATGTTAACATTGTTTGCGTTTAGTATAGGAAATAAATTGTATGGATTAAAAGTTGGAAGAACTATGGCATTTGTGTCATTAAGCATGTTAGAATTAGTGCATAGCTTTAATATAAGGAGTGAAGAATCTGTATTTAAAGTAGGTTTATTTAGTAATAAATATTTGATAGGTGCATTAGGTTTAGGTACATTATTGCAAGTAGTAGTAATTGCATTGCCAAGTTTAGCAAATATATTTGATGTAGTACAATTAAATGGAACACAGTGGCTATATACACTTGCAATTTCAATTTCTCCACTTGTAATAATTGAATTGCAAAAAAGATTAAATGATTTTAAATTTGGAAAAATTATATACATGAACAAGGCTGAAATAAAAAATAAGTATTGAAAATAAAATATAAATAATATAGAATAACTATAGTAACGAAGAATTATACATATTATTTTTTATTGCATAGGAAAAATCAATGAAAACTGTAGGGGTCGATGCCCACATCGACCCGCGTGGCGAATATACCTTTTTTGTTGAACAAGTTGGGAGTGAAATAAAAAAATAATATGTATAATTCAATAAGCAATAATCAATATTCAAATTGTATTGTATGACAATGTATATAAGAAAGGAGAGATTTAAAATGACACCACATAATGAAGCTAAAAAAGAAGATATAGAAAAAGTTGTAATAATGCCTGGAGATCCATTAAGAGCAAAATATATTGCAGAAAATTTTTTAACAGATGCAAAATTAGTAAATCAAGTTAGAGGAATGTATGCATATACAGGAAAATATAAAGATAAAAAAGTAACTGTAATGGCACATGGAATGGGTATTCCAAGTTTGGGAATATATGCTTATGAATTATATAAATTTTATGATGTAGATTGCATAATAAGAATAGGCTCTTGTGGAGCACATAAAGGAGAATTAAGATTATTAGATACATTATTAGTAGAAAAATCTTATACTGAAAGTAATTTTGCATATACTTACAGTGGTATTGATGAAAAGGAGACTTACGCAACAAAGGAAATAAATGATTTAATAGAAGAAACTGCAAAGGAAAACAATATAGAATATAAAAAAGCAAATGTATTTTGTAGTGAGGTATTTGATAATTATATACCAGATTTACAACAAGTATTAAACAGATTACCAAAAGATATACAAGCATCAGAAATGGAATCTTTTGTATTGTTCTATCTTGCAAAAATGTTAAATAAAAAAGCAGGTTGTTTATTAACTGTAGTTAACACGGTTTATGATGAAGAAGAATTAACTACAGAGCAAAGGCAGAACTCATTAAACAATATGATAAAATTAGCATTAGAAACAGCAAGAAAATTATAAAAAATAATAGTTGTTATGATATTATTTGCATGTCATGCAAATAGTAAAAAAACTATTGCAAAATAAAATTTATTAGTATATATTTATAATTACAAGCAAACCAGCTCGGCACATTCGAAAATGGTCGAATAAAAATTAAAGGAGGAAATAAGCATGAAGAAAAAAATAGCATTAATTAGCATAGTAATGCTAACAATTATATCTTTAGCAACATGTGTACAAGCATATCAATCTACATCAAAAGGTAGTAGCAACAGTGCAGAAGCTGCTGTATGGATAAAAGGTATAAGACAAATGGAAGAAATAGGAGGAGGATTAGGTTTAGCAGAAAGAATTGATGAAACAACTTTGTTGGCAGAAACAGAAAGCAACAATATAGATGTACATTTAGCAAAAAATACAGAATATGGAGCAGCTTTATTGCTAGGAGCATCAGATTATGGAAAACAAGGAACAGATATAGAAGCTAGACGTATGAATAAAGGAGAAACAACAGTATTAACAGGAGTGCAAGCAAGTACAACAGGAAATAGATATGGTGTATATGAAATTGGATATTATGATATGAATACTGCTAGGAGTAATGACGAATGGGTAGCAGGAGGAACAACAACATTTTTATCAGATAAATTTCCTAGTTTAGCATCAAGATATATAGATAGATATGAAAATGATACTGCTGAAAAAGCAGGAGATGCAACAATCGAGACAAAAAACTGGCATAAGGCTAGCTACGCTAATTTTGTCGTTGGCAGTTCAGGCATTGGACGTGGCGACGGTGGAGCATTCTCGTACGACTCCAACTATAGCAACTCTTCTTTTTTTGCTCGTGCCGGTGTGGTTGTTGGTGTTGGACTTTAATAATGTTTTGTGCTATGTAATTTAATGTAATCATAAAATATAAAATACAAGGAGAAATCCATGAAAAATAAAGAAAGTATGCAAAAAATATATAAACGAAGAAAAATTGCATTTGTAACAATACTGGCAATAGTATTGTTATGCCTAATTATAAGTTTGCTTAATAAAAATAAATTAAGCAAAATTGCACAAGAAGGAAGTATGCTAAAATTAGGTGCACAAGAAGTGGATATATCAAATATAACAAGTAATGAGCCAAATGTACCAGTTGTAGGTGCAGGAATGATACCAATAAAATGGAATTCATCTATAAACATGTGGCAAATAACAACAAAAAGCGATAAAGAATGGTATAACTATGAAGAAGGAAACTATGCAAATGTAATGTTAAGTGATGGATACTATAAATCTGAGTTACAAGTAGGTACAACCAAAGAACAGTTGTCAGAAAATAATGTAGGGGTCGGCATTCCTAACGACCCGGAACATATGGGTACAATATATACTTGGATACCAAGATTTGCATATTTAGAAGATGATGTAAAATTCTTAAAAAATAATAGTATATTAGAGTATGAGTGGACAACAGAAAGCTGTTTTAACCTAGAAGGATATGGAGCAAATTCATTAGATTTAGCATTTACAGGAATATGGGTAGGAGAAAAAGAATATGAAACTTCAGAAGAATTAGAAGCAAGAAATAGTGAAATGCTACTAGAAGATAATATAGAAGGCTTAATATCAAATGAAAAAATATTTAATATAACAGAAAGTGAAAAAACAGCAATACAAAAATTAACAGGAAAATATGCAAACACAAATACAAAAATTTTACAAGATATAGATGGAATGCAATATAGACAAGTAATAAAAATAGTAAACACAAATAGTAGAATACCAATAGTAGGAAAACATACATTAGGTGAAAATGAAATAAAAGTAGATGCAAAATATGCAGAAAATACAATAAGTTTTATTGCAGATAAAAATGGAAACACCCTAAGTGGTGGTATAGCACCAATAAGTGAAGATGAAACACAATATACGTTCTATATAGTAGATAGTATAGGAAATATAAGAAAATATAGAATGAGTTATGGTAGTGGAAAGCCAAATATAAAAAGCTTTAACAAAAATACAACTTTCTATGTAACTTATGATGATGAAACAGGAGAAGAAATAAGCAATATACCAATAGGAGAAAAGGAACCAGAAAATTGGTATAATTACGAAGAACAAAAATGGGCAAATATAGTGGTAAGAGAAGAAGGAAAAGAAAACTATTTTGTATGGATACCAAGATTCATGTATAAAATAGGAAATGCAGAAGAACAAAGAATAGATGCAAAACTTGTAGACTTAGAAAATGTATGGACAGACCCAAAAACAGGAAAAACACAGGACTTAGATAGAACAGATTATAAACTACCAGAAGCATTTACATGGGAGGATCCAGAAGACCCAAATAATAAAATACAATTATCAGGATACTGGCTAGGTAAATATAAGCTAAGAGATGATACAATATATACTTTAGATGCAACTGTAACAGCAGGAGAAACAAGCATAAAAATAAGTAACATAGTTTCAAAAATAGACGGAGTAGCAAGCTATGATATAAGCTTAATACAAGATGGAAAAATAATAAAAACGGAAACAATGGAAGGAACAGAGCATTTATTTACAGAACTAAATGAAGGAGAAACATACTCAATAAACATAATAGCAAAAGATGAAGATGAAAAAATGCTAGCAGGATATTCAACACAAGTAACTTTAGCAAAAATAGATGTAGATTTAACAGGATTTAATAAAGCAACAACCTACTATGTAACTTATGATGAAAATGGAATAGAACATAGTGAAATACCAATAGGGGAAAATCCACCAGATGGATGGTATAACTATGCAGAACAAAAATGGGCAAATATAGTAGTAAGAGATCAAGGAGAAGAAAATTACTATGTATGGATACCAAGATATCAATATTTATTAAATAGCAAAGAAGAAAAAGTAAAAGCAGAATTAATACCAGTAACGAAAGAAACACCAGACCCAGGATATAAAATACCAGAAGCGTTTACGTGGACAATAACAAAAGAAGATGACCAAGCAGAAAATGGACAAGCGGAAGAAACAATACAGCTTCCAGGATATTGGCTAAGCAAATATAAGTTAAGAGATAAGGGTACTGCACCAGAAATATCTGGAAAAGGTAGAGCAATATACATAAAAAATATAAATGAACATGTAAAAAACTTGAAGTTAGATAGTACAAATTATACTTATGAAATATATTTAATAAGTGAAGAAGGAAAAAGATTAGTAAAGAGTGGAGATAGTTATGTAGAAGGAACTTCACCTGCAGTAGTAACAGAAGAAAGCAACTATACCTTTACTAATGTTCCAGAAGGAAAGTATTCAGTAAATATAATGTTAAAAGATAAAACAACAAATAACTACTATATGGGAATTGCAAATTATGTAACAGTAACAGAATTAAAGAAACCGAATGCACCAGATTTAACAGGATTTAATCCAAACTTAACATTCTATGTAACATATAATGATGTTACAGGAGCAGAAACGAGTAATACACCAATAAATGATACAGCACCAGATGGATGGTATGATTATGATACTCAAAAATGGGCAAATGTAGTAGTAAGAGATAATGGCTCAGAAAATTATTTTGTATGGATACCAAGATACGAATATGCAATAGATGCTGAACATGAAAGTACGGATGTAGTATTTATACCAGCAAGCCAATTAGAGCCAGATGATGGATACAAAATACCAGAAGCATTTACATGGCAAGATCCAGATAATCCAAATGATGAAACTAAAAAAATACAACTTTCAGGTTACTGGTTAGGCAAGTATAAATTAAGAGATGATAAGGCATATACAATAGATGCAACAGTAGCAGCGGGAGCAAACAAGATAAGGGTAAGCGATATAGTAACATCTGACACAGAAGGAATATTCTTTACAGCAATATTAATACAAGATGGAAAGAAAATAACTGAAAAATCAATAGTAACAACATCAGGAGATGCGGTATTTGGAGGATTAGAACCAGGAAAATATTCTGTATTAGTAGAGCAATGGAATGGAATACAAGGCACAATATCAGCAGTAGCAGAAGAGGTAGTGGTACAAGAACTAGACCCACCAGATTTGACAGGATTTAATGTAGAAAAAACATATATTGTAACTTATGATGATTCTGGAAATGAAACAAGTACACAAACTTTAAAAAGTGTATTACCAGGTGATGCAGTAATAAAGAATGATGCATTAGTATCAGGAAAAGTAGATGAAAGCAGAATAACAGGAGTTTGGTATGATTATGCAGAACAAAAATGGGCAAACATAGTAGTAAAAGATAATATAGATGGAGTAGAAACAGAAAACTATTTTGTATGGATACCAAGATACGAGTATATAACAAAAAGTACAAATGAAAGGGTAAAGGCAATATTAATAACAACGGACAAAATAGAGCCAGATGAAGGATATAAAATACCAGAGGCATTTACATGGGAAGATCCAAATAATCCAGAAGGAAAGATACAACTTCCAGGTTACTGGCTAGGTAAATATAAATTAAGACAATAACAAAAAGAGTGCATAAGCACTCTTTTTGTTTTATGGCATAGGAAAAATTGATGAAAACTGTAGGGGGTCGATGCCCACTACGTATATTGAGGTTGTAACTCACATCCGTTCGAACAACCTCAACAACATCGACCCGCGTGGCGAAGCCACCTTTTTTGTTAATAATTTGTATAATAAATATAAAAAAACAAAAAATAAAACTGGTGATTATATGAAAATTTCTTGGTTAAAATTGAAACAGGATAAAAATAGTTTTAAAATATTTAAAAATATTGGCTTTGATGTATATGATGTAGAGGAACCAGAAGACACGGATAAAAGGATACAAGATTTGGTGAACAAGCAATATAAAACAATTATTATTTCAAATGAATTAGCAGGATTTTCAGAAGATATAATAAAAAAGTATAAAAAATCAGAAACCGTAAATATAATAATAGCAGCTAGTAAGAATGAATAAAAATATAATAATAACATATAATTTTATAACAATGCATTATAAGAAGGAGATTATATGTTAACAAAAAAAGAGCTATATGATAACTTTGTAAAAGATTTTGCAGTTAAATTAAAAAAACAAGTATGTGAAAATGAATATGATAAAGTAATATTTTTTTGTGTAGGAACTGATAAAGTAATTGGAGATGCCTTTGGACCAATTGTTGGGTACAAGTTAAGGTATTTGTTTAGAAATATAGAAGAGGTAGAGGTATATGGGCATCTAAGTGAAAATATATGTGCAAATAATGCAAATGATATTATAATGCATATTAGAAATAAATATGAAAAACCATTTATAATAGCAATAGATTCAGCAATATCTAAAAAAGACAATATAGGAAAAATTGTTGTAGAAAATAACGGGATGTATTTAGGAAAAGCATTAAATAAAAATATAAATTATATAGGAGATATAAGCATTAAAGGAATTGTATCTCAAAATGTAAATGTGCCACAATATAATTTTAAACTTTTGCAAAATACTTCATTAGGCTTAGTGATAAATATGGCAGATATAGTGTCAAGTGGAATATATAATGTTATAAATATATAAGTGTATAAACTTGGAAAAATTGGAAAAAATTAATATATACATAGTTTTTCCAAGGAGGTAAAAAATGGAGGATAATGTTAAGAATATTGTTGTGTTAAAAGATTTGCCATCAAATATAATTGAAGAGGCAATTGTTATATTAAAAGGTGATAAAAAACGAATGGGGTATATAAGAAAGCATATAGAAAATGAAGCTAATAAAAAAGAAATAAAAAATATAGATAAACCTAAAGATTATATAGTAAAAGAAGCACAAATGGTGATTAGTAATTATATTTCTACTGTAGAAAATCAAAAGATAACAAAAAATAAGAAGGATAATAAAAAATTAGAAAAAGGATATAGAAGAATGCAGATTGCTACAATTATAATGGCAATAGTATTGGTTGTAAGCATGTTATAATATCAAAACAATAAAAATAAGAGAGAATTAATAAAATGTATACATTTTATATACTACTGCTATTAAGGTATATATTTTTTATCATAAAATGCATCTTTTCCACATATACATTAATGAAAAAGAGTATGTGTAACAAAGGAAGAGGTGTATTTTTTATGGAAAGAGTTTTAACTCCAGATGAAAAATTGAGAAGAGCTGAGGAAATTTATTATAGAAAGAAGGGCATTAATGCTAAAGAAAGTAACAAAACAGTAAATGTTCCTGTATCAAATCAAAAATATTTATTAAAAAAAATGATGATTCAAATAGTAATTTGCCTTTTAATATATTGCTCATATTATGTAATTAAAAATTATAATTTTATATTTTCAAAAGATGTAATAGAAAAAACAAATCAAGTTTTATCTTATGATATAGATATACAAGAAATGTATTGTAAAGTAGCTAATTATATAAATAATTATAAATATTTTAGTGAACAAAATGAAGAAACTCCAAAAGAAGAAAACACACAAGAGGAAAATACTGAAAATGTTGAGAACACGGAGAATACAGATGCCGTAGAAAATGTAGAAAACAATAGTGCACAGGTGCAAGAAACCAAAGTAGAAACTTTATCTGCTTCTATAGAAAATGAAAAAGTTATGAAAGTGGAGGAAAGTAGCCTAAATCAAGCACAGTTAGATGCAAATGAAATAAAGCAAGAATATTCTTTAATAAATCCAATAAAAGGTCAGATTACTTCAAGGTTTGGAGTGAGAACACAAACAGAAGAAGTTATATCTCCATATCATGTGGGGTTAGATATAGCTGCAAATGAGGGCACGGTTATTTTAGCAAGTATGGATGGAACTGTGGTAGAAGCTGGTGAACTTGCAGGTTACGGGAAATGCATACAAATACAAAAAGATGATATATTAACAATATATGGTCATTGCAGTAAATTATATGTAAATAAAGGAGATGTTATAGTACAGGGTCAGCAAATAGGAGAAGTTGGTCAAACCGGAAATGCTACAGGACCACATTTACATTTTGAAATAAGAAAATCAGGTAGATATGTTGACCCCGAAATGATTTTTCAGTAGTGGATAACGCGTGATTGCAGCCCTATATAAGAGATGTGTAATTATAAAGGAGGGCAGAATGAGAATAAAAATAAATTTACAAATATTTATTTTTGCTATAATATTTTATCTAACAAAACAGATAAGAATATATACAATACTAATGATTTTCGCATTCATTCATGAATTAGGTCATTTGGTTACAGGAATTATTTTAGGATTAAAAGTAAAAAGTATTAATATAATGCCATTTGGAATATCAATAAACTTTGAAGATTATAGTAATAAATATATTATGAAAAAAATGATTATAGCATCTGCAGGACCAATAGTTAATTTAATTATTGTTATATTAGGAATGTGTAATAATTGGGAAGAGGATATTATTTATGCTAATATGTTAATTGGAATGTTTAATTTAATACCTTTATATCCATTAGATGGAGGAAGAATTTTAAAATATATAATACAGATAACTAGTAATGCTAAAGAAGCGGATATTATTACATATAAATTATCTAATATACTAATTATTATTTTAACGATAATATCAAGTATAGGAATACTTTTGATACAAAATATAGGAATAGTACTAATTTTAGGTTATTTATGGATGTTAGTAATACAGGAAAATAAAAAATATAGATTAAAAATGAAAATATATAAGATAATTTCGGAAAATGATAAATTATTACCAGTAAATACATAAAGGAACGATTATTAATCGTTCCTTAAAATAATTATAATGTTTTCTTGCAATCGTTAGATGGCTTTTCGTCACAGCAGCAATCTTCTTTACAAGGTTCTTTATGAAAATCGCAAGGATCTAAAGTTACACCTTTTAAACATTTTCCTTGATGTTTACATTCAGCACATAATTTAACATGACGTACTTTATTTACCCATACAAGAATTTCATAAGTTTTATCTGGGCAAAGTGGTCCAAAAACGAATTCTCCATTTTTGTCTGTAAATGTGTGAGAAACAGGTTTTCTTTCTTCTTTACCATATTCATAGCAAACTTCAATTAGTTTAACTACAGCATCTGCAACTGGATCTTTGTAACAATCCTTTATTACTCCAAATATAACGTTTCTATCGTCTTCTGGTAAATTGATTTCGATATCGAATTGTTTACCTTTTTCTATAAATCCATCAACTTTAACAACTGGACACATTTCTTTGTTGAAATCCATACAAATCAAATCCTTTTTTAATAATATTTGGAAGTATACATATACAACCTATTATATAATATGAAAAAAAACAAAAAATGTGTCGAATAATTAAAATTAATTAGCTTTTGGCGGAGTATATGTAATAATATCTCCTATTTCACAATTAAGAGTTTTACAAATCCTTGCTAATAAGTTTAAATCTACTTTTTGCATGTCATTATTACAATATTTTAGTAATTGTTTGTAATAGATTTGACCATTTCTAGACAAACTTGATCTACTAATATGATTTTTTTTCAAAAAATTGTCTAATTTAAGATCTACGCTACCCCATTCTTCCATTATTTTACACCTCACGATACAAATATTATCATTTTTCAAAGCCATAGCACAATTAGGTAAAAACATAGGAGGCAAAAGCATAGCACGAAAAAAGTAATAAATTTTTGCTAAAAACTATACAAAAAATACTATTTAATGATATAATTCGTATAGGTTAAAAAACGGAAAGGAATGTTATAAATAATGGGAAATATTGTTGTATTAGATGATTTAACAATAAATAAAATAGCTGCTGGAGAAGTTATAGAAAGACCAGCATCAGTAGTAAAAGAGATGATGGAAAATTCAATAGATGCAGGTGCAGATAAAATAACAGTAGAAGTACAAAATGGTGGAATATCATATATAAGAATAACAGATAATGGAAAGGGAATTGCACCAGACGATATGGAATATGCATTTGAAAGACACGCAACAAGCAAAATAAGAGTAGCTGATGATTTGGAAAACATAACTTCTATGGGGTTTAGAGGTGAGGCATTGGCAAGTATTGCAGCTATTGCACATGTTGAGATGGTATCAAGAACTCCAGATACCGAGGTAGGTTATAAAGTAGTAATTGAAGGCGGAAAAGTGCTAGAAAGTGGAGAAACAGGTTGCCCAGTTGGTACAACAATAACAGTAACAGATTTGTTTTATAATACTCCTGTAAGATATAAGTTTTTAAAGAAGGATTTTACAGAAGCGGGATATATAGAAGACGTTGTAACAAGATTAGCGTTAGCAAATACAAGTATTTCAATGAAGTTAGTAAATTCAGGAAAAACTATAATACAAACTTCAGGAAATGGAAGTTTACAAGATACAATATACAGTATTTTTGGAAAAGAAATTGCAGAAGGAGTAGTACCGGTAAATTTAGAATATGAAGATATAAAAATAGAAGGCGTTGCAGGAAAACCAGAAATAGGTAGAAGCAACAGAATAAATCAAATATTTTTTGTAAATAAAAGATATGTAAAGAATAAAACATTATCATCAGCAGTAGAGCAGGCATATAAAGGTTTACTACCAATAGGAAAGTATGGATTTGTAGTAATAAATATAGAAGTTGCTCCAAATAAAATAGATGTTAATGTACATCCAGCTAAATTAGAAATAAGATTTGAGGAGGAACAAAAAATATTTAAAGCATTGTACTCATCAATAAAACAATCATTATTAAACGAAGAATTAGTAAAAAACACAAATACATCAAATGAAAGTGTTGAGGAAAAAACAAATGAAAATTCTGAAGATGATAATGTTGCAGAGGATAAAGCAAAAATTCCTAGTTTTATAAGTTTATTTAAGAGAAAAAAGGAAGAAATAGAAGTAGAAGCACCAAATAATATTATTGGAGAATTATATAAAAATAGAGAAACAAAACAACAAGATAGTTCAAATGAAGAAACTACAAATGTTCCAGAAACTACAGCGGTTATAGAAACAATAAAAGATGTGGTAGATGAAAAGCCAGAAGAAGATACAGATGTTATAAAAACACCTACAGAAGAGCAGGTAGATGCTATGACAGATATTCTAAATAAGAAAAGAGAGATGACAGATAAAATAGAATACTCTGTACCAGAAGATACTTTGGCAGAAGATAAAAATAAATTTGATGAAATGTATGTTAGAACTTTTGGAAAATTACCATCAACAGCGGTAAACGAACAAGAAGTAGAAACAATAGATTCTTATGGATTAAAATTAGCAGATGGAGAAAATATATCTGTATTTGAAGAAAAAGAAGAATATAATAAAATTCCAAACTATAAATTTATAGGTATTGTTTTTTCAACATACATAATTATAGAATTAGATAACGAAATGTATATTATAGACCAACATGCAGCACATGAAAGAGTTACTTATGAAAAGGTAAAAAAGAATTTTTATAGTGATATGGAAAAAGATTCACAATTAATGTTGTTACCAGATGTTATAACATTAACACATAAAGAAATGGATATTGTTAGAGAAAATTTTGATATGTTTGAAAAAGCAGGATTTACATTAGAGGAATTTGGAGATAACACAATAAAGCTTACAGGAGTTCCTAATATATGTATGGAATTAGATACAAAAGAATTGTTTTTAGAAATATTAGATGAAATTGATACGGTTGCACTTACAGCAAGACAAGAAAAAGAAGATAAATTTATTGCAACTATAGCATGCAAAGCTTCTGTAAAAGCTAATATGGCATTAACAAAAGAAGAGGTAGATAGTTTAATGGAAAAATTATTAGTATTGCCAAATCCGTTCACATGTCCTCATGGAAGACCAACAGCAATAAAAATGAGCAAATACGATATAGAAAGAAAATTTAATAGGAAATAGGAACCAAGGTGTATTGCCTCTTTGGTAACAGCTCCAACCGAACGCCAAAGTATTAAATCAATAATCTAAAAAAGGAAAAAATTTATGAAGCCAAAAGTAATTGTAATAGCAGGACCAACAGCCTCAGGGAAAACATCATTATCAATAGAATTAGCAAAACAAATAAATGGAGAAATAGTATCTGCAGATTCTATGCAGATTTATAAAGACATGAATATAGGAACTGCAAAACCGACGCCTGAAGAAATGCAAAATATAAAGCATTATATGATAGATTTTGTATCTCCAGAAGAAAGATACAGTGTGTCACAGTATAAGAAGGATGCATTATCTTGCATAGATAAAATTATAAAAAAAGGAAAAACACCAATAGTAGTTGGAGGTACTGGATTATATATAGATTCTTTAATATATGGAATTGAATTTCAAGAAATTCAAATAGATTTGAAGTATAGAGAAGAGTTAAATAAAATGGCAGAAGAAGGAAAATTACAAGAATTATATGATAAAGCATGTAAAATAGATCCAGAAGCTATGAAAATTATTAGTCCAAATGATAAAAAAAGAATAATACGAGTATTAGAAATATATAAACAAACAGGAAAAACAAAAACACAACAAAATATAGAGTCAAGGCAAAATGAAGTGCCTTATGAGTATATAGTTTTTGCAATAAATATGGATAGAGCTAAACTTTATGATAGAATAAATAAAAGAGTAGATATAATGATAGATAATGGGCTTATAGATGAGGTACGTAAATTAGTAAAAAAATATGATAATATTCAAACAGCAATGCAAAGCTTAGGCTATAAAGAAGTAGTACAATATTTTAACAAAGAATTAACAAAAGAGGAAATGATAGATAAAATTAAAATGGAATCAAGGAGATATGCTAAAAGGCAATTAACATGGTTTAGAAAGAATAAAAATATAATATGGATGGACGGATTAAAACCACAGCAGGATAATATAAAGGAAATAATGAACTATTTATAATAATCCAATTTTGAAAGGGATGAAATTGATTGGACAAAAGAAAAAAGAAAAAATATAATAAAAAATATAATATATTATTTGTAATTGCAGCAATAGTAATATTGGCATATATATTATATGCAATTATAAGTTTAGTACAATCTCCAACAGATGTTTTTATTATAGAATATGGAAAAGTTTCTTTAGAAGAACCAACTATTGGGTACTTAATTAGAGAAGAAACAGTAATAAAAGGTAGTAACTATCAAAATGGCTTGGTGCCAATAAAATCAGAAGGAGAAAAAGTTGCTAAAGGAGAATCAGTTTTTAGATATTATAATAGTGATGAAGAGGAAATAATACAACAAATAAAGCAAATAGATACTAAAATAGATGAAGCATTAGAAAAACAGACAGAAGTATTACCTGCAGATATAAAATCTTTGGATAAGCAAATAGAGAGTAGAATTGAAAATTTAAGTACATATACAGACACAGAAAAGATAAGAGAATATAAAAATGATATAAATACATATTTGAATAAAAAGTCTAAAATAGCAGGGGAGAATAGTCCTATAGGTTCATATATAAAGCAATTATATGAAGAAAGAAGCATATATGAATCAAAATTAACAAATACTGCAGAATATGTAACAGCTCCTACAAGTGGGGTGGTATCATATAGAGTAGATAATTTAGAGAATATACTAACTCCAACGGATTTCAGCACATTAAATAAAGAACTATTAGAAGGTTTAGATATAAAAACTGGACAAATCGTTGCAACTAATAATGAAGAGGGAAAAGTAATAAATAATTTTGAATGTTATATTGCTACAATAATGAATACAGAAAATGCCATAAATAGTAAGGTAGGAGATCAAGTAAAAATTAGATTAGCAACTAGTGAAGAAATTGATGCAACAATTGAATATAAAGCACTACAAGAAAATAGCGATGAAGTTCTTATAGTACTTAAAATAACAAGTCAAGTTGAAGAATTAATAAATTATAGAAAAATATCATTTGAAATAATATGGTGGAGTTCAACAGGACTAAAAGTACCAAATTCTGCAATAATATATGATGAAAATAATTTAGCATACATAATAAGGAACAGAGCAGGATATTTAGATAAAATATTAATAAAAAAATTAAAAGAAACCAAGAGCTATACATTAGTTGATAACTACAAAACAACTGAGTTAACTGAAAAAGGATTTTCAACAGAAGAAATCAAAAAGATGAATAATGTTGCATTATATGACGAAATAATATCAAAACCAAAAAGCGAAATGTTACAATAATATTACAACAATATTAAAAAATGATTACAAACAAAAAAACTATTGACAATATAAAAAAAAAGTAAGATACTATATATATGAAAAAAATGGATACGAAGGAAAAAATTATTTTAGGAGGTTTTTATAGTGGGAGCATTAAATAAAGTGTTAGATTTTTTTGGAGTTGATACTGGATCAGAAGAGGTTGAAGAAAACGAAAACGATATATATGGATACGATTATAACGAAGTAGAAGATAATGATGAAGTAGAAACAAAAGGTATATTCAATAGAAGAAATAAAGTTGTAAATATGCCACAAGTTCAACCAGTTAAAATGGTAATATCACAACCAACAACTTTTGAACAATCTGAAGAAATATGTAATTATTTAAAAGAGAAGAAATCTATAATAGTTAATTTAGAATATGTTAATAAGGATGTTGCAAGACGTATTATAGACTTTGTAAGTGGTGGGGTACATGCTTTAGATGGACATATACAAAAAGTATCTAATTCAATATTTTTAATAGCACCTATAAACTACGAAATTGCTAATGAAATGGCAAGAGAAGAAATAAAAAGTAAATTATCAGTATCTTGGCTAAAAAATAACTAAATATAAATGTAAATAATAGAACGATGTTTTTTCGTCGTTCTATTAATTTAATAAAAACATATGAAAATTAAATAAATAACTAAAGAATAAATGCAATAAAATAGTTAATTGCAAATATATTAATACTTTTAATAATTGGAGGTAGCAAAAATGATAACACCATTAGACATTGAAAATAAAAAATTTGGAAAACAAATGATGAATGGATATAATGTAGACGAAGTAGATGAATTTTTAGATGAAATTACAGTAGACTACGAAAAATTATATAAAGAAAACACAGAATTAAAAAGAAATGCAGATTCATTAACAGCAGATATGGGAAAATATAAAAGTATAGAAAACACATTACAAAATACATTAATAATGGCACAAACTGCAGCAGATGAAGTAAAAAATACTGCAAAACAACAAGCAGATCAAATTATTAAAGATGCAGAAATGACAGCAAGAACAAGAGTAGATGAATTAAATAATCAAATAATGTTAAAAGAAAAAGAATTAGCTGATATAACAAAACAATTAGATGTATATAAAGCAAAAGCAGAATCATTATTAATTTCTCAATTAGAAATATTAAAAGACATTAATAAAGATGAGTAATAAATTAAAACAAGGTGCACTTTATAAGTGCACTATTTTTTTGTAAAAATCTATTGCAAAATGAAACATATTGGTATATATTTATAATGAAATGAATTGTATTACATACAATTCATTTCATTAGTGAATAGTTAATAGTGAAGAATGAATAGTGAATAATTATTTGTAGGGGTCGATGCCCACATCGACCCGCAACACAAAGGAGAAATAAAATTATGCAAAACGCTATAACCCTTGCTACTGTACACACACACACACACACATTATGTAGCCTAGAAACTGAAAAACCAAATAAAAACATAAATAGAAACACAATTATTT
>CANRED010000011.1 GCA_947629555.1 uncultured Clostridia bacterium | reverse complement strand
ATTTAAGAGAACAAATATTTTTTAGTTGGGACATTTTCTCATTTCTTTACTTAAGACATTATCACATTTCTTTCATATACATTAACACTACATTAACACGCCCCTTGACAAAAATAAAAAAATGGTGTATTATAGTCATATCAATAAAGAGAGGAGACGTACTTTTCTAGTCGAACTGGGCAACGCCTCCAAATGTGCAATGCATTCACATTGCAATGAATAGTTAATAGTGAATAATTAATAATGAATAATCTCTAATTTATAGAGAAGCACATTTGGAATTATTCACTATTCATTATTAATTCTTCATTATTCATTAAAAATACAAATTTTAAATCATTAAATTTTTATTATTCGATATATGCTTTTATCTAACTCCAGAAGAAAGGTTTTATTCTATGAAAAATAACCCATTATTAGAACATTCTTTAAATTTCGCATCTAAAATTATAAAACTACAAAAATTTTTATTAAAAGAAAAAAAAGAAACAATTATTTCTAAACAAATTACTAGAAGTGCAACTAGTATAGGTGCAAATATCAATGAAGCAAATTATGCAAGTAGTAAACCAGACTTTGTTTCGAAATTGCATATATCTTTAAAGGAATGTGCAGAAACAGAATATTGGCTGCATTTGTTAGAAAAAACAGAATATATAGATGAAAAATATTTTAATGAATTATTAAATGAATGCTTATCTATAAAAAAAATGCTAATATCTAGTTTGAATACAGTAAAATCAAAAATATAATAGTAGTGTGATTCTAATTACTAATTTTACTCAATGAAGAAAATCTTTAAATATATCTTCATTATTCAGTCCATTTTACACATTGATTTTTTCAATAATGGCATTCATATATCAATTCTTTTTATTTTTACCTTTACTTAATTGTTTTTGGTTTATATATTTATAATTTAAGGAGTTTTTGTTACTAATAACAGTTTTTCCTAAATTTTTTTCTATATCTTCTCTTGCAACTTTTGCAGCATGACCACCCATTTTTGCCACTTTTTTATTTTCTTCTAATCCATAAGGTCTATGCTCTTTTGCTAGTTCTCTTGTTGCTATTTCTCCTAAATCAGTCAAAGCTATTTCCATATCAGTCATGTTGTCTCTTAGAGATTCCTTTCTAATATTTTTATATTCTTTATATTCATTAGCTTTCATTCCTGACCAACTTTTATAAATTTCATTAGTTAATATAGCATATTCAAGATTTCCCTTTATTCCATTTTCCTTCCATATATCTGTTAATTTGTTTCTGTCTAAAATACCTTTTAATCTTCTTTCAATCCATTTATCAGAATATCCTCTATTTCTATAATAATTAATAGCTCTATTTATAGCAATTTCAGGGTCAAATATTTCATCAATTCTATCACTCCCCATTTGTGCAAGCCATAGTTTAAATGGTTCTGCTTTACTGCTTGGAACGGATTCAATAAGTCTTAGAATCCCTTTTGTATCTAATGTATCAGTTAGATAATTTTTTCCATCTTTTTTCGATGTCATTTTTAGTTGTACGATATTTTCGTACAACTGACTACCTTCTTCAATTAATTTTCTTTTTAAATCAGACCAATATCTTTTAGGAATTTTACTATCTGTTAATGCTGATATAACATCAACAACACTAAAATAATAATCTCCTTTATCTGAATCCCAAATACTTCTAATTTCTTTACCTTCAAATAAATTTGAAATTGTATCTAACTTATTGTTTTCCAATATAAATTCTCCTTTCTTAAAAATATAAATCATTAATAATTATAGATAATTATATCAAACATTAGTTCTGTTTACAACATTTATATATGATTTTTTGGTAATTTATTTTTTCTTTTGCAAAAAATCATCCTAAATTTATAATGAAAGGATGATTTTGATATAAAGATAATATAAAATCCGAAAAGAATGCAAATAAAGTCCATTATCACATTGGCAAAAATATTAGAGAAGTTATAAAAAAATGCTTAAAAAGTAATACGGGTTTTGAAAAATTATTTACTTTTTATGTAAATTGTGATAAACTATTGTTGTCTCAATAACTATTAAATTTCTAAATTTAGGAATACTACTAGGAAGGCAATAGTTAAATAACTTTTAGAAAGGGGAAATACCTTATGACAAGAGACAACTCAATTTTAGCAGAAAATATTTCTGCAAAGCACTTCGCATTAGGCCCTTTAGATGGACGGTACTCTCAGATTGGTGAGAAATTAGCTCCCTACTTCTCAGAATATGCTCTGGTGAAAAACAGGGTTAAGGTGGAAGTATATTGGCTCAAGTTCTTGCTTGAGAATGTCAACGGCTCAGACATTTTGGATGCCTTCGACATTGACAGACTTCCTGAAATCATGGCGATTTATACTGATTTTTCTGATGCCTCTTATGTAAGAGTTAAGGAAATCGAATCGGTTACTAACCACGATGTGAAATCTGTTGAACTCTTTGTAGCTGAAAAGCTCAAGGAAATGGGAATGGATAGTCTTGTCAGCTTCGTGCATATTGGTTGCACTTCTGAGGACATTACTAATCCTTCTTATGCTAACATGATTTCTACTGCTATTTCAGAAGTATGGATTCCTGCTGCTGAGCAACTGATTGATAAGATTTCTGAAATCGCAATCGATCATGCTAACACAGCTATGCTTGCACACACGCATGGGCAGCCTGCAACTCCTACAACTGTTGGTAAGGAAATGACTGTTTACTCGTATCGTTTGAAGAAGTCTCTGGAAAATATCAAATCCATTAAGGCTTGTGCAAAATTCAACGGTGCGACCGGCAATTATGCAGCAATTTCTGTTGCATTTCCGAATGAAAACTGGCCTTTACTGGCTAAGTGTTTCATTGAGGAATATCTAGGACTTGAGTTTAATCCTGTAACGACCCAGATTGAAAGCCACGACTATGTCTGCCATATTCTTGATAGTATTCGACATTTCAACAATGTTCTTAGGGACTTTGATTTGGATATGTGGCTGTATATCAGTATGGAGTATTTTAAGCAGATTGCAGTTAAAACTGAGGTTGGTAGCAGTACTATGCCTCACAAAGTCAATCCTATTCGCTTTGAGAATAGCGAAGCCAACATCAAAATGAGTAACGGCATTTGTTCTGTACTTTCTGATGAGCTTCCTCGTTCTCGTATGCAGAGAGACCTTTCCGATTCTTCTTTACAGAGAAATATCGGACTTGCATTTGGCTATTCTATTCAGGCTATTGAGCAAACAATCGGTGGCTTGAAAAAGGTTGCAGTCAATACAGATAAGATTTCTTCTGATTTGGACAGCAAATGGGAAGTCTTAGCAGAACCAATTCAAACTGTACTTCGTAAGTATGGTATTCCCGATGCTTACAACCAGTTGAAGGAACTAACAAGAGGAAAGAATATTTCTAAGGAATCTATTCAGGAGTTTATAAAATCTTTGAATGTGATTTCTGATGAAGATAAGTCAACACTTCTTGCTCTTACTCCTTCTAGCTATATTGGTCTTGCAAGCAGAATTGTGGAAGATGAATTGTAAAGTTCTAATTTAGTTGTTTTATTGAAAAAAGGAGAGCCGTTTCCATTAAGGATTCGGCTCTTTCCCCTATATATACAAAAGGTTATATATAAGTACGATGTCCGCTTCAACGAAAAAACGACAAAATTCTAATATTAAATTGAATTTTGTCGTTTTTATTATTAAATTTTAAAATAAAAATTTATGCTTTTTCTTCTTTGTTTAAGAATTTAAATACAATTGCAGCTATTGCAGAACCTATAAATGGAGCTACAATAAATACCCAAACTTGTGATAAAGCTTCTCCGCCTAAGAATAAAGCTGGAGCTAAACTTCTAGCTGGGTTTACAGATGTTCCTGTTAAAGGAATTCCCATAATATGTACAAAAGCTAATGTTAATCCTATAACAATACCTGAAACAGAAGATTTATTTTCATCTGAGGTTACTCCTAATATTGTATAAATAAATACAAATGTAAGAACAACTTCAACTAAAATTGCTCCCATCATATTTAAATTAACACTAGAAGCAGCATCAAATCCATTAGCTCCTAATCCTTGTGTTGCTATGTCTAGTCCACTACAAGTCATAATGTAATATAAAATTCCAATTCCTAATATAGCACCTAATACTTGTGCAATAACATAACAGATGAAATCTTTTACTGTTATCTTTTTATTGATTAGCATAGCTAATGATACAGCAGGATTAATATGACATCCTGATATATTTCCTATAACATATGCCATAGCTATAATAGATAATCCAAATGCTAAAGCAATTCCTAATGTTCCTAATGTTTCACCAGCAATTGCAGCACTTCCACAACCAAATAATACAAGTACTGCTGTTCCAATGAATTCACATACATACTTTTTCATTATATTTCCCCCTTCTTTTATTTTTTATATTATATTAATTAATTAAAAAACTGTCAATAAAATCGGAAAATTCCATAACATTCTATAAAAATTTTTTAAGAAATGAATCGTTGAGGACGCCCTCTACATGTTGGATTTGAACTTAAACATAATAGAGCTGTAAAACTTTTTATAGTTTTACAGCTCTATTAGTATAATTAAGTAGTTAATTTATATTTACTTATCCAATATCCTGGAAGTTGTATTAATTTACTAGAATCACTTGGATCTTCCCAAGTAAATGCTTCTGGTATTTGATATCCCTCGTCTGCTGTTTCTTGTGATTTTGGTATTATTATTGCATCTACTGATTCATTTGTTGGAACTGTTTTATATTCGTATCTTGGTATCCATACGAAATATGCTTCTTTTCCGTTATTTCTTACTACTATATTTGCCCATTTTTGTTCTGTATAGTCATACCATACTCCATTTATTTGGCTCATATCAACTTCACCTGAAATTAAGGTATCATCCGTTCCTATATTTGCTCCAGCTTTTAACACACTTCTTAATGTTTGAGTTGCATTTTCTGTTCCAGTATCATCATAAGTTACTATATAAGTACTATCTACTTTAAATCCAGTTAAATCTGGTAAATCTAATTTATCAAATAATATAACTTCCTTTGCAAATCCTGATAATGTTCCTGTTAATGTATTTATTTGTTCAATTAATACTCCATATCTTCCACTTGCTACACCACTAAATGCAGTTGATGTATTAGTTATACTAGATTTACTTTGTTTTACTTCTCCATTTTGTATTAAATAAATATTATAATATATTGCTGATGCATCATTTGCTATTATATTGCTTATTTTTATTTGTCCACTTCCTACCGTTACAGTTGCAAGTAATCTATTTTTATATGGTTCTTTTTCCCTCTCTTTCCAGTATCCTGCTGCATTGTCTCCTGCAAATTCTGTAGGTATTATATATCCATCATCTGCTATGGTTTTAGTAGTTGGTATGTACATTATGTGTGATTTATTTCCATTTTCATGTTGATACCTTGGTATCCACTCATAATATGTTTCTACTCCGCAATCTCTTACTACTACTGTTGCCTTTTTATCTTCATCATAATCATACCATTTGCTTGGCTCTAACTTTGTTCCTATTGGTATGTTACTTGTTTCTCCTAATAAATTATTTTGTACGTAGTAAGTTAAGTTTTTGTTAAGTTTTGTTAAGTCTGGTGGATTTTCTTGTACTTTTTCTAATACTGTTACTTGTTTTAATAGTCCTTTTACATGTTGACCATTACTATCTTTTACAATTATATTTACTGTATACTCTCCTGCAGGTAATTTGGTAAATTTATAGTTTCCATCTGCATCTACTTTATCATTTAAAATTATTGGTGTATTTCCTTGTTCATATTCTCCAGAAGAATTTTTTACTATTCTTTCTCCGTTTTCATTTATTAAATACATTTCATAAGTATAATTATCTCCATATTGCTTTATAAGTTTTTCTACAAGTATAGTTCCACCTAATCCATATATTGGTACATTTGTTGACGTTGAATCTATTAATTTGTATTTACTTATCCAATATCCTGGAAGTTGTATTAATTTATCTGGGTCAGTTGGGTCTTCCCAAGTAAATGCTTCTGGTATTTGATATCCCTCATCTGCTGTAATTTGACTTGTTGGTATTATTATTGCGTCTATTGATTCATTTGTTGGAACTGTTTTATATTCATACCTTGGTATCCATACATAATATGCTTCATTTTCGTTATTTCTTACCACAATATTTGCCCATTTTTGTTCTGTATAGTCATACCAATTTTCTGGTATATCTTCTCCTATTGGTTTTGAACTATCTTCGTTTCCATCTTGGTCATAAGTTACATAGAAAGCATTATTTTTCTTAAACTGTGTTACATCTGGTAAATCTAACTTATCAAATAATATAACTTCTTTTGCAAAACCTGATACTGTTCCTGTTAATGTATTTATTTGTTCAATTAATACTCCATATCTTCCACTTTCTACTTTATTAAATATATGTTGTACACTTTCAACATTAGTTGTACTTTCTTTTACTTTTCCATCTTGTATTAAATATATATTGTACAATATTTCTCCACTGCTTTTTATTATATTGCTTATTTTTATTTGACTATTTCCTGCTGTTACAGTTGCAAGTAATCTATTTTCATAAGGTTTTCCTTTTACTTGCCAATATCCATCTTCATTTTCTCCTGTAAATTCTGCAGGTATTGTATATCCATCATCTGCTTGAGTTTGACTTGTTGGTATGTACATTATGTGTGATTTATTTCCATTTTCATATTGGTATCTTGGTATCCATTCATAATATGTTTCTACTCCACAATCTCTTACTACTACTGTTGCTTTTTTATCTTCATCATAATCATACCACTCACTTGGTTTAATCTCCGTTCCTATTGGTATATTACTTACTTCTCCTAAAGCTTTGTTTTGCACATAATAGGTTAGATTTTTATTATATTTACTTAAATCTGGTGGGTTTTCTGATACTTTTTCTAATACTGTTATTTGTTTTAATAGTCCATTTACTTGATGGTTATCACTATCCTTTAATATTATGCTTACTGAATATTCCCCTGCAGGTAATTTTGTAAATTTATAGTTTCCATCAGCATCTAAATTGTCGTTTAAAATTATTGGTGTATCTCCTTCTTCGTACTCTCCTGTTTCTTCATTTTTTACAATTCTTTTACCTTCGGAATTTATTAAATACATTTCATAAGTATAGTTACTTCCATATTGATTTACAAGTTTCTCTACAAGTATACTTCCACCTAATCCATATATTGGCACATTAGTTGATGTTGAAGTTGTTAATTTGTATTTGCTTATCCAATATCCCGTAAGCTGTATTACACTATTTGGATTATCTGGGTCTTCCCAAGTAAACGCCTCTGGCAATTTATATTCTGCACTATTAGTATAATCTATTCTTCTTGTTGCGTTTTCTGGATCTGTCCATACATTATCTAAATCTACTATTTTTGCATCTACAGTTTCACTTCCGTCATCATTTATTTTATATACATATCTTGGTATCCACACATAATACGCTTCGTTTTCATTATTTCTTACTACTATATTTGCCCATTTTTGTTCATCATAGTTGTACCAATTATTTGCTGTTATTTTTTCTCCTATTGGAATTGAACTTATTTCATATCCATTTTCATCATACATTACATAAAAGGTATTTTTTTTGTTAAATCCAACTAATGATGGTTTCCCTGCACTTCCATAGTTTGCTTTATATCTTCTTATATTTCCTATGTTATCTATTATATAAAAAGTATATTGCGTGTCTTCATCATTTACTGGGAAAGTATTTCTTTCTTTTGCTGGGTTTCCATCTTTATCTACTATTAAAACAGTTCCCTTATTTTCTAAATATCTTGTATCTACTTTTATTCCATCTTCTACCGATAAATGTGTTCCTACTATTGGTATCCTATTACTTGTATTTACTATTTTTATTACTTGTCTATACTGCATTGTATCTGCATTTTGTACCATTGTATTATTTAATGTAACTGCATATTTATCTTTTAATTTTTCTACAGCAATTTTTTCACTATCTGTTATACTTGATACTTGTGCGTTTTTTATTAGTCCCTCTATGTTATCTTCTTGTTGCATATTAGTATTTTTATTTTCTAAAGTTGTTGCATCTGTAAATTCTTTTTGTCCTACCCATATTCCTGTAAAAGCTAAGTCTAATGAATTTACTCCGTATTTTTCTAAGTTAAAACAGTTTTCTGTTGTCCACATATATTCTAATATGCTTGTACCTTTTAAAAACTCTACTTGTGTATCTGTATATGCAAGTCTAGGTATCCAAGTAAATATTGTTCCTAATTCACTTTCTTGTATTTGTGCTCCTATGTTTTTTTCTGCTAGTTTTTTATTTGTCATATCTACTCTTAACTCAGATTGATATACCCCATCACTTAACATTACATTTGCCCAAAGACCATTTTCGTAATTATACCAACTTTTGTCTGATACACTTGTTATTTCCCATAGACCAACAGATGAGTTCCATTTTATTGGTATCATTCCTGCTCCTACAACTGGAGCATTTGGTTCATTACTTATTACTTTACTTATATCAATATTTTTTCCACCAACATTTATGCTTAATGCATTTTGACCTAATGCTATTTTTTGTATGTTGTTTCTTTGTATTAAAGCTATGGCTAGAATTAATAGTATTGCTACAAGTATTATAAATAATGTAATTCGCCTTTTCTTATATACTTTTTGCATATTATTTTTATTTTTCATAGTTGGTCTCCTTTTGTTTTATATTAATTAACATCAAAATTTGCCAAAGCAAATTTTGTACCATTACTATTCACTATTAATTATTCATTATTCACTAATATTTAACGGATCAGAACCACATTAAAGTCCGAGACCGGACACAACAACCGCACGGCCGTAGCCGCCGACACTAGCACTATCGTAGCTGTACGAGAACGCTCCATAGTCGCCACGCCTAAAGCCGCTAGTGACACCACCAAGCCAAGCGGCGTCACTACTCTCATGCCAGTTTTTAGTCTCTATAGTTGCATCTCCCAGTTTTGTGTCAGCAGTACTTTCACTGTATTTCGTGTATCTATTTATGTATCTTGATGCTATATTAGGTAAAAATGAAGTTCCTCCTCCTGCTACCCATTCATAACTACCACTATTTGATATATCCATATTATAATATCCTATTTCATATATTCCATATACATTTCCTGTTGTTGTTGCCTTTACATCTGTTCCAGAGGTTGTTGTAGAACCACTATTCATTTTTCTTGCGGAAATACTATTTCCTTGTTTTCCATAATCTGATGCACCTAAAAGCAGAGCTGTACCATATTCTGTATTTTTTGCCATATGCACATCAATATTGTTTGCAGGTGTTTCTGCAAGTCCTGTTGTTGTGTCAATTTGTTCATTTAGTCCCATTACTTGATTTGCTGCTTCCATTTGTCTTATTCCTGTTATCCACTTAGTTGAATGTTGCGCTGGTTCTGTCCCAGTTGGCTTACTCTGGTAATTTGCTTGTACTCCTGTTGCTAGTAGTAGCATTACTACTAACATAAGTACTGTTGTTAATACTATTTTTTTCTGCATTTTCTTTTCCTCCTTTGAATTTTTAATTTAAAAAAACCACACAAAATTTTACGTGTATTATAAATACACATAGAATTTTGTGTGGTTTCTATGTTTGTTTTTTGTTTTTATTAAATTATAGTGTGTGTGTGTGTGTGTGTGTGTGTGTGTGTGTGTACTCCCGCAAGGGTTATAGCATTTTGCATGTTTTTTCTCCTTTGTTTTTTAGAACCCTCCGTCGTGTTAAGTGTGCCTTCGGAGCGCGGAACGACGAGGGCGTCGTTCCCTACAGCCGTGGAATGACGTTGGTCTGTTCTCTACGGTTTTGGGTATGCGTTTGTAGTGCGGGTCGTCGAGGATGCTGAAGCTGTTCGAACGTATGTGAGGTTACAGATTCAGTATGCTGCGTTCGCCGACCCCTACATAAATTATTCATTTAACATTATAAATATATACTAATATGTTTTATTTTGCAATACATTATTTTAATTATTTTCATTAAATTTTAATTATTTTTATTTATTTGCACATTTTTTTATTTTTTGCTATACTACATTCATTATGGAAGATATAGAAAGATATAAACATTTGAATAAATTTTTAAAAGATAAGTTTGGAGAAAGAACGTTAAAAATATGTATTGATGGTCGGATTTACCTGCCCTAACAGAGATGGCAAAGTTGGAACTGGTCGGTTGTATTTTTTGTAGTGAAAAGGGTTCTGGAGAACATATTAATTCAAACCTTAATAGAAGAAAAATGGCTTCGCCAGGCGGGTCGTCGAGGACGCCGACCCCTACAGATTGCATCGATTTTTCCGGAGAAATAAGAAAAGTGGGTTTTCCAAGCGGGTCGATGTGGGCATCGACCCCTACAGATTGCATTGATTTTTCCGAAGTGATAATAAATCAAGTAAAGGCATATTTTAATAGCTATAAAGCTAAAAGAGCAAATAAATTTATAGCTTATTTTCAAAATTTTACTAATACTTACGATACTATTGAAAATTTAAAAGCCAAATATGACTCCGCTTTAATCGACAATAGAATTGTAGCTTTAGCTATTGCAACTCGCCCAGATTGTATTAATGATGATGTTGCAAAGCTTTTAAAAAGTTACTCTCATAAATACTATGTATGGGTAGAACTTGGTTTGCAAACTTCAAACGATAAAACTGGTACTTTAATAAATAGAGGTTATAAAAGTTGTGAATTTACTAAAGCAGTTGCAATTTTAAACAAGTATAATATTGATGTTGTAACTCATATTATGGTTGGTCTTCCTAATGAAACCAATGAAGATCTAATAAATACTATTAATTTTTTAAATAATCACAATATACAAGGATTAAAAATTCATTCATGTTATGTTGTAAAAAATACTGTGCTTGCTAATATGTATGAAAATGGCTTATACTTTCCTATTGAATTAGATTATTATTTAGATAGTGTTAGCTATATATTAACACATATAAATCCAAATATAGTAATTCATAGAATTTCTGGAGACGCACCAAAAGATTTATTATTAGCACCAGATTGGAATTTGCACAAAAAATGGATTATTAATGGACTAGATAAATTGCTAAAAGAAAAAAACTTATGGCAAGGTATGTATTATAATAAAACACCTTAATTTTGTTAGTTTATTTAATTTCTCAAACAACAAAATAAGGTATTTTTATTACCATTATATTTATTTTAATTCATTTTTACATTCTTCGTTATTCATTATTTTTGTTATATTTTCTAATGTATCATTTGCAATTTTATTTATTGCCTCTTTTGTGAAAAAAGCTTGATGTGACGTAATAACTACATTAGGCATAGATAATAATGTTGATAAATCTTTATCTCTTTTGTATTCGTTAGATAAATCTCTTAAAAAATATTCTTCTTCATCCTCATATACATCTAATCCAATTCCACCAATTTTTCCAGTTTCTAATTCATCTATTAATCCTTCTGTATCTATTAATTTTCCCCTACTGCAATTTATTATTATAACTCCTTCTTTCATCTTTTTTATACTGCTTTTATTTATTATATTCTCAGTTTCTTTCGTTAATGGGCAATGCAAAGATATTATATCTGATTGTTTATATAATTCACTTAGTTCTACATATTTAAATCCTAGTTCTGCTTGTGCTTTTTCGTCTTTAAATAAATCATAAGCAACAATATTTGTACCAAACCCGTTCATTATTTTTATAAAAACTTTTCCTATTTTCCCAGTACCAATTACTCCCACAGTCTTTCCATGAATATCAAAACCTAATAATCCCTCTATGGAAAAATTATATTTTTTAGTACGTTGATATGACTTATATATTTTTCTGTTTATGTTTAATAATAGTGCAACTGCATGTTCTGCCACAGAATATGGTGAATATTCTGGTACTCTAACTACTTTTAAATTACCTTTATTTTTTAAATCCACATTATTAAATCCTGCACATCTTAAAGCAATACATTTTACTCCGCTATTCTCTAATATTTTTAAAACATCTTTATTGACATCATCATTTACAAAAACGCACACTACATCATATCCATTTGCTAATAGTGCAGTTTCTGAATTCAATTTAGATTCAAAATAAGTTATATCATACCCATATTGTTCATTATATTTATTAAATACTTTTTTATCATATTCCTTTGTGTCAAAAAAAGCTATTTTCATTGTTTTCCCCCAACATTTAAATTATCTGTAATATATGATTAATTTCATAACTAGAATTTTTACAATATACCTCTATTACATCAAATCGTATAAATTCATCTTGTAAATTTCTAGTATAAACATAATATTTGGCCGTTTTATATAAACTTTTTAATTTCTTTTTTGTAACCGCTTCTGATGGTAATCCATATTCTATACTGCTTCTTGTTTTTACTTCTAAAAAAATTAAATAATTATCTTTTAGCGCTATTATATCGATTTCTCCATTTTTACAGTAAAAATTTCTTTCTATAATTTTATAATTTTTTTCTATTAAATATTCTACTGCTATATCTTCTCCAGTTTTTCCTAATATATGCGGTTTATACATTGTTTATCTCCTTATCTACTTTGTGGTAATGTAAACATATTTCCTGGTAATCTATTTACATATCCTTCTAATTCTAATATTGTTAATCCAGAATTTACTTCAGTTATATTCATTTTTGTTTTTTTACATATTTCATTTATGTGTATTTCTCCTTTAGTTAAACAATTATATATTTCTCGATAATCTTTAGGAATTTCCTCTATATTTATTACTGTTTCATAAATATTATTTGTATTTACTTTTAGTTTTTTTAAGTCTTCATATTCATTTAATATGTCTCCTACTGATACTACGCATTTTGCACCACTTTTTAATAATTTATTGGTTCCAACTCCTAACTTATAACTTATTTCGTGTGGTATGCAAAATATTGGTTTTCCTTCTTCTCTTGCAAACCTTGCAGTAATGCTTGTTCCGCTTCTAAATGCTGCTTCTATAACTAAGACACCTATTGACATTCCGCTAACTATTCTATTTCTTTGTATAAATTTTTTAGATTCTGCCTCTTCACTACTTTCGTATTCACTAATTACCGCTCCACCATTATCTATAATTTTATGAAATAATTCTGTATTTTCCTTTGGGTATATTTTATTTAATCCACATCCTAAAACCGCTACAGTTTTACCTACTTCTTTAATTGCACCAAGATGTGCTTGTGTATCTATGCCTATTGCCATGCCACTATTTATACATACACCGTACACTAGATAATTTACTTGCAAAATTTCTAGCTATTTTTTTACCATCTTCTGTGCAATTTCTTGAACCAATTATTGCGATTCCTGGTTTATTTAATATTTCTGTATTTCCTAAAACATATAGTTGTTTGGGTGGATTTTTTATATTTCTTAATAATTCTGGATATTCTTTATCTTCATATTTTATTTTTTTTATTTTCATTTTAATTACCCCAATATTTCCTATCTAAATTTCTGTATTGTATTGCTTCTGCAATGTGAACTGGTAATATATTTTCTTCTCCTGCTAAATCTGCAATTGTTCTAGAAACTTTTAATATTCTTCCATAAGCCCTAGCACTTAGCCCTAATTTTTTAAACGCATTTTCTAATATTCTTTTTCCAGCTTCATCTAACTTACAATATTTTTCTATTAGTTTTGGTGTTAATTCAGAATTTGAAAATATTTTATTGTCTTTATATCTTTCTAGTTGTATTTTTCTTGCTTTATTTACCCTTGATTTTATTTGCTCAGAGCTTTCTGGTTGTAAATCTGATTCTAATTTTTCATACTTTACAGGTGTTACTTCTATGTGTATATCTATCCTATCTAACAATGGTCCGCTTATTTTACCCATATATTTTGCAATTTGTTGTGGAGTGCAATTACATTCTTTATCTTTTGAGCCGTAATATCCACAAGGGCATGGATTCATACTTGCAATTAATACAAATTTTGCAGGATATGTTAAACTTGCATTTACCCTACTTATTGTTACTTCTCCATCTTCTAACGGAACTCTTAATACCTCTAATGTACTTTTTGAAAATTCAGGTAGTTCATCTAAAAACAAAACACCAAAGTGTGCTAAACTTATTTCTCCTGGCTTTGGAATTTTACCTCCGCCTGATAATGATACTGATGAAACAGTATGATGTGGTGCTCTAAATGGTCTTGTTGTAATTAGAGGTACATTGCTTGGTAATGTTCCAGCTATACTATGTATTTTGGTAATTTCTAGGGCTTCTTCAAAACTTAAATCTGGTAATATTGTAGGCAACCTTCTTGCCATCATTGTTTTTCCGTGACCCGTGGACTACCTATTAATAGGCAATTATGTCCTCCTGCTGCAGAAATTTCTAATGCTCTTTTTATATTTTCTTGTCCTTTTACTTCTGAAAAATCTGAAATATATTTTTGATTATCTTTAAATAATTTATTTACGTCTACATATTCAGATTGGATTTGTTCTGTACCATTTAAATAATTTATTACTTGCTTTAAATTTTTTGCAGGTATTACATTTATATCTTTTACTATTGCTGCTTCTTTTGCATTTTCTTCAGGTAAAATTACGTTTTTTATTCCTAATCTACTTGCTTCTATGCACATTGGTAATATTCCTTTTACCTTATTCAGTTTTCCATTTAAAGATAATTCTCCTATGAATATAAAGTTTGATACATCAAATTTTTGAATTACTTCTGTAGCCATTAATATTCCTATTGCAATTGGCAAATCAAATAAAGAGCCTTCCTTTTTTGTATTTGCAGGTGCTAAATTAACAAGTATTCTTCGGCTTGGAAATTCAATTTCAGAATTTTTTATTGCGGTTTTTACCCTTTCTTTTGCTTCTTTTACACTAACATCTGGTAATCCTACAACTTCCCAAGATGGTAAACCTGAAGAAACATCAACTTGAACTTCGATAAGATATCCGATCAAGCCCATGCAAACCCATACTTTTTACTATGGATAACATTTATTCCTCCTATATTTAATTGTTTTTATTGGAAATTATTTGTACTAAGTACAAAAAGAAAAAAAATTATTTGAATTAAATTATTTTATTTATATCTTATATTTTTTTATTTTGCAAGAAAAATCGTATTACAAATTTCGACATTTTATATTTACCCATAAATTAATATCGTATTTATAAAATAAATACGATATTAATTTCATATTACTATACATTTATTTCTTTAATATAGTTTCACATATATCTTTTGTTGATGTTTTATTTGCAAGTCCTTTTATATTATTTTTCATTTCTTCTAGCTTTTCATCTGAATTTATTATTGATTTTAATACATTCTTTACATTATCATCTTTTTTTAACCATACTCCCACTCCTCTTTTTTCTAGGAACTGAGCATTTTGTTCTTCTTGACCGGGTATTGGATTTATTATAATCATAGGCAAACCTGACGCTAAACTTTCAGTAGTAGTTAACCCTCCAGGTTTTGTAATTACTAAATTAGATATGCTCATGAGTTCTGGAACTTTTTTTGTATAATCTAATACTTTTACTTTATGCACACTATTACTATCATCTACAATTTTATTAAATTCTTTATTCATTACTTCATTTTTACCAGATATTGCAACGGTTTGTATTTGCGGAAATTCCTCTATAAGTATTTTTAATATTTCGCAAGTTTTGTCCTTTCCAAGTCCCATTTCTCCTCCGCCAAAGAAAAGTACTGTTTTTTTACCATCTTCTAATCCAAATTCATTTAAAATGAATTTCCTATCAAATGTTTCTAAAAAGCGCTCAGACATTGGTATTCCTGTTACATATATTTTATTTGAGTCAATTTGCTTTTTTATCATTGATTCTTTCATTCCAGAGTGTGCAACAAAATATTTATCTATAAAACCTGATTCTTGTAACCATTGATTATGAATTTCAAAATCTGTTAGTATTGTTGCAATTTGGCATTTTATTTTTCCTTTTCTTTTTAATCTTCCGGTCATTTGTGTTGCAAATGGATGTGTAGATATTATTATACTAGGATTTTCTTTTTCTATTAAATGCAATAATTTTTTTGATAATAGTGCATTTGTTCCATTACTTATTTTAGATAGAAGTCCCTTTTCTGAGTTAAAGTATACTCTTTTCCATGCCCAAGGTGCTTTTTTTGCCATTTGATTATATGCACCAGTTGTAAGTTTATTTAAAATTTTACTTATGTATTCTACACAATCTACCATTTCTACTTGATTTTCTTTGTAATTTTCTTCAATGTATTTTTTTATAGCATTGGCAGCTGATTTGTGCCCTCCACCATAAGATCCATATAATATTAATATTTTATCCATATTTTCCTCCAATATGTTTTTATGAATTATATCATTATTTACAATTTTTTTCTATATAAAGTATAAATTATAAAAATACATACAAACTATATTTAAGTTTATTTTTAGGAGGATACTTTGAAAAAAAATACTTTTTTTCTTTCGATATTAATTTTTTTTATTTTTATATTTTTATATTTTTGTGTAAATACTGTACCTGTAAAAATTTTAGCTGCTGGTACTTCCAATTCAACTTCTGATGTTCAATTATTAGCACGTGCTATTAATGGAGAAGCTCGTGGTGAACCTTATGAAGGTCAAGTTGCGGTTGGAGCTGTAATTATGAATAGAGTAAAACATTCTAGTTTTCCTAATACAATTGCCGGCGTAATATATCAACCTGGTGCTTTTACTGCTGTTTCAGATGGGCAGATAAATGTTCCAATTTCATCTGACTCGACTGTTGTAAAAGCAGCAACTGATGCGCTAAATGGATGGGACCCTACTAATGGATGCATTTATTATTTTAATCCAAATACTGCAACAAGTAGTTGGATTTGGTCAAGACAAATAGTAAAAACTATTGGTAAACATCATTTTTGTAAATAAATGATGTTTTACAAGCTTTTCATTTCAGATTTATTGCATATTTTATTGCAAGTTTTGTTGCACATTTTACTGCAAGTTTTATTGCATATTTTATTTCGAGTTCTGTTGCATATTTTATTGCAGTAAGTATATTATTTTTTAAAGCACCGCGTAAGCGACCAACCGGAGCGAAGCGAAGGGCGAATGGAGCAACCTACTAAATAATTAAATTTAGAGGTTGCGACACCAAGGTGCAAAAAAAATCATATACTTACTGCATAGAGAAATATTTTATAAGAAAGGATTTTAAATTTATGAATTTTAAAGAAAAAGTAATAGATTGGAAAAATCGATTAAAAGATAGACACATGCTTAGCATTATTGTTGGACTTATAATAGTATGCCTTATTTTAGGTGGAGTTATATATAAAAAGCAAAAAGAATATAGACAAGTTATGGAAAACCAATATAACTTAGCTTTTTTTGAACTTGTAGATTATGTTCAAAATGTTGAAAATTATCTTGCAAAATCATTAATTTCTACTTCTCCTGAACACGGTGCTGAAACCTTAACTAGAGTTTGGAAAGAAGCTAATTTAGCGCAAATATACTTATCTCAAATTCCAATTAATAATGAAGGATTATCTAATACTGCTAAATTTTTAAACCAAGTTAGTGATTATAGTTATTCTTTATCTAGGAAAAATATATATAATGAATCTTTAACACAAGAAGACTTAGATAATTTACAAAATCTTCACACATATTGCGTTGAATTACAAAATACGCTTAATCAATTATCTACCGAAATGACAGATGGTACAATAAGTTGGAAAGAATTAACCAAAAAAGGTTCTACAATGTTTGCTCAACAAGTAAGCAATAACTCTAAAGATAGTTTTAGCAATATTGATTCCAACTTTGGTGAATACGCCGGTTTAATATATGATGGTGCTTATTCTGAACATATTGATAAAGCAGAAAAAAAAGGACTTACAGGAGATAATGTTTCTGAAGATCAGGCAAAAGAAATTGCAATAAATTTAGTTGGCTCTGATAGAATACAAGAAGTTAATTCTTCAGGATTATCTGAAAATGGAAATATTCCTTCATATACTTTTTCTATTACTTTAAATGATGGAGATAAAAATAATCCTGTAAGTGTTTCTATATCTCAAAAAGGTGGACATATTGTATTTATGAACCACAATAGAGATATAAACGCTGAGGTTATCTCTCAAGAAGATGCAAATAAAATTGGTAAAGAATTTTTAGATTCTAAAGGATTTCCTGATATGAAGGAAACTTATTATTTAAAACAAGATGGCGTTGTAACAATTAATTATGCTTATTCCCAAAATGGTGTTGTAGCTTATACTGATTTAATTAAGTTAAAAATTGCTCTAGACAATGGAGAAGTTTTAGGAATGGAAACAACAGGATATCTAAATTCTCATACTATAAGAAATATTCCTACACCAAATATAACTTTAGAAGAAGCAAAATCGCATTTAAATACAAAATTGGAAATTTTAAGTGAAGGTTTAGCAATCATTCCAACAGAATGGAAAACAGAAATATTTTGTTATGAATTTAAAGGAAAAGTTGATGATACAGACTTTTTAGTTTATATAAATGCAGAAAATGGAAAAGAAGAAAATATTTTAGTAATTATAAATACACCTAATGGAACGCTAACTATGTAATGTAAACTTTTCTAATAACCTTTCAGTTTATATTCATTTGAAAAGCGGAACGGCGAGGGCGCCGTTCCCTACTATGTTATTTAAAATATCTTACAATTTTTTCTATGCAATAACTATTAATTTTTTCAAAATTTTCATTAATAATATATGTTTTTTTGCGGATAATATTTTTTAGAAAGATATAATTTTATCTTTCTATAAGGAGGTAATTATAATGTCAAGAAAAAGCACTATAATGTCTGAAAACCTTAAAGAAGAAATTGCAAAAGAACTAGGTGTTTTCGACCAAGTTAAACAAGATGGTGGATGGGAAAATGTTTCATCTAAAACTTGTGGTAGTATGGTTAAAAAAGCTATAGAAATAGCTAATAGAAAAGTATAGTTAAAAAAATAAGGTAAACTATATATTATAGTTTGCCTTATTTTTTGATTCAAGTTTATACTATAAAGGTTAATATATATTTATTCTCAAGAAAATTCTTCAGGTCTTAGGGTAATCCGTAAGCAGCAGGCTTGTCGAACTTTTCTTTCGAAAAATATATATTAACCTTATACAATTAATCATCTATTTGCAAATTGAATTTTTTAAAATCATCATTTTTTATATTTTGCTTTATTTTTTGTGTAATTTAGTATAGAATAATCATATTAATATATAAGAAATATTTTTTCGTAATATATATAAGGAGGATTTTTAATGTTTAATCTTACTGTTAAAGATATTATAGAAGTCTGTAATGCAAAACTTATATGTGGTGATATAAATACTATTATAAATAATTTTTCTAAAGATACACGCACTATTTTACCAAATGATATGTATATTGGTATAAAAGGTGAAAATTTCGATGGAAATGTATTTTGCAAAAAAGCCTTAGAATTAGGAGCTATTGGATGTATTACAGATGCAGGGATTGATGCTTCTATTTTAGAAAACTATAATTCTAAAATAATTATACAAGTAGAAAATTCTATAACTGCTTTACAAAAAATTGCAAATTATAAACGAAATTTATACAACATACCTGTTGTTGCTATTACTGGAAGTGTTGGAAAAACAAGCACAAAGGATATTATTGCAAGTGTTGTATCTAAAAAATATAAGGTTTTAAAAACTGAAGGAAATTTAAATAATCAAATAGGATTACCATTAACTATATTAAAATTACAAGATCATACTGCTATGGTAGTTGAAATGGGAATGGGTCATTTAGGAGAAATTAGCAATCTTTCTAAAATTGCTGAACCAAATCTTGCAGTAATTACTAATATTGGTACTTCTCATATTGGAAACCTAGGTTCCAGAGAAAACATTTTAAAAGCTAAACTAGAAATATTAGATGGATTATCAAAAGAGCGGAAAATTAATAATTAATAATGATAATGACTTATTACATAAATATTATTTAGAAAATAAATCAGATAAAATTCTAACTTACGGAATTGATGAAACCTCATTATTAAATCCAAATAATATAATTTATAATATAAATGATAGCACTTATGACCTTATAATTAACAATTCAAAATATTCTATAAATGTACCTGTTGGTGGCAAACATTTTATTTATAACAGTCTAGCAGCCATTTTAGTTGGTTTACAATTAAATATACCTGTTCAAGATATTATTTCTGGAATACAAGATTTTACTTTAACAAAAAGTAGAATGGAAATTAATTATACAAAAAATAATGTTACAATTATTAATGATGCATACAATGCAAGTTATGATTCTATGAAGGCAGCTCTTGAATATTTAAAAGGTTATACTAACCAGCGAAAAATAGCTGTTTTAGGAGATATGTTAGAATTAGGAGAATTTTCAAAACAATTACATGAAAATGTGGCCAATGACGTAGTAAAAAATAATATCGATTTTTTAATTACTGTTGGTAAAGAAGCAAAATATATATATGAAAAGTCTATAGAACTAGGATTTAATAAGCAAAATGCTTTTTGTTTTGATAATAATGCTTCTGCAATACAAAAATTGCAGAATATACTTGAGCCAACAGATGTTGTATTATTAAAAGCATCTCATGGCATGAATTTCATAGAAATTTTAAATGGTATTTTAAATAAATAATCATAGGAGGGTTTTATGAAAAAAATTGGTGTAATTTTTGGAGGAATGTCTACAGAACATGACGTTTCTATTGTATCTGGCACCTCTGTAATAAAGAATTTAGATGAAAACAAATATGATATTTACCCAATTTACATAGATAAATCTGGAAATTGGTATAAATATTTTGATTCTGAAAAAAAAGTTTTGGAAGTTGGTTCTTCTATAAATGTTTCTGAAAAAATAGAAAATATTATAGAATATTTAAAAAGTTTAGATGTGATATTCCCTGTACTACACGGATTATACGGAGAAGACGGTACAATACAAGGATTATTTGAACTATTAAAAATCCCATACGTAGGATGTAATGTTTTATCTTCTTGTGTGGGAATGGATAAAGTATATACAAAAATAATTTTAAATAAAGCACAAATAAAACAAGCAAAATATGCTTATGTTCGAAAATATAATGAAAAATATATTTATATAGATGACGAGTTCAATGAAACTATCCTTTCATTAAGTGAAGTTAGTTCATTAATTGCAAAAAAATTAGGTTTACCTTTATTTATAAAACCTTCTAATTCTGGTTCTTCTGTCGGTGTAAACAAAGCAAAAAGCATAGAAGAATTAGAAAACTGTATAGAATATGCAAGCCAATTTGATAAAAAAATATTAATAGAAGAATTTATAAATGGCAGAGAAATAGAATGTGCCGTTCTTGGAAACGAAACTGTAAAGGCTTCTTGTGTTGGAGAAATATTACCTGCTGAAGAATTTTATAGTTTTGATGCAAAATACAAAAACTCTAATTCTGCTCTTTGCATACCTGCGAAATTAGATGAAAATATATCTAATAAAATTAGAAATTTAGCAATTAAAGCGTTTAAAGCTATAGATGGCAAAGGTTTATCTAGAGTAGACTTCTTTGTAGACAAAAATACTAACGAAATATATTTAAATGAAATTAATACCTTACCTGGTTTTACAAGTATTAGTATGTATCCAAAATTATGGGAAGAAGCCGGTATAAAATATAGTGAATTATTAGATAAATTAATTGAATTAGCAGAAGAATAATATTTTAAACAACCAATAATAATAATATTTTTTGCGAGTTCGACTTATGAGTCGTTATGTCTTTAATCCAAGTAGAGTGTGTCGCTAAAGTTTGAATAGTTTGTATCTCAAACGCCTTGGAGAACGGAACAAAAAATATTATTATCATTGGTTGTAGCAATTTTAATACATAATTTATTGGAGGATGTTATGGAATTAGAAAGAATTAAAGATATTTTACAAAATACATTATCTGAAAAACGCTTTTATCATAGTATTTGCGTAATGGAAATGTGTGAAAAATTAGCATTACACTATGGTGTTAATGTTGATGAAGCTAAATATGTTGGACTTGCTCATGATATAGCAAAAGAACTTCCTTCTGATGAAAAAATCAAATATGCAAAAGAAAATAATATTTCTATTAATACTGTTGAAATATCTATGCCTTCGCTACTACATGCAAAAATAGGTGCAGATATTTGCAAGAAACAATTTGGATTTACAGATACAATGTGTAAAGCAGTTTCTTTACATACAACAGGTGGAGAAAATATGGACATGTTATCTAAAATTTTATTTGTTTCTGATGCAATAGGAATAGATAGGAATTATCCTGATTCTGAATATACAAGAAATTTAGCTTTTACTAATTTAGATGAATGTATATTGTTTATACTTAATTTTATAATTAAAGATTGTATAGAAAAAAATAAGCCAATTCATACAGATACAATTTTAGCTAGAAATTATTTATTAATGAATAAATAAGGTATTTTAAACGGAACAGGTCGCTTGAACTAAGCGACCCCTACATTTTGCAATTCATTTAATTATACATTTTTATATTTATAGCATGCCTTTGAAGCACGGAACGACGAGGGTGTCGTTCCTTACAGATGCAATAAATCTTATAATATGTTGTTTTTTATGCATATTTCCTTTTTTCATATCCTTCAAATACTTCTGATATTTCTTTTTCTCCTGACGTATTAAGAATTATATCGTGTGTTCTTAATATGTATTTTATGTCATCATCTAATTTAGTTATATCATAACAGTTTATTATTTCTACTTTATGATTTATTATATTATTATCTAATACTTTATTTACTTTTTCTATGTATTCTTTTGTACCATTTACAATTATATTTAATTTATCATTGTCTTCACATACTTCATTAATTTCTTTTTGTATTAATTCGAATTTAAATATTGATTTATTATTCCAATTTATATTTAGTAAATCTTCTTTATCTTTATTATTTAATACTAATTTTTCTAAAACTAATTTTACTTGTTCAGTTAAATCTTTTTCTAATATTGTTATAAATTTTTCTTTCTCCTTTACTTTTTTATTCAAATGTGGAAGTAACATAGTTATTAAGTGTAAATCACTTACACAAAAACTACATGCTTTTTTAACATTTTGCTGTTCGTACATTCTTACAGCCTCCTTATATTTTTTCGTTACTGGTAAATTTTACCATTTTGTTTCAAATGTGTCAATATTATTACAGAAATATTACAAATAATCATATTCATTAATTCGACATATTTCACAATGTATATTTTTTAAAATTTGGTTAATACTTTTTATAAAGAAATATTTTAACAGTATTGGTACAAAAATGTGAAAATACATATTTCTTTATTTAGGAGTTAAATAGATTACTTGGAGGTTTTTATGAAAAAAATTTTTAATCGTTTTACATTAATAATATTTCTGCTATTATTATTTATATTCACATCTGCCCTATCTTATGCCACAAATATTTCTACACATTTAGCAGATAGTGTATTTAGGTTGCATGTAATTGCAAATAGCGATTCAGAAGCTGATCAAAATTTAAAATATATAGTAAGAGATAAAGTAATTGAATATATGCAAACAATTTGTGAAAGTGGTATTTCTAAAGAAAACTATATTCAAATTGCATTAGATAATTTAGATAATATAAAACAAGTTGCACAAAATACCGTTTTAGAAAATGGATTTAGCTATAATGTTAATGTATCCATTGGAAATTATAAATTTCCAACTAAAACATATGGAGACGTCTCTTTTCCTGCAGGATTTTATGATGCCTTAAGAATCGAAATAGGCAATGCGCAAGGTCAAAACTGGTGGTGTGTAATGTTTCCTCCTCTATGTTTCATAGATGTAACCTCTGGTATTGTTCCAGATGAATCTAAAGAAACTCTAAAAAGTGATGTTTCTGATGAAGAATTTGACTTAATTACTGGTGCAAATAAACCCGTAAAATTTAAATTTAAAATTGTTGAAATGTTTCAAAATTGGGGACTAGTAGCTAGTAAATAATATAAAAGCATATTTATAAAATAGGCTCATAAGATTTAATATATTTAATTTAGGAGAATTAATATGTTAAATACCTTATGGCCTATTTTTATTATTATCTCATTTGTTTATGGCATTTTTTCAGGAAGAGTTTCACAAATTAATGATGCAATATTTACATCTGCAAAAGATGCTGTAGATTTATGCATAACACTATTTGGTACAATATGCTTGTGGAATGGAATAATGCAAATAGCTTCTAATACAAAAATAATTTGTGCATTAAAAAAAATAATTAGCCCTATTATGAAAAGGCTATTTCCAACTTTAAAAAAGGAAGAAGAAGTGTACACAGAAATATCAATGAACATGGTTGCAAACATTATGGGATTAGGCAATGCAGCTACACCTCTGGGATTAAAAGCAATGAAATCATTGCAAAATAAGAACTCAAAAAAAGATACTTTATCTAATGAAATGTTTATGTTTATTGTTATAAATACTGCATCATTGCAAATTATACCAACAACAGTAATTGCAATACGTAGTTCTCTTCGGTTCTACGAATCCCACAGGAATGATTGTAGCAGTATGGATTGCAACAATATGTGCATTTTTAGCAGCAACATTATCTGCAAAAATTATAATGAAAAAAAGAAGGGATAAGTAGAAATGATATTACTAAATTATTTATCTATGGTATCAATTCCTCTAGTTATACTTTTAATAATAACCTGTGGAGTTATGGAAAAGCAAAAAACATTTGATATTTTCGTAAAAGGTGCAAAAGAAGGAATTGAAATAGTTATTAATATATTTCCAACATTAATAGGATTATTTATGGCAATTAGTGCTTTAAGAGTTTCTGGAATATTAGATTTAATTGTTAATTTAATATCTCCAATTTTAAACATTTTAAAAATTCCTAGCGAAATTATGCCACTTGCCATGTTAAGACCAATATCTCGGTAGTGCCTCTATGGCCGTAGGAATAGATATAATGAAAACCTATGGCGTTGATAGTCAAATTGGAATGATAATTTCTACAATAATGGGCTCTACAGAAACCACCTTATATACCATTGCAGTATACACTAGCGTTATAAGCATAAAAAAAACCAGAGGAATTTTAAAAGCCGCACTAATAGGAGATATTGTTGGAATGTTAGTTGCTGTAGTATTTTGGCAGTTTTTGTCGTAATATTTTTATTGACAACCAATAAAGAATATAATAATATAATTTATATTAAATCAATTAATTATTTTATTGCATAGGAGAAATCGATGCAAACGTAGGGGTCGATGCCCACATCGACCCGCATGGCGAAGCCACTTTTTTAATTCAAATTCAATTTAGGAGACAAGATGATTTTTAAATTTTTTTTATTTTTTATCATTTATTTTCCAGTTAAAAAAATTGTTATCAAAAAATTTTCAGAAAAAATCGTAAAAAGAATTTCATAATATTAAAAGACATTAATCTTGTAGAGGAGTTTATCTTAAAAAGAAGTAAGGCCCCTTTTAAGATTTAATTTCCTCTACAGCCCCCAATAAATTATACAACATCTAAAAAATCACTAGGTTTAAATCTAGATGCAACATATAAGTTTACAGAGTTTTCATTATAATTATTAGAAACTAGTTCTTCTATAACTGTTTGTTGCGCAAGTTCTGGAAAATTATTTTCTTTACTTAAATGACCTAACATAACAGTTTTTAAACCAGATTCAATTAGTTTAGAAATAGTATCTCCCGCTTCTTTATTTGGAAGATGTCCATTTGGTCCTGCAATTCTTCTTTTTAATTGATATGGATAAGAAGAATATTGTAATATTTCTGGGTCATAATTTGATTCCAAAAGCACAAAAGAGCTATTTTGCAAATTTGTAAAAATAGAAGAAGTAATATGTCCTACATCTGTTGCAATACTTATTTTTTTGTTTGACCCAAAAATGTTAAATCCACATGGATTTGCTGCATCATGAGGTATACTAAAAGGTAATATCTCTAAAGAACCAATAGAAAATTTATTGTCTATTGTAAAAGTTTTTTTACATTCTGAAGGAACCTTTTTTGCCTCTTCTGGCATAGCATTCCATGTTTCAGCATTTGCAAATACTGGTATATTATATTTTTTAGATAAAGTTCCAATACTTTTTATATGATCAGAATGCTCATGCGTAACAAGTATGGCATTAATATCATTAATGCTGATATTTATAGATTTTAAAGCATCTATAATTTTTATACCACTAACACCTGCATCAACAAGAATGCAGGTGTTATCATTTTTTATTAATAAACTATTTCCGCTACTACCACTATATAAACTACAAAATTTTAGCATAAGTATCTCCTATTAATTATTCATTTACTCTTTCGATTTTTGCACCTAATTTTCTAAATTTACCTTCTATATCTTCATAACCTCTATCAATGTGTTCTATGTTATACACCTCTGTTTTTCCATTTGCCGCAATTCCAGCTATTATAAGTGCTGCACCAGCACGTAAATCTGTTGAGCAAACAGGAGCACCAGAAAGGCTTTTTACTCCTTCAAAAAATGCTGATTTACCTTGGGCTGTAATTTTAGCACCCATTTTCACTAATTCTTGAGTATATTGGAATCTTGATTCCCAAATACTTTCATTTATTGTGCTTGTACCATCTGCAAGTGATAATACAACTCCTATCTGTGGCTGTAAATCTGTAGGGAATCCTGGATATGGCAATGTTTTAATATTTGCTCTATTAGGCCTTTTGGTACATTTTACTCTTATAGTATCTCCATCTTCTTCTACTAATCCGCCCATTTCTATTATCTTAGCCGTAACAGACTCTAAGTGCTTTGTTATACAATTTTTTATTGTAATATCTCCCTTTGTTGCCATTGCAGAAAGCATAAATGTACCTGCTTCAATTTGGTCTGGAACTATAGAGTAACTTGCTCCACCTCTTAATTCCTTTACACCATTAATTTTTATCATATCTGTTCCTGCTCCTCTAATGTCTGCACCCATTGTATTTAAAAAGTTTGCTACGTCAACTATATGTGGTTCTTTTGCTGCATTATCAATTATTGTTGTACCTTCAGCTAATACACTTGCAAGCATTACATTAATTGTTGCTCCAACAGAAACAACATCCATGTATATAGAAGTTCCAGTAAGTTTTTTAGCTGTTGCTGTAATATTACCTTGATTAACTACTACATTAGCGCCTAAGGCTTCAAAGCCTTTAATATGTTGATCTATTGGTCGCGCACCTAAATTACATCCTCCTGGTAAACTAACTTGTACATCTTTACATCTACCAAGCATAGATCCAATTAAATAATATGATGCTCTAAATTTTCTTGTTATATCCAATGGTGCTTTTGTACAACAAACATTTGTCGTATCTATTTTAATTTCATTTCTTGTAATCCATGTAATTTTGGCACCTATTTTTTCTAATATCTCACAATATAATTTTACATCATTAATATTGGGTAAATTTTCAATTGTGCATGTACCATTTATTAACAATGTTGCAGGTAGTATTGCTACAGCAGCGTTTTTAGCACCACTAATAGTAACCTCACCTTTTAAAGGAGTTCCACCTGTAATAACTAATTTTTCCAATAAAATTACCCCCAAATGTGAATTTTAACATAATTATTCATTCTATCGTGTAAAATATACCATAAAAGTATTTATTTTACAACTATTTTTAATAAATATTTATTTTAACATTCACACTACAAGTTACATGTCTTTTTTTGTCGAATAAAACCAGAATGTTATAAGCTCTTAATTATCATACTCCCGTAAGCTTTTAAGGTTTACTTAAACACCTTTATACCATTATTTTCATTTGACAAAACCGCATTTTCATTATAAAATATGGGTAATTTCAAATTTAATATAAAGGGATTTTTTTGTTCCCTAATAATATATCATTTTCTAAGGAGATTTTAGTATGGAAAATAAACTTCATGTAGGTGTAGACGTTGGTTCTACAACAGTAAAAATAGTTGTTATGGATGATGAATTAAATACAATATACACAGACTATACAAGGCATTTTTCAGATACAAAAAATACTGTATGTAGCGTTTTAGAAAAACTTGCAAGTGATTATCCAGACTCTCAATTTACAATAGCCCTAACTGGTTCTGGTGCAATGTCTGCTGCTAAATTTTTAGATTTAAAATTCATTCAAGAAGTAGTTTCTTGTAAACGCTCTGTTGAAAAATATATTCCTCAAACCGATGTAGTTATTGAACTTGGTGGAGAAGATGCAAAAATAATTTATTTTGATAAATTTATCGAACAACGTATGAACGGAACTTGTGCTGGTGGTACTGGAGCATTTTTAGACCAAATGGCTTCATTATTATCTACTGACACAGCAGGTTTAAATGAACTTGCAAAAGATTATAATACAATATACCCTATCGCATCTCGTTGCGGAGTATTTGCAAAAACAGATATACAACCTCTATTAAACGAAGGTGCAAGAAAAGAAGATATTGCAGCATCAATATTCCAAGCAGTTGTAAATCAAACAATTAGTGGTCTTGCTTGTGGTAGACCTATTCGTGGAAAAGTTGCATTCTTAGGTGGACCTTTAAGCTACTTGCCAGAACTTAGAAATAGATTTATTGAAACATTACATTTAAAAGACGATGAAATAATAGTTCCAGAAGAAGCTCATCTTTTAGTAGCAAAAGGTGCAGCTTTAGATTCAATAGATTCTAAACCTATTAGTGTTGAGAAATTAAAAAGTAAAATACAAGTTTTAAGGGTTTCTGTTGATACTACAACTGAACCTCTTCCTCCATTATTTGTTACAGGAGAAGAATACACAAAATTTAAGGCAAGACATGAAAAAGCAAAAGTTGAAACTAATGACTTAAGCACTTATGAAGGTGACTGTTTTATTGGAATCGATGCAGGTTCAACTACTACTAAATTAGTATTAATAGATAGAGACGGAAAACTTTTACACTCTATATATGGAAGTAACGAAGGAAATCCTTTGAAAAGTGTTATAAAAATGTTAAAAGAATTATATTCTATTTTACCAAAAAAAGCAGTTGTACGCTTTAGTGGTATTACAGGATATGGTGAAAAACTTGTCCAAACTGCTTTAAATATAGATTTAAGTGAAATAGAAACAATTGCACACTATACAGCAGCAAAACAATTTATGCCAAATGTTACAAGTATTGTAGATATTGGTGGGCAAGATATGAAATACATAAAAATGAAGGACAATGTTATAGACAATATTATGCTAAACGAGGCTTGTTCTTCTGGTTGCGGTTCTTTCATACAAACTTTTGCAAGCAGTTTAAATATTTCTATAGAAGAATTTGTAAACGAAGCATTACAATCACGTCGTCCTGCACCACTTGGTTCTCGTTGTACAGTTTTTATGAATTCAAAAATTAAGCAATCACAAAAAGAAGGTTATTCAGTTGGAGATATTTCTGCTGGTCTTTCTTATTCTGTTGTAAAAAATGCTATTCAAAAAGTTATGAAAGTAAGAGATGTAGCAACTTTAGGTGACCACATTGTTGTACAAGGTGGTACATTTTATAATGATGCTGTACTTCGTGCATTTGAATTAACTGTTGGAAAAGACGTTATTCGCCCTAATATTGCAGGTTTAATGGGTGCTTATGGTATGGCATTACTTTCAAAAGAACAATATGAATCAAATATGGATTCTGAATACACTTCTACTATAACAACATTAGAAGAACTTGATAATATAAATGTTAAAGTAACTCACGTTAGATGTGGTCGTTGTGAAAACAACTGTCTTCTTACAGTAAACGCATTTAGCAACGGTAAAAAATTTATATCTGGAAATAGATGTGAGCGTGGTTCCGGTAATGTTACAGAAAATTCAAACTTACCTAATATGTATAAATATAAATTTGAAAGATTATTTAGCTATACACCACTAGAAGAAAAAGACGCTCCAAGAGGAACAATAGGAATACCTAGGGTTTTGAATATGTACGAAGATTATCCTTTCTGGTTTACTTTCTTAACAAACTTAGGATTTAGAGTTGTTTTATCAGAAAAAAGTAACAGAAAAACTTATGAAAAAGGTATGGAATCTATGCCTTCTGAATCTGTTTGTTATCCAGCAAAATTAGTACATGGGCATATAATTAGTTTAATTAACCAAGGTATTAAAACAATATTCTATCCTTGTATTCCATATTCTCGTAAGGAATACGAAAAAGCAGATAATCACTATAACTGCCCTATTGTTATTTCTTACTCAGAAGTTATAAAAAATAATGTAGAAGAATTAAAAGATATAAAATTTATAAACCCTTTCTTACCTTTAGACACAAAAAATTTAGTAAAAAAAGTTTTAGAATTAGATGAATTTAAATGTTATAACTTTACTAAAAAAGAACTAACAAATGCCGCTATAAAAGCAGAAGAAGAATATCAAAAATTTAGAGATGATGTTCATAAAAAAGGTGAAGAAATATTAAAATACATAGAAGAAAATAATCAAAAAGGTATTGTTTTATCTGGTAGACCATATCATGTTGATCCAGAAATAAATCACGGTATAGATACTTTAATTACTAGCCTTGGATTATGTGTATTATCTGAAGATTCTATTGCACATTTAGCAGAAGTAAAAAGACCAATTAGAGTTGTTGACCAATGGATGTTCCATGCAAGATTATATGCTGCTGCTGAATTTGTTGGAAAGCACAAAAACTTAGAACTAGTACAATTAAACTCTTTTGGATGTGGTGTAGACGCTGTTACAACAGATCAAGTAGAAGAAATACTTTCAAGTTATGATAAAATGTATACTTTAATAAAAATAGATGAAGTAAATAATTTAGGTGCAGTTAGAATTCGTATTCGTTCATTACTTGCAAGTATTAACAAGCGTTTAAAAGAAGCACCAAAACCTAGTGCATGTCCTGGAAATTATGAACAAAATAAAATTATATTTACTGAAGAAATGAGGAAAGACTATACTATTTTAATTCCTCAAATGATACCAGTACATTTCGAATTATTGGAAGCTTCCCTATTAGCTAGTGGATATAAAGTAAAACTTTTAAGAGAATGTACACCACATACTGTTGAAACAGGTTTAAAATATGTAAATAACGATGCATGTTATCCATCTATATTAGTTACAGGTCAAATGATAGAAGCATTAGAATCTGGTCAATATGACTTAAATAAAACCGCTCTTATCATATCTCAAACTGGTGGTGGTTGCCGTGCAACAAACTACATTGGATTTATAAGAAAAGCTTTAAAAGACGCAGGTTTTCCAAATGTTCCAGTTATATCATTTAATTTAGTTGGAATGGAAAAAATGCCTGGATTTAAACTATCTATTCCACTTATGGAAAGAGTATTAAAATCTGTAGTATATGGTGACTTGTTACAAAAAATGTTAACAAAAAACCGCGCTTATGAAGTAAATAAAGGCGAAACTGAAAAACTTTTCAATGAGTGGATTGAAAAATGTAAAAAATTAATAACAAAATCAACAAACAAACAATTTAAGCAAAGTATTTATGATATAGTAAACGATTTTGAAAAAATAGAATTAGATACATCTGTAAAAAAACCTAGAGTAGGTATTGTTGGTGAAGTTTTAATTAAATATCATCCATTTGGTAATAACTTTGTAGCAAATCTTCTAGAAAACGAAGGAGCAGAAGTTATACTTCCTGATTTTATGGGATTTGTAAAGTTTATGGCAACACATAAAACTACATTTAATCAATTATTAAATACTAATAAAACTTCATCAAAAATTGCAAAAATTGCTATTAAATTATTTGATATATTAGAAAAAGACGTTAGAATTGCTATATCAAATTCAAAGAAAGGTTATTTGCCACCTTGCGATATATGGGATTTAGAGGAAAAGGTAAAGGATGTTTTATCTATAGGAAATCAAACTGGTGAAGGTTGGTTCTTAACAGCAGAAATGATTGAATACATAGAAAACGACATACCAAATATTGTTTGCGTTCAACCATTTGCATGCTTACCAAACCATGTTGTTGGAAAAGGTGTTATAAAAACAATTAGACAGATGTTCCCAGATGCAAACATTGCTCCAATAGATTATGACCCAGGTGCAAGTGAAGCAAATCAAACAAACAGAATAAAACTTCTTATGACAGTTGCAAAAGATAATTTAAAACAAAAAGAAAATTCTCTAAAAGCAATAGAAAGTGAAAATATAGAAAATAAAGAGAATACAGAAGAAAATAAAAAAATAGGCGTATAGCCTATTTTTTTATTATTCATTATTTCTCGGGTCGCCTAAGGACGCTGATCCCTACAAATATTATACTCCCATAAATAATTGTACATATACCTTTCCATATATATCGCTATCTACTACACATATTCCTGTATATTCATAGTCTGAATCTAATATATTACTTCTATGTGCTGGTGAATTCATCCATGCTGTAACCGCTTTATATCCTGTTTCATTTCCTGCTAAGTTTTCTCCAGCAAATTTATATACAACACCTTCTTGTTTTAACATTTCAAATGGAGTTCCATAAGTTGGTGATGTATGTGAAAAATATTCATTGTTTACTATATCTTCTGCTTTTAATTTTGCTACTTTTTGTAATTCTTCGTATGGTTGTAATTTACTTAAACCATTATCTTCTCTTTGTTCATTTATTAAATCTAATACTTCTTGTTCTTCCTCATTTAAATTTGCATCACCAAGTATTACTGTTGTTTCCTCCATGCTACTTGCAAATACAAAACATTGAAAAACAAAACCTATACAAAATAAAATTGAAACATAAAAAATAAATCTTGAAAATTTAGAGTTTATAACTCTCACACAATTCACTCCTTTAAAAATATTATTTTTTTAATATTTTCTCTTGCGTGTGAACTTCTTATACTTTTTCTTTGGAAATATTCAAGATTTAAATTTTAAATTATTAAATTTTAAATTATTAAATTATATCGTCAATTGAAAAATATTCAACTGACAAGTTTATTATAGCACATATTGTCGTTTATGTCAACTAATTATTGTAAATTAAAATTAAAGAGCGCTTTTCAGCACCCTTACAAGGAACGACGAGGGCGTCGTTCCCTACAATTCACCATTCATTAAAAAACGGGGTGCATAACATGCAACCCCTACAATTATAATTTATTTTATTGTTCATTTGAAATATATTAAAATAATTTTCAAAATTGCTTGCCTTTTTGTAAAAAATATTGTACTATTATGTATAGAAAATGAGAATAAGCGGAGTGCGTTGCCATCTTACATATTACGCAGTATATCTGTGGGAAAGTGAGGTGGTCGCTATGATAATTGAAAATATTTTACTTGAATTAATATACTTATTTATTTTTAGCCTAATAGTAATCACATTCATAGCTATTGCCTTGATTATAACTTTAGTTGTAATTTTGAGCAAATAAAAAAATAACCATTCTGCTTTGTCGAGGAATGGTTATTTTTTTCCCTTGGCAACCACCTTCGTGGTTTCTCGTTTTCTATTTAAATTATACACATTTTTTTACTTACTGTCAATATTTTTATAAATTATTATAAAATTGTAAAACTACCCATATATATTTCTGTGCCCTACAATTCACCATTCATTATTCACTATTCACTTGCACTTGCACTTTTATGGTGCACCCATAAAAGTGCACCACTTATCCTGCTTCTTCTTCAGTAAATTGTGAATTATATAAATCTGCATAGAATCCGTTTTGCTTTAATAATTCTTCGTGCGTTCCCTTTTCTACTATATCTCCATTATTTAATACTAAAATTAAATCTGCATTTTTTATTGTTGATAGCCTATGTGCTATTATAAAGCTTGTTCTTCCCTTCATTAAGTTATCCATTGCAGATTGAATTTGTAGTTCTGTCCTTGTGTCTATTGAACTTGTTGCTTCATCTAATATTAATATTTTTGGATCTGTAAGTATTACTCTGGCAATAGTAAGTAATTGCTTTTGTCCTGCAGATATATTTGTACTTTCTTCATTTATTATCATGTCATATGAATTAGGCAATGTTTTTATAAAATGATGTACATTTGCAGCTTTTGCCGCTTCTATTACTTCTGCCTGTGATGCATCAGGCTTTCCATATTTTATATTATCTCTTACAGTTCCACCAAATAGCCATGTATCTTGAAGCACCATACCAAACTGCTTTCTTAGTGCTCCTCTTGTAAAGTCCTTTATATTGTGCCCATCTATTAAAATTTCTCCTTTATTTACATCGTAAAATCTCATTAACAATTTTACAATTGTTGTTTTTCCTGCTCCTGTAGGTCCTACTATCGCAATTTTTTGTCCTTGCTTTATTTCGGCGGAAAAATTATTTATTATTGTTCTATCTGAATTATCATACTTAAATTCTACATTTTTGAAAGTAATATTTCCTTTAATGCTATTTTCGTCAATATTACCTTTGTTAGTTTCAATTTCTTCTGTCTCTTCTAAAAATTCAAAAACTCTTTCTGCTGCAGCTATCATTGCTTGTATCATACTAGATATTTGTGCTATTTGACCTATTGGTTGTGTAAATTGCTTATTGTATTGTATAAATGATTGTATGTTTCCTACAGTAATTACACCATGTGCTGCATAATATCCACCAAGTATTGCAACTGCTACATAACCAATATTTCCTATAAAATTCATTATTGGATGCATTAATCCAGATAAGAATTGTGATTTCCATGCAGAATGATATAATTCTTCGTTTGCTTTTGTAAATTCTTTTATTGCCTTTTCTTCTCCATTAAATGCTTTTACAATTGTGTGTCCACCATAAATTTCCTCAACTTGACCATTTACATGCCCTAAGTAATCTTGTTGTCTTTTAAAATATTTTTGAGATTTCTTCACTATTTTTCCAACTACCAAGCCTGAAATTGGTAATATTAATATAGATATTAATGTCATTTGAACACTTATTGTTAGCATCATTATTGCAATACCTACTATTGTACAGATTGCTGTTATTACTTGAGTTATACTTTGATTTAAGTTTTGGCTTAATGTGTCTATATCATTTGTTATTATTGATAACACTTCTCCATTTGTTTTTTTATCGAAATAATTCATAGGTAATTTATTTATTTTTTGAACTAAGTCCGTTCTTAATTTATATGTAAGTTTTTGAGACACATTTGTCATTGTAAAACCTTGTATTAATGAAAATACTGCACTTGCCACATACAATATTAATAAAGTTATAAGTATGCCTCCAATTTTCCCAAAGTCTATTCCGCTTCCACCAGATATTTTACGCATTATTCCATTAAATATTTCTGTTGTAGCATTTCCTAATACTTTAGGTCCTATTATTGAAAATATTGTACTTCCTACTGCGAATATAAATATTATTATTAATTTTATTTTATATTGTGATAAATAATCTTTTACTAATTTCTTGGTTGTTCCCTTAAAATCCTTTGCCTTTTCTGTTGGTACTATATTTTTTGAACCTGGTCCAAATCTTCTTATTGGCTTTGGTCTTTGTTCCATTTATTCTGCCTCCTTCAAAACTCGAAGAGTTTTGTACTATTCACTCTTCACTCTTCACTATTCATTATTCATTATTCATTATTCATTATTTAGGGTCATTCCTTTGGAGCACGGAACGACGAGGGCGTCGTTCCCTACGGTATATATTAATTTGTTTTGTGTTTGTTTTTTCGGAACGACGTTGGTCTGTTCCCTACATTTTTTGTAATTTGTTTTTGATTATTTCAATTCTTCTTCTGACAGTTGTGATAATGCTATTTGCTTGTATGTTTCACAATTTTGCATTAGTTCTTTATGAGTTCCCTTTCCTACTATTTTTCCTTCTTCTAATACTATTATTTGCTCTGCATTTAATACTGTGCTAATTCTTTGTGCAACTATTATTACGGTTTTATTTTCTGTACTTTTTGCTAGTTCTTCCCTAAGTTTTGCATCTGTTTTAAAGTCTAAAGCTGAAAAGCTATCATCAAACACTAATATTTCTGGATTTATTGCAATCGCTCTTGCTATTGATAAACGCTGCTTTTGCCCACCAGAAACATTGCCTCCACCTTGTGCTATTTCTGAATTATATCCATCCTCTTTTTTCTCTATAAATTCTGTTGCCTGTGCGATTTCTGCTGCCCACTCCATTTGTTCATCTGTAATATTACTATTTCCATATTTTATGTTTGATTCTATTGTTCCTGAAAATAACATTCCTTTTTGTGGAACAAAACCTATTTTCTCTCTTAATTTCTTTTGAGAAATATCCTTTACATTTACTCCATCTATTAATAATTCTCCACCTGTTACATCATAAAAACGAGGTATTAAATTTACTATGGTAGACTTTCCGCTTCCTGTACTACCTATTATTGCCGTTGTTTCTCCTGGTTTTGCTACGAAATTTATATCTGTTAAAATTTCTGTTTCTGCATCTGGATATCTAAAAGATACATTTTTAAATTCAACTAAACCTGTCTTTTCTTTGTTAAATTCCTTTTCTTTTTCTGGGTCTTTTATACTTGGTTTTGTTTCTAGTATTTCATTAATACGATTAGCAGAAACTGAAGCTCTTGGTAACATTATAGATATCATAGAAATTACTAAGAAAGACATTACAATGTGCATTGTATATTGAATAAATGCCATAACATCTCCTACTTGCATTAAGCCAGAATCTACATTTTTTCCACCAAACCATACTATCATTATAGCAATAACATTCATAACTAACATTAATGCTGGCATCATTATACTCATTGCTTTGTTTACAAATATATTGGTACTCATTAAATCTTTATTTGCTTGGTCAAATCTATCTTCTTCTCTTTTTTCCGTATTAAAAGCTCTAATAACTGGCAATCCTGTTAAAATTTCTCTTGATACAAGATTTAATTTATCTATTAAATTTTGTAACTTTTTAAATTTAGGCATTGCAATTATAAATAAAGTCATAACTATTACTAGTATTGCAAACAAGGCTATTCCTATTATCCATGCCATAGACATATTACTGTTTGCTAATACTCTTAAAAATCCTCCTATACCCATAATTGGAGCATATACTACAGTTCTAAACAACATACTTATTAGCATTTGAATTTGTTGAATGTCGTTTGTGCTCCTTGTAATAAGTGATGCTGTTGAAAATTCCCTAAATTCCTTCGTTGAAAATCCTAAAACTTTTTTAAATACTTTGTCTCTTAAATTTCTACTTAGCTTTGCTGCAACTCTTGAAGATAATAACATTATTATAATTGCTGATACCATACTTACTAATGCTATTCCAAGCATTCTTGTACCTACTTCTACAATATACAAGGTTTGATAATTACTTATATCTATTCCAAGTGCAATATATTCTTGCTTTGTAGCATTTATTGCTAATTGGTCAACTATAGTATCTAAATTATTTTCTAACATTGAATATGCTTGATTTACAAAATTGATTAGTAGTTCTTCTGGTATTTGTTTTACTAAATCAAGGTTTAAATTCAACACTTGCTCTCTATAAACTTCAGGTACACCTTGTACCATAGTCTGAATAAGTTGCGCATTATTTTGCTTATTATCTATTATATTTAATGCTAGTATTGGCTTTACTATTATATTATCTAATTCTTCTCTTTTATTTTTGTTTATTTTATTTAATATGTATATGTCTTCATTTTCTAAGGCAGGATATTTTTTTACATATTTATTGTAATCTTTTTGTGATAAATTATTTTTTGATATTAATGAATAATTTTCTAATATTTTATCGTCATCTAGAGTAAATATAAGTAAATCATCCATTTTACTCTTTCTTATTGCTTCTGGAGTAACACTTTCTACTCCTTCTTGTTGTATTCCTACATTTATAACTTTAGATGTGTAATCTGGTAAAGACAAATCTGCCATTGCTTGAATACATAGCAATATAACAATAATTATAACGGATACTAACGAACTTTTTAGATTTTTCAATATTTTTAGCATGTTATCCTCCTTGCATATTTTTAGAGTATATTAAAAGGCGGACTAGTGTCCACCCCCATTATAAATTGAATGAAATATGGTGGGCAATCGGGGTTTCGAACCCCGGACCTTCTGATTAAGAGTCAGCTGCTCTACCAGCTGAGCTAATCACCCACAAATAATTTACAATTAATTATAATATATAATATTCATAATTGTCAAGAATATTTTATAATATACAAAGCGAGTCGCATAACATGCGGCCCCTACAGTTTGCCATTGGTTTTTTCATAATATAGTGGGCCATACCCCTTTTGGTGGACTTTATTTTCAGCCCCAGCCCTAGGCCTTATATATTTTTTATAAAAAATAA
>CANRED010000010.1 GCA_947629555.1 uncultured Clostridia bacterium | reverse complement strand
ACATAAGAAAAATGTTAAATAAAATAATGTATGGATAATATCAGAAGTGGTGTTTCCCACAAAAAGTTTATGCAATGGTACAAAATGCTTAAGTTGAAATTTTATGTAAAATATAGTATAATAAAAGTAGTGAAACGTTTTTATCTCTGTTTCATTAGTAAGTATCAACATCATAGACGCGTAAGTACGCAAGGAGGAACTTTTCATGAACGAAATGAAGCGTGTAGGAAATTTTCTGTACCAATACTGGGACGACAAAACCGTGTCAATTGCCTACATGGCTCGTCTCTCTAATCTTGCTGGGCAGATACTTGTTCACAAGCGGATGGACGATAAGGCCAAGTGGACGGGTCAGTGGGTCGACGGTGTGTATAAGGGCTACCTCTACAACTGCCTTATCTTCGAGGGCATTCCCGAAGAAGATTTGGTAAAGGTCCTACAAGCCTAAAGCATTCACGTTAAAAGGAATATCTTTTATCCCATCGAAAGATGGGAGTTTTCTTTAGTACGACAGGTATGTTGTTTGACACAAATAAAAAGATATATAGATTTTCTTTTAGATGATAACTTTTAATATTGCTCCTCATAAAAACCATTTAATATAATTAGCTTGATTTCACTTTCCAGCTAAATAATTTTCGGATTTAAAAAGTTCGTCTCACAAAAAAAAGCATCTATTTAGACGCTTTTTTTATTGCATAGGAAAAATCGCAAGATTTTTATGGAGCAACAAGGTTAAGTTTCCTTGATTGGTGCATATTTGCGAAGCAAAATGCACATGTGGCGAAGCCACTTTTCTTATAATACAAATATTTATATATTTTTTCTTGCTTGTTTAATTTTTTCAATAATAGCCTCAATATTTTCCTCATCATCTCCATGAATAATGATATCGGCTTTTTCTTTACATGGTTCTATATACTTTTCATGCATTGGTTTTAGTGTACTTTTGTATTTAGCAATAATATATTCTACATCTAGCCCTCTTTCTTTCGTATCTCTTTCTAATAATCTTATTAATCTTAAATCAGCATCTGTATCTACAAAAATTTTAATATCCATTAAATCTGAAAGTTCTTGATTTTCAAGTACTAACAATCCCTCAACAATAATAAGCGACTTTGGCTCTACTGTAACTGTTTCTTTTTCCCTAAGACGTTCTATATATGAGTATATTGGTCTTTCAATTGTCTGTCCTGCCATTAACGCTTTAATATCTCTAACCAATAAATCCGTTTCGTATGCTTCTGGACAATCATAATTCATTTTTTCTCTTTCTGCTCTTGTAACATTAGTAAAACTTTTGTAATAAAAATCATGAGATAAAATAATTACATCATTTTTAAATTTTTCTTCTATTTTATGCGCTAAAGTTGTCTTTCCAGAAGCAGTTCCTCCAGCAATTCCTATTATAACTGGTTTTTCCATTATTTCACTCCCTTTATAAACTTTGCTCTTCATCTTCAATTTTCTTTTCTTCTTTTTGTCTCATTTCTCTATCTTGTAACTGCTTAAATAATTCATATAAAAATATACCTACTCCTCCTGCATTATTATCTTCAGAAGTAACAAAATCTGCAATCTCTTTTAATGAATTACTTGCATTTTTCATAGCTACTTTAAGTCCAGCTGTTTGAAGCATTTCTATGTCGTTTCCTCCATCTCCTATTGCAATAATTTCTTCCTTTTTTATTCCTAAATGTTGTGCTAATATTGTGATTGCACTTGCTTTTGTAACTCCCTCTTTCATTATATCATAATATTGTAAAGTTTCCACCCTTCCATCTATTTCTGGAGTAGTTCTTATACATGGTTTAGATATCTGTAAACCTTGTATACTAGCAAGTTCACTATAGCAATTTTTTAATTCTTCCTCTGTTCCATTAACAGCAAATAATGGTACTGGCTCTTGTAAATTTTTTAAATATCCTTCTAAATCAGCTTGATAATTAAATGGCACTCCCATATTATCATACATAGGATCTACAACACGTCTATATGAATATTTAGCATCTGCTACTTCACATTTTGTAGTCATAAACTCATATTCTAAGTCCATTCTTTTGCATATACCTACTAACTCTTTAATTTGTTCTGGAGATAATGATCTATTTACTAAATATTCTCCTTTATTAATATCCATTAATATAGCTCCATTTGTTGCAATAATATAGTTCTGAAAGGCATCTCCTCCTTTATCTGCAATGTATTTTGCAACCTCCAAAGGTCTTGCTGTTGCTATTACAGGAGTTATTCCAAATCTATCATGTAACTTGTTTATTACATCTATATTTTTTTGTGGTATTTCTTTATAATCATCAAGTAAGGTTCCATCCAAATCTATTACTAACATTTTATACATAACTTATCCCCTCCTATGTATCCTTACTCTAATATTTTACCATTATTTACATAAAATGTAAAGTGATGCTTATATTTTTAGAGATAAGTACAATAAAGAAAACTGGAAATAGATATAAAAATCTACTTCCAGTTTTTATTATATATTATTCCGTTGTTGTTGGAGTATTTTCTGCTATAGGTGTACTTTCACTTTCTTTTTGTGTTTCTGCTGTATTTTCTTCTACTATTTCTGGCGTTTCTGTAGGATTTGGTGTTTCTTCTAATGTTGTTTCACTATTTACGACATTAGTAGTTACTGTAAGAATATTTAGGTTTTCTGTGCTTTCCTTTACACTTAATGCAGAATTATTTCCACTAATCTCTACTTGTTCTTCCAAACTAACTGAACTTATTTCTTTTTCTTTTTTACTAAATGGGTCTATATTAAAGTCGTTTGTTTCTAATCTTATTTTTTGGAAGTATTTTTTCTTAACAGCTGTACTTTGTGTAAGATTTCTATCTTTATTGTTTGCATCAGTTTGTAATGCTTTTAAATATTCTTCATAAATTGCTTTTGCATCAATATATGTGCCTACATCATCATAATGTTCAGATAACTTATCATATCTACCTAATTTATATGTTTCAAATGTAATCGTATCATCATGCATTATATATCTTAAAGCTGTTAAGTCAGTTGTTTTTTCACCTGTTTTTTTCTGAATGCCTATGTATGATAATGTATAGTATGGAACAAGTCCTTCATAGTATCCACCTTCACCAGCCATTTGCCATGCTATATATTTAAAGTTTGCACCATCTGGTCTGTCATTATCTGCGTGTGGTTGATACCAGTGTATATTAAATATTGAATCTGTGTCTGCACCTGGTGATCTTTCTTCATATTTTTTTACCCCTGGTCTTAACATTATCTTGTTTTTCCATAAATCTTGCATATTGTTAAGTTCCATTTTCTCTACCATATCTTTAGTTAATGGTGTATATGCTACTACATCATCGCCTTCATCTTGTTTATCTGGTCCTACCTTTGGATAAGATACCTGTACAGAAATATCTGCTTTTTGTTCAGCTGTTAATGTAAAATATGCTTTTGCTTCAATCCAATCTAAGAAGTCGTTTACATTAAAGTAATTTTTATAAAATTCATGTAATTTTTCATCATTTTCCACACTTGATTTTCTCAAGTTTTGGGTTGTATTATCTTTAACTGGTTCTTCATCAAATATATTTGGGCTTACCCATCCATCTCTATAATATTGTTGTATAAATCCTGCAGCATAATCTTCTGCATTACCTCTACGACCATAGCCGTTTAAGAATATCTTAGAGTCTTGGTTGTGTAAAGTTTCGTGTGTTCCTACTCTAAAGTTGCTTAACATCTTAATTACTACCCAGAATACTTCATTACCATTTGCATAAGCACCACCAGAAGTTCCTGCCCACCTATTTATAGCTTCAATGAAGTATTTATGATATGGTTCTTCAGTTGATAATGGTTTATTGTATACTGTTACATCTCCTTTACCTGTTAGAGTATATCTTGTGTCGTAGTTTGTATCACAGTATTTATTTATATTATTTGGTCCCCAATAATTGTATGCAAATGTATAGAATGCTTTTACTTCACCTAGCCATTTTTCAACCATAGTGTTGAATTTAGCAAGCTGTTCTGGATCTGTTGGGTCAGTCATGTATACTCTTAATGAGCCAAAGTATGCTTGAGATGGAGAGGACATTACAAATGTTGAATTTTCTGGTACTGTAAATAGTGGTAAGATATCTGTTTGTACTTTTCCATCTTTCTTTAAGTGATCCCATAATGTATAGTCTAAGTCGTCAGCGCCATCAACATTTACAGAGCGATATATTCCACCTTTCCAATTATCTCTAAACCATGCATCACCATCTTCATAATGTGTTAATGTATTTACATAGTAATCTAAGTATAATCCTAAGTTAGATATTTTGGTATATTTTACAAAGTAGTTGTTATAGAAACCTGCTATTCCATTTGTTGCTGAGTTTGAACCTTGGATAAGTTGTTTTGTAAGATATTCCATTGTCATATCCTTGTCAAACATTTCAGATGAGTGGAACATAACTGAATCTGCTAAGTTTATACCATCCATATCTAAGTTATACCAATATGTGAAGTAATTGTATGCAAATAAATATTCTTTTAATTTACCAGATTTTACAAGTTCACGCTCTATAATATCATCTAGAACATCACTATCAAAGTTTGGCGAATATCCTAAATCAACTAATAAATTTATAACAAAATCTTCAATGTGATTCTTCGTATAATTATCAAAGTGCTCTTTATATAGTCTACTATCTTCTGCAATTTCTGTTGTTACTGGGTCTAAATCTTTTCTAAAGTCATAGCTTGAAGCTACTTCAATAAGTCTTCTAACACTATCTTGTTGTGGATTTACTACATATTTATTGTAATTGTATCCAATATTAAGTTCAGTTATCATATATGATACTACATTTCCATAGTAATCATCAAAGGTTACATTATAAGTAAGTTTAGTTCCATCTTCAAATACAATATAAATCTTATCTAGACTAGAGTAGTTTTCTGTTGTAAGATTTGAAATCATCTTACCATCTTTGTTAAACGGTACTACATATTTAATTATTTTCTTAGTTAAATCATGACCTTCTGGTATTTTATTACCATCTCTAATTATTTCTTTAGCATCATAGAATGGCATTAATTTGTACATATTGTGATATGTAATTTCTCTGTCTTCTTTATAACTTTCTAATTCAGATACTCTCTTATAGTCTGGAATGTATATTTCTGTATTTTCAGGTCTTTTTCCATCATCCATATATGAATTTGATACACCTTTTAATACAGGTAAACTATCTATTGACGCATCATCGCTAATATTCCATATATTTGTGTCAAGTCCTAATTTATTCTTAAAGAATTCTGCATTTAGTTTATCTTGAGAAATTGTAATTACTCCATTTGATTCATTTTTAACTGTTGCTGTCTCTAATTGATAATTATTTTGTGATTGTGCAGATAATGTAGCTCTCTTAGGGTTATATATTGCACCAACTCCACCATTTCCTATTACTAAACTCAAGTTATCTTTAAGAGTTAGTCCTTTAGTGTTTTTACCATTGTCAAAATCTGAACATACTATACCACCACATCCATGTCCGTAAGAATTATCTGTAAGTGGGAAATATGCTGATATTTTCATGTTAACTATATTATGGCTTATTTCACAAGTAGCATCTGTATCTACTACAAGACCTGCATTATGCCACCATCCTGATGCAATTGTACCTTGTACATAACAGTTTTCTATCTTAGAATTGTTTCTCATATTTATAACCCCTGCTGCTATGCTTTGACTTGTATAACCTGAATTAAATGTTATGTTTGTAGCACTAGATTTTTCAATTATAGAATTATTAGTTAATTCGTATACTAATGCAGATGTACCATTTCCTGGAGATACTAAGTTTTCTACATGAACATTTGAAATCTTAGCACCGTTTGTAGCAGATATTGCAATAGCTCCTTTAGCATCATTACCTGTAAATACTACTCCTTTAATTGCAAGATTCTTTATTGTTGCACCATCTAGTTTTTTAAATAATGGTTTTGTTAAGTTACTAATTGTGTGTCCATTAGCATTTAATGTTCCTTTATAGTCAAAGTCTATATAAGCAGTTTGTTTATCATCTAATTGATAATCTAATAAGTCATAATCTTTATCTAAGTTTATTACAGCACCCACAGTGTTGTTTGCTCTCATTTGCTCAACTAGTGATTTAAATGAACCCTTATATTCATATTCTTGAGTATTTTCTAATATGTCAAGTGTAACTTCAAGTGGTTTTAGAGTATCTTCTCCGGTATATACCATAGCATCAGTATAAGTTAGAACTAGTTTTAACTTATTGTCCTCAACCCAGTATTTTTTAACTCCACTATAGAATGTTGGTATAGTCTTCATTGATACCTCAACTAAGCAGTTTTCTACAACATTAAGATTATCTTCTGTTAAACTATCAACTCTTACTGCATTACCCAGGTCATCAAATGTATATAACTTGATATCTACTATATCTTTCATTTCAATATATCTAGTAGTTAAAGAAACTATCTGATTATGAATTTTTATATTATCATAGTAATTTACTTCATCAGTATTATTTGAATCTCTATCATATGTTGAGTAAACTGATACTGTATATTTATTAGCTTCTGTCTTCTTGAAAGACACATTATTTACTCCTACTTCTAGAATTTCTGGTGTAGTTTCTACTTTGTGACCATATTCATCTATTACTTCTATTCTTGTTTGTTTGTTAGCTTTATCCGCATCTTCTAATTTTATGCTTAAGTCTACTTTATCTGCATTACTATCTGAAATATCATAAGTAAACTCACTAACTTTTGTGTGGTCTTTTAGTGTTTCATATTCTACTGTTTGATTTTCTATTGATACTACATTACCGCTATTTAAGGTTACATCTTCAATCTTTGCATTTACTTTTTGTGCTATATCAGAACCAGCTATTATTGTTTCATAGCTATTCTCTGTTTCTGGTACTTTTGTAAGCTCATATTCTTTACCAGCTATTTTAATCATTTCTGGATATAACTCAGTAGCCCTAGTGGTACAGTCAAATACAAGTTTTATATCTTCATTCTTTTCAAAATATTTTGTATCTTTTAACTCAGTATTATATGTCTTAATATTATTAAATGTAACTTTATAATCACTTGTTAACATTAACTTTCTTGCAAATATTGTATGGTCTATATATGTATTGTAATTAGTATTTGTTTCATCCTTTAACTTGTTATTATCCAAGTCATAAGTTGCTTTTATTTCTAAGTCTAATAATTGATTTGGAGTAACTGTAAATTCAACTGAGTTATTATTACCAACAACTACTGGTTTTTCCATATCTCCTATTTTTGCTTTAATATCACTTGTTCCTATTGCACCATCTGGGTCATTTAGTACAAATGATAGCTTTATTTTATTATGAGCTAAATCATTTTCTGTCCTAAAGTTTGTAATATATGGAGCAGTCTTTAATACTTCTATTGTGTCACTGTGGTTAAATGCTTCTACATCACCATTACTAAACTTAATATGTGTAACATTTATATCTTCTGTTTCATCTTCATTTTGAGCTGTATAGTATACTCTATACGTTTCTGTTTTATCTTCTAGCATTTGAACATCATAATCTTTTCCATTTATTACAAGTGCTGTAATAGTTACTGCTTTATTTTGATTTATGTGATCATCTTTATCTATAAGTATTACTTTTGTACTGCTAATAACATAATCTATTGCAAATGTTTCTCCTTTTTTAGGATACCTAGTTTCTAGTGTGCTATTTAGTATTGAAGTATTAATACTTGATTGATATTCATCGTTTATTGGGGTCCAAGGAACTAAGTAATCATAATATCCTGGTACTTCAGTAAGTCCACCATAAACCTGTAATTTATATACTGCTGTAGGTGGATATGGCACATTAAATGTAACTGTACCAGTTAACACTCCAGTTTCGTTAAATGTTACATCGTTTGCAGGATTTACCTCCTGTTCTCCAATTTTTCCACCTTGAGAATTCATTAAAGTAAATGTTAGATTTGTATATAATTTTTTATCTTTATCTGTTAATTTAAAGTTAAAGGTTACTGTTTTTTGCTCAATATCTTCTATAAAATCTTTTATTACAAATGTCGGATTTGTTTGAATTATCATACAATATACCCATCCATCTTCATCAGGTATATCTAATGCAGCACCATTTTCTAGTATTAATTTTTGGAATGTCATACCATTTTGATTATATGAAAATGCTTTATAATCTCCTTCATAACCATATCTTCCATTTCCTTTATCATTGTATAATCTTACTGGATATTCTCTTCCATCAATTATTACTTTGGCTACCTTATATTCTGTTCCAGTTGAACAATAAAAATAAAATTTTTGATAATCTCCTAGTGTAAATAATCCTGGTGTTCCTTCAAAATCAAGATTATATTCTATTTTTCCTATTAACTTAAAGTTTTCGTTAAAGATATTTTCTTTAATTATATATTTTGCATTAGGGTCTTCCTCTTCAGTTGTATCATCTTCAGATGGCTCTTCTGCGGTAGAAAGTAAACGTATTGCTTTTTTTAGAACATTTTGGCTTTCTTTATCATCAGGTCTTAAGTCGTAGGTTACATCAACTGCAACATTATACTCATTTTGAATTGTAGTCATACCTATATCAGTTAAGTTAAATTCATATATAGATTCACCGTTTTTTAACTCTTCAGTATGAAGTTCAGCCTCTTCATGCCTAATTACAAAATTTGGATGTGGCTCTACTAATGATTTATCTGGGTCATTAACTCTAAATGATACTTTATTATTGTTTTCATCTATTATAAAGTGTGTAATTGTTGGTTTTTGCTTGTATACTTTAATTTTTATAGGTTCTGTACTGTTTGGATATATTATTTGATCTACAAGGCTAGAACCAATTTGTATGCTTGATATCTCTTGACTAAATATACCTGTTTCACTTGGTGCTGGAACAGTTATTGAATATGTGTCTTCTATAACCTTACCTTCTTCATCTGTTACTTTAGTAACTTTATAACTTTCATCACCTATAGAAATCTTTTTAACTTCTTGGTCAACATTTGTATTTATTTTAAATGTTAATATAACATTTTCGCCTTTTTCTGCATACTCTTTATCTATGTTTTGAGAAAGTATTGATACCCAAGGTTTAGCGTCTTCCCTTTTCTTTTCAAATAATGTTTTTTCTTCGTATGTCTCACCATCACCAATATCACAAGTTGCTCTTAGCTCAATAGAATATGTACTAACTTTCTTAAGATCCATTTTTACAATCTTTGTTTCTTCATTATCTAAGTCAATCTTCTTAGTTGCTATAATTGTTCCTGCACTGTTTTTCATATAAGCAGTTAATTCTACTACTGCTTTATCTACGTCTTCTAGTTGATAGTTAATAACTGCTTCACTAGTTGATGCAATTTCAGAAATTTCACTAACATTTTTTGCTACTGGCATAACATATTCATATGTATATGATAAGTTTCTATCAATTTCGAATTCCTTACCTTTAATCTTTACTCCATTAATATGTATTTTATTTATACCTTTTTTTACTGGATCTAAAGTTATCTTATATATTCCATTATCTCCTTTTGTAACTGCATATTCTACGTTGTCAATTATTATTGTATCAACATCGTCATATGACATTAAGCTATTCTCAAATGTAATATTTACTTTTGTGTCAATTGGAACTCTTTTTGTTATTGTAAGATTCTTAACTCTAAAATTATTCTCTTCTTTCTTAGTAATTTCAATTTCTTGTTCTTTAAATATTTCATTGTAGACTTTATTGTCATTTCTTAGTATGTAATTATTTTCTACCTTAATTATATATTTTTGGCCAAGAGTTAAGTTAGTAAATGTATAACTATTCTTTCCTGGTACTATTCTTTCACTTTTTGCTACTACACTACCACCAGATGTTAAAACAATATAGCTTTCTTGTAATGCTTTATCATCATCTTTTATATTAAATTCTACGGTTACACTATCTTCGTGGTTATTAGCAGTAAAGTCTGACATTGTAGGTACAGTTTTTACTACTTCGATAAGAACTGTTGGATTTTCACCTATAAATTTATCTTCTGATAAAATCTTAGAGCCATCTAATGTTACTGACATTATCTTAAACTCTTGCTCTCCAGCTTGGTCATTAGTTACTATATCTACATAATATCTATATTCACTATTTTTATCTTCAATAGTATTTACATTATATTCTAAGCCTTTTGAGTCTGGTTCTTTTAAATCTTGTATAGTAACTTTATCAGGTATAAATTCAGTTTTATTTTCACAATTAAATCTTAACTCTATTGGTTCGTTCTTAGCAAAATATGTTTGTTCTTTACCATCTTTATTAAATGCTTTAATATCATTAATTTTAAATCCATAGTCTGATATTAGTCTAAATTCTTGCTCTTTATTAATAGAACTTTCATTTTTGCCTTTTTCTATTGTATTGTAGTCTAAGTCATATTGTACTTCAACACTTATTATATGGTTTTCATCTGGATTAATTCCTGTAACTAAGAAGTTATTTTGTCCCTTCTCAAGATCTTTGACTTGTTCATGAACTTTTGCTGTTCCTGAAATCATAGCTTCATCTGGATCATTTACAGTAATATTAAATAACACAGCATGTTGGTCTAATAAATCTGTTGATGTTATAGTAACTGTAGGTTCATCTTTTAAAACTTCTATTATTTCTGCTTTTGCATCTGTTATATTTACCGGTAAATCATCTCCAAAGTAAACTTTAGTTACTTGTAAACTCTCTATTTGTGAAGTATTAGGTGCAGTATATGAAATTTTATATTCGTTTACTTTTCCTTCAACAGGTGTTAACTTGTATTCCTCTTTTTCATTTAATACTATTTTTGTTGGAGCTGTAATTACGTTAGTTTCTATTTTGTATGTAATCTCTATTGTCTCTTGTTTTTTTGGATATTTTTCTGTAACAGCTTGTGTAGTTACCAATGCAGTTGGTTTTATTTCTACATTTGAATCACTAGTTACTAATTCTTCTTCACTATGTGTTAAACCATCTACGCTATCGTAATCTGCTTTAATTACTACCTTATATGTTCCTGATTGTGATACTATAAATTTTGTTTCATGTACATCTGGACTTAATATCTGTTCTGCTATAACATCGCCATATTCATTTTGTAATACTACATATATAGTATTTACTGTTTCATCGTTGTCTATTAATTCAAACTGTACTTGAATATTTGAATTATCCATAGTCTTTAATTCTAATACTTGTGCATGTGGTTTACTTTTAAATATTACAACTGATTGCTCATTTTCAAGTTTAATTATTGCATCATTTGTTAGAACTATATCTGTAACTATAATTTCTTTTCTTACATCTATATTTTCTTGTCCGTATGGATATTCAATAAGATAAGTATCTTCTTCACCTTCAACTGGTTGTACTTGATATTCTTTTCCATCTATTATAACACCATAAATTGAATAAATAGATGCATTTGTAGCTTTAAATTTAATGTTAGCATTAAATAATGTATCTCTTTCTATATTATCTAATCTAAAATCACTTAATTTTAGATTATAATTCTTAACAAATTGAATATTTTTTTGTGTTTCAAATACTTTTGTATATTGATGTTTATCATTGTTATTATCACTATCTCTATCATAAGTTATTTCAAGTTCTACATTGTATACTTCAAGTTCTACAAGATTTAAAGTATATTCTCTTATGTCTGCTGAAATTGGTGTTGCAATTACTTCATTTGTTTTAGTATTTTTTGCTATAATCCTTCCACTTACAAAACTACTGTCATTATCTACCATGTCATAAGTTGCTTTAACTTGAGATGTAGAAGTGTCAACATTAAATTTTTCAATAATAGGTTCATCTTTTAAAATCTCAACACTAGATTTATACTCTACTATTGCGTTTCCTCCTGTATATTCTATGCTTGTTACATTTAGTTTTTCATCTCCAGCCGTTGTACCTGTTGTATATGTAATTTTGTACTTGCCATCTGCAGTTCTTTCTGTAGGATATTTTGTACCATTTACTTCTATATTTATAACTTTATCTTCTGTATTAGCTTCAATCTCATATTTAACTTCGATTTCTTCTTTCTTTTCAGCATAAATAGGTGTTACATCACTCTTAATTGTTGCTATTATTGCTACATCTACTGTAGCCTCAGTTAATACTTCTTTTTCGTAAGATTTACCATCAACTCTATCATAGTCTGCAACTACTTCAATAGTATATTTTCCGGCTTTAAATATTTCTGCGCTTTTTACCTTAAATGTGACTGAATTTTCTGAATTTATTTCAATTTCTTCTATAACTTCATCGTTTAATTTTAATATTGCATATTTTTTAGTTATTGTTGAGTCTGTGTCTGTAAATGTAATATTATTTGCTGTAATTTCATTCTTTGCATCATTTACTGTAACACTTCCTATTGTTGCTGTTGGTACTGTTTTAAATACTAATTCTGAATTTAATTCTTTAAATGCTTCGTCTGCTTCTTTGTTAAATTTCTTTAAGTTACCTAGTATAATTCCTTCTAATGTTATTTCTGTTCTTGCGTTGTTTATATCACTTAACGGAATTTCAACTGTATATACATTTTCGTTTCTTGTAATTCCATATTCATGTTTTACACCATTTAATTCTATTTCTACTTTCTCTGCAAAATATTTTGATGCATTTGTACTTGTAAATTGTAATACTACATTTGTACTATTTATTTCTTTTAATTTAAAATCACTTAATGTTAAATTATAGTTTTTTAGAATTTCAAAATTATGCTCTTTTAAATTTTTTGTATATTCATTTAGTCCATTTTCTTTATCTGTATCCAAGTCATATGTACAGTTAATTGTTAATTTATATTCTACTAATTCCTCAATTTCATTTAATATATAACTTTGTGTTACATCTCCATCCATTGCAATAGTTATTTCTTTATTTGTGTTTACATTTGTAATTGTTATAGTTCCACTTACAAATGTTTTTTCTGCATCTTGTAGTGTAAAATGTAATGTTGGTTTTTCTCCTGAATCATCTATGTATAAATCTTCTATAGTTGGTTCTGATTTTAATATTTCTATTTCTAATGCATAATTAATTTCAACTTCTTCATTTTCGTAATAAATTTTTGTAGCTACTATACTTTCTTTTCCATCTGCTTTCCTTGTATTTGGTGCATTAAATGTTAATTTATATTTTCCATCTTCTGTTTTTGTAACTGGAAGTTTTGTTCCATTTATTAGTATATTTGTTATTTCTTTATCTGTATTATCTTCTATTGTGTAAATTACTTCTACTATTCCACCTTTTTCAACATATGGGGTAATAATTGAATTTATAATATTTGCTTTTATTGGTTCTGTTGGATTTGACGGATTTGTTGGTTCTTCAGTTGGTTTTTGTGGATCGCTGTTGTTATTTTCATTGTTTCCACTAGTTTGATTACCATTTGAGCCACTTGTATTTGATGAATGGTTTTGATTTGTTGCTTGATTTGTAGCTCCTGCAACATCTGTTATATCTACTTTTCCATCTTTATTTATATCTTTATCTTCGATATTTTCATCATCTTGTGGATTTTTTATTTCAAGTAAATATTCGATTATTTCTTTAGTATCATCATAGTCTATTACACCATCAGCATTAACATCTGCTTTTTTATTAGACCAACTATTTATTGTTATTATTAATAAAGTAATTAGAATTATTATTGCTATAGGTATAACAATTATTCTAGTTCTTTTATTTTTTCTACTCATTTTCATATAGTAAATTAAAAATAAAACAACTACTATCATTAACACAATAAATAAATATCCAATGCCATGAGAATCTTCCCTTACTTCTATTGCTGTATTTTCTTCCACTGCAGGTTCTTCTGTTTTATTTGATGGTAAGGATTCACCTTCTGCTAATCCATCTTTTATAACTGTTACTTGTACTGTTTTACTTTCTAATGGTATTTCTTTTTTTCCATCAGATGCTTTTATACTGTTTACAGTTATACTTGTTTCTCCTGGTATAGCATCTTCTTTTACTTTTAACTTAATTTGTAAAAGTTTATCTCCACTTTCTCCTTTTTTATTTATTAATGCAAATTTATTGTTTGCTCGATTATAGTTTATATCAGACCAGCTTTCTTGCTCTTGAAAATCTTCTGTTGTTATAACCTCAAAAACATCTTTGTTATAGCTTAGCTTTGCAGTATAAGCATACAAAGATGTTTCTTCTTCATTTTGAGTATCTAGGCCTATAGATAAAACTATTTCTTCCCCAAGTAATACTTCATTTTTACTTACATTTAGTATTGTCTCATTTGCTGCATTTACATTTATTGCAAACGCAAAAAGAAATACTATTAATAATAAAAAAGTAGCTAATTTTTTCATAAAAAAACCTTCTCCTTTATTTTTATTTATATAAACTGTTAATATTTTACTAAAAAATCCGTCAAAAGTCAACAAACATATACGTTTTTTGACATAATATTTATAATTGTTTTTATAAAATCTACTTATTATATAAATATATATTATGCATACATCAATTTTATTTGTGCATACTAAAAGTAATAAAGCTTTGCATGGTTGAACGGAATAACGATATTGTTTAAAAATTTTTTATGCAAAAAAGGATGTGATTTTTTGGATAATTCCTTCTGGATAGAAACTACAAATAAAACTAATTATCCTAAACTAGAAAAAGATATTGATGTTGACATATGTATTGTTGGTGGTGGACTTGTTTCTGCAATAACAGCATATTTACTTTCTAACTCTGGTTTAAATATATGTATATTGGAAAAAGATAGAGTTTGTATGGGAGTTAGTGCTAATACCACAGCAAAAATCACTAGTCAACATGGATTATTTTATAATTATTTAGAAAATAATTTTAATACTGATTTTGCAAAACAATATTTAGAATCTAACGAAGATGCTATATCTTTGATAAAAAATATAGTAGAAAAAGAAAATATAGACTGTGATTTTGAAATGCAAGATGCCTATGTTTTTACTACTTCAAAACAGGAAGCTACAAAAATTCACGACGAAGTAGAAACTGTAAAAAAATTAGGATTAAATGCAGAATATTTAACAAAAATTCCGCTTCCAATTAAAAATGTTTTAGCAGCAATAAAATTTCCAAATCAGGCACAATTTCATGTACGAAAATATGCACTAAGTTTGTTTGATATTATTTATAAAAAAGGTATACAAATATTCGAAAATTCACAGGTAACAGATATTAAACACAACTCAGATTCTTACTCTATTTATACAGATAAAAATGTTGTTAAAAGTAAGTTTTTAGTAATGGCTACACATTACCCAATTAAAAATTTCCCAGGTTTTTATTTTTTGAAAATGTATCAGTCAAAATCGTATGCCATTGCAGTAGATACAAAAGAAGATTTATTTCCTGGAATGTATATTAATAGTTGGGATCCTGTAATCTCCTTTAGAACTGTTCCATACAATAATTCTAGGCTTTTAATTGTTGTCGGCTCTGATCATAAAACTGGTGCAACTGATATAAAAATTGAAGATAGATTTAAAAATTTAGAAAATTATGTACGAAACATCTATCCAAATATGGAGGTAAAATACAAATGGTCTACGGAAGATTGCATTAGCCTTGATAAAGTTCCATACATTGGAGAATTTTCTAATTTATATAAAAATATGTATATTGCTACTGGTTTTAAAAAATGGGGTATGACTTCATCTCATGTTGCAGGAAAAATCATATCAGATAAAATATTAGGAAAAGAGCCAAAATATGCTGAAATATATAAAGCAACTAGATTAGAACCTATAAAAAATATTAAAGAATTTGGAAATATGTTAAAAGAAAGCACCTATTCTTTGGTTATTAATAAAACAAAACCTGCCTTAAATTCTTTAGATGATATCACTAATGGAAATGGCGGAATTATAAATTATAATAATGAAAAAATAGGTGTATACAAAGATGATTCTGGAAAGATATTTGCAGTAAAGCCTATTTGTAAGCACTTAGGTTGTGAATTAAGTTGGAATAATTTAGAAAAAACTTGGGATTGTCCATGTCATGGTTCAAGATATGACTATACTGGAAAAATTATTACGGAACCAACAAAAGAAAATTTGGATAGAATAGATATATAAATTTAATACAGTTGGCATAGATTTTTCCTATGCAATAATAAAAAGTGAATAGTATATAAGTATTTTTACAACTTACTTAAAACTATTCACTTTTTATTATTCATTGTGACCGATAGGTCGCACCTTTGGTGCCCTAAAGGAAGAAGTACGACAACTTTTCTAAATTATTTATTAGAAACGGTTTTTATAAAATATTCGAAAAAACTAAAATCCACCATTTGTTCTGGATGCCATTGTACAGCTATAATATTATTTTTTTCTATTGCTTCAATAGTTTTGTCATCACTAATAGCAACGATTTCAAAACCAGGAGCTACATTTTTAATAGATTGACGGTGAAAAGAATTAACCATTATTTCATTACGATGATAAATTTTATCTAAAAAAGATTCTTTTTTAATAGCAACTTTGTGTAATGTATTTCCTAAATCATGATTATCTATTGCTTGATTCAAACTTCCTCCAAAACACACATTTATAGACTGTAAACCACCACATATTCCTAAAATTGGTTTGTTATGATTAGCAAAAAGTTCAATTACTTTTTTATCTAATTTAAACTCATCAATATTATATTTTTTACCTTTTATTGGATTTTCATTGTAATATCTAGGATGAATATCTACTGCACTCCCTGTAACTATTAAACCATCACATATATTACAAATTTTATCTATATTTTTTTCAGAAACAATTGGAAATAAAAGTATATTATATTTATCAAAAATATTTTTAAAATATTCTGTTAAATAATATCTACAATTAAATGGTTCTTCTTCAGAAATATTTTCATATCTTAAAATTATTGCTAGTATCATACTTTATCCTCCTTAATTTTGGTATATATATCATACCAACTATACACTCTAATTAAGTCTTTAAATTCTTCGCATCTATTATATGGATAATCAAATACAATAACTTTAGTTTTGCCAATTAGCTTGCCTAAATGAATTGGATCATCTTCTATCATATAATCAATGTTATTTTCTTGGCAAAACAATCCTTTATCTTTTACATCAAATGCAATATTATCATAAAAAATATCATTATTATTTAGCCACTGTATAGTTATTGTTTCGACCTTTGATTTTAAATTTTGAGGGAACTATTCATCTTCATTTTTCCTTGCTGTAATAATGTAATATTCCTATTTTCATTAAAAATCTCCTTATAAAACATATGTCAATATGCAAGTATGTTTTATAAATTGACAAATAAATCAATTTAATCTATAAAGATTGTAGCATACATTTAAACATTTTAAAACTCGAACTTATAAAATAATTTAAAAAGTCCGAGTTTCCTATCTATCTGGTGCACCTAATTGGAATCGAACCAATGACCTCTCCCTTAGGAGGGGAGCGCTCTATCCTACTGAGCTATAGATGCATAGAAAAATTATACAATATTTCAATTCATATTTCAATATTTTTCACATTTTCTATTGAAATAAGTGGAATAAAATATTATAATACTATTGTTATGTGCCTGTAGTTTAGTTGGATAGAATGCAAGGCTACGAACTTTGAGATCGGGGGTTCGAATCCCTCCAGGCACACCATGACTGCAACCTAGCGGTTGCAGTTAAAAGTGAATAGTTAATAATTAATAGTGAATAGTTTAAAATAGGTTGTAAAAACATTTATGTACTATTCACTATTTACAATAGTACATCATTTAACATTTATATGCTATATGGTGTATTTTTTATATTCTTTTTAAATGTTGTAAATTTCACAAAACATGATATACTTATATTGTAAAAATAATTTCAATATACGGAGGTTCGTTGTGCAAGAAAAATTTATGAAATTAGCATTAAAAGAAGCAAAAAAAGCATATGATAAAGAAGAAGTACCTGTTGGTGCTGTAGTTGTTCAAAATGGTAAAGTTATTGCTAAAGCACATAATTTAAAAGAAACAAAACTTGATACTACAAAGCATGCTGAAATTTTAGCCATTCAAAAAGCAAGTAAAAAATTAAAAAAATGGAGACTTACTGATTGCGAAATGTATGTTACTTTAGAACCATGTAGTATGTGTGCAGGTGCTTTAATTAACTGCAGATTGAAAAAATTATATATTGGTACCATGGATGAAAAAACTGGTGCATGTGGTTCGGTATTAAATCTTTTGGAAGATTACAAATTTAATCATGTAGTTGAAATTGAAACAGGCATTTTACAAGAAGACTGTGAACAAATATTAAAAGATTTTTTTAAATTTTTAAGAAATAAAAGAAAGGATTAATTTATGAACGAAAAAAATAAAAAATTAATTAAAATTTGTTTAGGTATCGCTTTACTTATTATAATTATTACAATCATTGTAACTCTTGTTCTTCGATACAATGTTGAAGGAGAAACAAACCTTCCTTTTAAAATAACAAGTCTTAGAGTTGTTAGTACAGCACAAGGAAATAACAATGAAGATACACAGAACAAGTGGAATATAGACGTTATTCAAAAAAATGATTTTTATTTTTATTTAGAAAAAAATTCTGATTATACTAAAGATGCTTCTATTTCCAAAGTTACATTTGAAAATTTTCAAATTGAAAAATCATCTGATAAAGGTACAGTAAATATTTACAAACCTTCTGCAAATTCAATGCTTTACTATTATAACAATGATTACAAAATTGAAAATAGCATATCATATACTGGTGCTCTTTCAACAAATATAGCTGCTTTAGAAATAAGTAATCAAGGTGGTTTAATTGGTTTCAGTATTGCAATAAATAATTTAGGAACTTACATAAACAATGACGATTCAGAAATAATTCATAACGGAACTTTATTATCAAAATTAAATTTAGGTTTTGAAGATATTAGTATGAAAATTTCTTTTGATATGATAATAGAAACTACTTCTAATAATAAATTTAAGGCTACTTTTACATTTGATTTACCTAATGAAAACATAATAGAAACTGGTATATCTGTTTTAGATAAAGATGATTTAGATAAAATAGTTTTTAAAAGAATATAAAAATTTCTAAAAAGTATTGCAATTCAACTAAATGTATGATATAGTATATAGGCATTTGATTTGAATTGCATACTTCGGGGTGTGGCTCAGTTGGTAGAGCGCGTGGTTTGGGACCATGAGGTCGCACGTTCGATCCGTGTCACCCCGACCATTTTTTATATGATAAAATATAGTAATAGCAAGTAATATAATACTTGCTATTTTTTATTATCTTTAAAAAAGTGACGAAAAAGTGACGGATTTATATAAAATAAATTTCCATCTATTTTATATTTTGTATAATATATTCCAATTTTATTGATATACAATTTTTTTTGTGATATATAGTAAATATACAATATTAAATTTAATAAATAGAAATGAGGAAAAATGAGAAAAAATATATTTGATTTACTAAATAATAAAAAAATTGATGTAAAAAGAGAATATATAAGAATACATAAACTATTTGAAATAGATACTTATTACACTGATTATGGTTTATCTTCAATGTGTGAATATATTAATAAATGTTTCTTTACAAATTGGTCAAAAAGAGGTCGAAATATCTCAATAAATGATATGTTTACTAGCCTAAATATTAGAGACAGCAATGGTTTAAAGAAAAATACTATAGAAAATTTACTATTATACATAGAAGTTATAATAAATCTAATTTCAATATCGGATATCAAATGTAATCATAAAAATATGAGTCCCAATGTTGATATTTATAATCTTCTCAATAATAATATATACACATTATTGGAAGATTTGAATTATGAAACAAAAGAATTATCTGATAATCAAATTGTTATTGTAGAAAAAGATTCTATCTTATCTGCAGTAGCAGAAACAAATAAAAATGTAGCTGATAATGTGATAGAATATAGAAGATTTATTATGAAAGGTAAAATAACTGAAAAAAGAGAAATATTAAATTTGTTAGCAAATGAAATAGAAGGATTAAAACAGGAATTTAAATCTACTACTTATTCAAACATAATGGATGATGTGCAATTTATGTTAAATAATTTGAATATACGACATAATAATAAAAGTGGTAAATATAAAAAACAATATGTTATAGATTTACCAAAAAAAGAACTTGAAAATTTATATGATCTAACTTTTGATATGATTTTATCTATATTTACAATATCTAGATATTTAAAGAATAAACATACAATAGAAAACTTAAAAAGTAATATCAAATAATATAATCATTAACCCGAAAAGAAGCGGAAGTAATTTTTAAATTAACCGCTTCTTCTGTTATTTCTATAATGATGTAACTTGTAAAAAACTATCCATTTTATCTGCTACCTCTTTAAATCCACTATCAAAGAAATGTGAATATATATTATGTGTTATTGACACATTTGAGTGTCCTGCTCTCTTACTTATTATTTGAGCCTGTATTCCACTAGATATTTGTAATGATATGGAAGTATGCCTTAATCCGTGAAAAGTAATATCTTTTAATTGATATTTTTTTATAATTTGTTTTAATATCTTATATGGTCTATCAGGGTGCATATCTTCTCCATAATCTGTTGTAAATACTCTTTTTGAATTTTGCCATTTGCTACCTAATAATAATCTGTTTTCGTCTTGTTCCTTTTTATATCTTCTTAATACTTTAAGTGTAGTTGGTGTAATATAAACCACTCTATTACTGGTATCTGACTTTGTTGATTTTTCAAAAGTTCCATACCCTGCAACATATTGAGTAACTTTATTTATATTTATTGTTGATTTATCAAAATCTATATCTTGCCAAGTAAGTCCTGTAAGTTCCCCTCTTCTGCATCCACTATCTAATGCTAGCATAATAACTGCTTGATATTTAATAGGTTCATTTTGCAATACTGTTACTAATTGTTCTACTTCTTCTGGAGAATAACATTGTATTTCTTTTTTGTGCACTTTTATTGGAGTAACATTTTTATTTGGATTATTATATAAATATCCCCATTTTCCCTATATCTTTTTACATTATTTCCTATTACATTTAACTTTCCATTATACTTTATAATTTTATTCATAAAATTAGTCCTTTAAAATTTATTTTTATTGATTTTATAATAGAAGTATGATAATATCGTCTTACTGATAATACGAAAAGGAAATAAATATTATGGAAAAAGATGAAGTTATAGATATGTTAAAAGATATAAAAAATGAAATATTAAAAAGTACAGAAGCGGGAATAAAAAGAATTGAAATATATAGAAATAATATAAAAAGTAAAATAAAAAAATATATGAATAATTAAAAACTATTAGTTAGCTTTATTATTCATCATCAACTATTGTTAAAAGTTCATCAAAAGAGCAATTTAGTGCTTTACAAAATCCCTCTAAGTATTTATAGGATATAGACTTTTTACCAGCCTTTATGGATTTATTAAGATTATAAAAAGATATATCTAATTGGTCACATAACCAAGATTTAGTTTTACCTTGTTCTTTTAATATTTTTTCTACATTAAGAATAATCAAGCAATTTACCTCCTTTCTACTAGCAGTTATATTTTACAATACAACACTTTTAGGTGCTAGCACTTGCAAGTGAGAGTAAAAAGTTATATAATGTTCAAAATTGAAAATAAGAAAGGTTTTACATATATGGAATATGACAAAGTTCTTGATATATTAGATAGAATCCAAAGTTGTTTGGAACACAATTTAATTGATATAGCAAAAGAATTATTGCAATTAGAAATTGAAAATATACAAGGTATTACAGAAAAGAAATGCTATGCAACAAAATACGATTTATATTCTTGGTATTGTAAAACTTGTTCTAATTTAAATTGTAATAAGAACGGTGGGAGGTGAAAAATATGCAAGAAGATAATGTAAAAACTAATTTACTAATATTAGTCGGCTCTATTATTTTTTTAGTATTACTGTTTAAAGGTTTTTCTTTTTTGATTGGAGAAGGAAGTAATAATTCAAATGATACACGAGCTTATGTATGTGCTATAGATGTTGTAGAAAATCATTTAAAGTCTCCCTCTTCTTCAACATTTTGTGGATTTGATAAAGCCACAGTAAAAGATTTAGGAAATGATAAATATAATATTACTGGATATGTTGATGCACAAAATAGTTTTGGCGCAATGATAAGAAACAAATTCTCTGTAACTTTAACTTTAACAAGTAGTGGTTATAAAGATGCTTCTTGTTCTGTATATTAAAATAAAAAGGTGGTTAAAAGGATGATATATGTAATTGGCTTAATAGGTATGATACTAGGAATTGTAATGATGTTTGAAAATTTTTTATTAGGATTTATTATTTTGATTATTAGTTCAATTGTTACAGTTGTAGCTAATAACGAAATAAATGAAAATGCATACTTTGAAAAACAAAGGATTAATAGTTTAACAGAAGAAGAAAGAAAAAAAGAACTATTGGATAAAGAAATTGATTATACTATTTTAGTTGGAGGAGATAGCAAAAAGTCCGTTGGAAGTGCTATAGTAAGAGGAGCTGTTGGAAGTGCATTATTTGGTCCTGTTGGATTAGTAGGTGGAGCTATAAGTGGAAAAAATAAGTCAAAAACTACCTTTACAATTGTTTATAAAAGTGGCAGGCGAGAAGTAAGAACTGTAGATAACGATACTTCTGAATTTAATGCATATGCACGTTATTTAAAATAAATGTATTTTTCAATCATAATATAGTTTGCTTATACAAAATAAACTATATTATAATATTTAATTTCAATTACTAAAACTATATACAAAAATATATAAACAAAATCATTTTAAAAATCATATGTATTTTTTCGAAAAATTGTAAAATTTAATTACTATATTTAAAATCGATAAATGCTTACATATAGCGGATATATAACATTATTTATATATCCGTTATATATAATAATAATCACTTACATTAAGCTTGTGAATTAATGTTACAAAATGAGTGACGAAAAAGTGACGGAAGTTATAAAAAGTTATAAAAAATCATATAAATTTATGATAATTATATCCGTTATATGTATTGATTTTGTAATACTTTATATAACTTTACAAAAACATATAAAAAGTAATTTAACAGATTCGATCCGTGTCACCCCGACCATTATTTATTAAAAAGTCATATTACTTAATAAAAGTAATATGACTTTTTTCTGGCTTTAATTGTTACTATTATATTGTTATTTTTTTAAGTGCTTTATTCAAATATCATTTATAATTAGGCTTGCAAATTTATAGTAGATTATATAATTAATTATATAAACATTCAAATTTAATAAAATTATAAATAGTTTTTATAACATTTTTATTGCGTTTTACCTATAAGTATGATATCATTAATTTGTCGAAAATTGTAACTTATAGGGAGGTATTTTTATGAAATCAACAGGTGTTGTAAGAAGAGTAGATGAATTGGGAAGAATTGTAATACCTATTGAATTAAGAAATAAGCTAGGAATCGTAGAAAAAGATCCACTAGAAATATATGTTGATGGCTCAAATATTGTTCTTAAAAAGTTTGAAACCAATTGTGTTTTTTGTGGTAGTTCAAAAAAATTAGTAGAATATGAAGATAAATTAATTTGTAATAAATGTATTAAAAAACTTACAGCTTTATCTTCAGAAGATTAAAAATAGCCAAATTTTAATTTGGCTATTTTTGTTACTTAATGCAGTTATGTAAAAGTCTATACTTCTTATACAAATAACTTATAAATTTCATTTTTGCTTACATTTCTATCTTTTGCAATCTTTTTTATTATTTCTTTTTTATCATATCCTAATTTTTCGTAATATTTATAATGCTGTTCAATACTCATTTCATTTAATTTATTTGTTTCTTTTTCTTTTTTGCTTAAACTACTACCTTCAACTACTATTACGTACTCTCCTTTAGGTTCCTGTGTTTTTTCTAATAAATTAGAAATTGTATCTATTAAAAATTCCTCATGAATTTTTGTTAATTCTCTTGCTAAACATATTTTTCTATCACCCAAAATATTTTTCATTTCAGTTAAAGTAGAAATAAGTTTATGTGGAGCTTCATAAAATATAAGAGTTCTTGTTTCCCCTGATACTTCTTCTAATTTCTCTTCTTTTTCTTTTTTGTTTACTGGTAAAAAACCTATAAAACTGAATTCTTTTGCATTCATTCCAGATGATATTAAAGCCGTTATTAATGCACATGGTCCAGGTATTGGAATTACTTTTATATCATTTTGTATAGCAACTTTTACGACTTCTTCCCCAGGGTCTGAAATTATTGGAGTTCCTGCATCAGATACTAATGCTATATTTTTACCTTCTTTTAATTTTTCTATTAATATATCAGTTTTTATTTTTTCTGTTTGTTTATAATAACTTATTAATGGTTTTGATATTTGTAAATGATTTAATAATTTTAAAGTATGCCTCGTATCTTCTGCGGCAATAATATCCGCTTCTTGCAAAGTTTTTATTGCTCTTAAAGTTATATCATCTAAATTTCCTATTGGCGTTGCTACTATATATAAATTTCCGTACATAATTTTACCTCTCTTTATGATATATTTTTAAAATTTCATCTGTATATGTGTTATCTAAATTATAAACAAATAATGGCTGTTGAACATTCAAAAAATCTCTACCTTGTTTTACAGCTTTTATTAAAACCATATTTGGCTTTTTATTTATATTTGGATGAACAAATCTAATTTCTTTTATTTGCATTTTATATTTTTCTAAATTTATTATTATATCTTTTATTCTTTCTGGTCTATGTACCATATATAATTTTCCATTATTTTTTAATAATTTAGAAGAAACTCTTATTACATCCTCTAAATTGCATTTTACTTCATGTCTTGAAATTATTTTATATTCATTATCATTTTTTAGACCTGTGCTGTTTTTTTTGTATGGTGGGTTAGTAACTATCGCATCAAAACTTTGTAATTCTAATTTTTTATCTAAGGTTTTTATATCCTCATTAATTACTAAAAATTTATTTTCTAAATTATTTAATTTTATACTTCTTTTTGCCATATCATATACATCTTTTTGAATTTCAACTCCTGTAATAGTTTTTAAGTTCGTTTTTTTGCAAAGCAATATACCTAATATTCCTGTTCCTGTTCCCAAATCTAACACATTACTTCCTTGCTTTATCTCTTTTGCAAAGTCAGATAAAAGAACAGCATCTATTCCAAAGCAAAATCCATTTTTATTTTGAATTATTTTTAATCCTTCATACTCTAGGTCATCTATTCTTTCATCTTTTTTTAATCTAATTTCCATAAAATCTCCCCGTAAACTTTTCTTTCTTTATTTCATATTATATATTACTATGAAATTATGGTCAATATAAATTGGAGGTAACATGGGAAAAGATAAACCTAAAGGAATTCCTTTTAAAAAAAGAAAAGAGAACCTTTGCAGTTCTCTTTGTGATATAGAAAGATTTTTACATGATTTTAATAAAAGTTTAAAATATATAAATTTTCTTAAACATTTCAAGTAGCGCTTTCTAGCTTTCTTACAAATATGTCATTAAAATTTACTGCTTTGTCTTCAAAGCATAAATTTTCTTCTCCATTAATTAATATTTTTACACCACTAACCTCAGTTAATTCTGTTAAAGTATTTACAATAGATTCTATTATTTTATTCTCCTTTTCAGCCCCCATATTGCCTACTTTCGTAAATTCTTCAGAAAAATCTATGTATACAATACCTTTAACTATTTCAACATTATTAACATTTGTTCCTTCTGGTATTAGCTTTTGTAAACTTTCGTTTTTTGGCCCTTCTACTAATAATTTTATTAATTCATTATATGGATTATTTAATAATATTTTAGAATCAATCATTCTTGCTTCAGGCATTAGCATTCCATTATCTTTATTTTCAAAATATAAAGTTATTAATGTTTGCCTTAATTGCTCACTTGATATTTCTTCTTGCGGTGTATACTCAGTAAATTCTTCGGAAATTTTTTCTTCCGATTTACTATTTTTTATAATAACCGTTATAACAACTCCAATAATTATTAATAAAATTAATATTAAAAATATAGTTTTTTTCTTTGTTTTCAATATTATCACCCTTTCTTAGTTAATAATATTAAAGACAAGTATATTTTAGAACTATTAGTTATTTTCTTTAGTTCCAACTTTTATAATCTCATTCATTACATTATATTTATCAGTAGATATAAGTACTTTAGACAATATATTTTCATTAGATTTAATAATTTTATATGTATTACTTATATACCCATTTTTGCCATTTTGAACTATCTCTTGTTCACCTTTATTTAAATTATTATCTTTTTCATATATTGTTTTATATTGCGTTGTCTGTATAATTGTTGTTTGTATTTCTATATTATATTCCGTATTTTCTTTTTTTCCATATAATTTTACTATTAATCTGCCATTTTCTGCAGAACATATTAATTTTATTGGATACATCCTTGTATTTTTAAATTTAAAATCTACATATCCATCTGTTACTGTAGCATCTCTTCCTGCTTGAATATATGCCGGTAAAAATTGATGATTTTTTCTTTCTATTATTTCTAAATTCGCATATACTGCCACATTATATAATGTACTTGAAACTTGACAAATGCCACCTCCTATTCCATCAACTATCCTTCCTTCTTGATACATTGGCGCGGTTTTAAAACCTGCTAATTCTGTTCTACTTCCTACTACATTATTATAAGAAAATATCTCACCTGGCAATATAACTGTACCATTTATTTTTTCTACTGCCAATTTTATATTTGTACTTCTATTTACATTTTGTTCATTATACCAAGTTTCATATTGTGCAATTAAATCGCCAAAATCATTTACTAGTTCTTCATCTTTTACTGGGTCTAGGTATTCACTATTTTTAAGTTGTAAATTAGTGATTACCATTATATTATTCTTGTATACATTTTTTATTAAACAAACTAGTCCAATGATTAGAACAATTATAGTTAATACTATAATTAAAATTTTTTTATTTGCATTTTTTATATTCATGTATACCCCTTTAGGATATTATTCAGTCACTTTATTTTTATTACTCTGTAAAAAATACTTCAGATACCGATTTGTCTAAAACTTTTGCTATTTTATCCATTATTTCAATGGAAGGATTTTTTCTTGTTCCTTTTTCTAAGTGACTCAAATATCCTATTGAAATTCCTGTTTTATTAGCTATCTCTGTTAAAGTAATGCCTTTTTCTCTCCTTATTATTTTCATTCTGTTTTGGTACATGTTTATCGCCTCCTATTGTCTTAATAACAATAATATATCATATACCAATTTGACAAGTCAAGTTTTTTATGATACTTATATGACAAAATATTCATTTTATTAAAATTTATAATTTTTTGTCTTTACTGGTAGACAAATTTAAAACTTTTATATATAATATTGTTGATTTTAGTAGAAAAGAGGGATAATCATGATTGGTGATATGATTGCAAAAGTAAGGAAAGAAAAAGGTATAACAAAAACAGAACTTGCAAAATTAACAGATATAAATATTGGTCACTTAACCCATATTGAAAAAGGAGAAAGAAACCCTAGTCATAAGGCCTTAAAAAATATTTGTAAAGCACTAGATATACCTTATCAACAATTAATGTATACATATGATAAAACTGTTAGCGAAGAACAAGAACAATATAATTTTATTGATCATATTTCTTATAATAAAGTTATAGCTATTGATAAAATAGGTGGATTTATTAATTGTCCATCATCTGTACCTAGCTCTTGTGTTGCTATAAGAATTCCAGATGAGTCAATGGAACCAACATTAGAAAAAAATACTTATGCTTTTCTAGAATTTAACTCACTTTTAAATAATAAAGATATAGGACTATTTAGTATAAATAAAAAAATTATGATAAGAAGATTTTATAGCAAAAAAGGAAGAATTACATTAAAGGCTGATAATGCGGAATTTGAAGATATTGTTTTAACTCCAGAAGATTCTTTCTACATCATCGGAAAATTTTTAACAAAATAATAGCTTTTTTTGCAAAAATACTTGAATATTGTAAAATTTAATAATATAATACCGTTAACAAAAGATAATCGAGGAGATAAATTTCATGGAATTAGTAAAAAATATATTCTTTAATACAGATAAATTAACACAAAATTCAACAGTAAAAATTTCATATACTGGTAAATTTTTTCAAGACAATTCTGAAGAGGTTTACATTCATTATGGGTTTGGATTATTATGGGAAAATCTTACTGAAACAAAAATGGAAAAAACAGAATTAGGATTTCAAACAGAAATTAATTTAACAGAAGCAGATACATTTAATCTTTGCTTTAGAAATGGAAATAATGAATGGGATAATAATAATGGTCAAAATTATATATTCCCATTAGAAAAAATAGAAACAGATTTAATTGTTGTTCCTAATGAACAAACAGCTTTATCTACAAATAGAAGATTAAGAAGATCTTATATCTGGAGCAAAAAAATAAGAATTGCAGTTTATAAAATAATTACATATTTACCAAAAATAATTTCTGGAAATTATAAAAGAAAATTAAAAGGAACTGATGCTTAAGCATCAGTTCTTTTCTTACTTTATTACCATTCCACCATTTATAGAAATAATTTGACCTGTTGTATAATTATCATTTATTAGCCATTCTATACATTTAGATATATCTTCTGGCATTCCTATTTTATTTAAAGGAATTTCTTTTTTTAATTCACTTATAGTTTCATTATCTAATTCTTTATTCATATCTGTATCAATCACACCGAGGTGCTATTGCATTTACTCTTATATTAGATAACCCTAATTCTTTTGCCATTGCTTTTGTTAATCCATTTAATCCCGCTTTAGATGCAGAATAATGTGTTTCACAAGATGCACCAACTTCTCCCCACATTGAAGAAATATTTATTATACATCCTTTTTGGTTTTTAATCATATTTTTTGCAACTTCTTGAGATACCATAAAACTAGAAGTTAAATTAGTATCTAATATATTTCTCCAATCTTCATCTGTTATTTCTGTAAATAATTTTATTTGAGATATACCAGCATTATTTATTAACACGTCTATCTTTCCATATTTATTTATACAATATTGAACCATATCTACTATTTCGTTACGCTTAGTTATATCTGCTTTATATATATCAATATTGTAATCTTCCTTTAACTGTTTTGCTTCTTCTTCTGATTTATTGTAGTTTGCTATAACGGTGTATCCTTTTTTATTTAAATTTATAGCTGTACATCTACCTATTCCTCGTGATGCACCTGTTATTAATACTACTTCCATATAATTCTCCTTCGTCAATTAATATTAAATTTTTGCCACCTTTTGCAATGAATCTTTATTATATATAAATAAAAGCCAAGAATTAAGAACTAATTTTCAAAACCCTTGACTTTTTATTGGAGCCGCTAGTCAGACTTGAACTGACGACCTACTGATTACAAGTCAGTTGCTCTACCAACTGAGCTACAGCGGCATTTCTTTTTTGGTGACCCGTACGGGAATCGAACCCATGTCTCCGCCGTGAAAGGGCGATGTCTTAACCGCTTGACCAACGGGCCATATATGAATGAAATAATAAATTATTTCATTCATTTGGTGAGCTATCCGCGACTCGAACGCGGGACAACTTGATTAAAAGTCAAGTGCTCTACCACCTGAGCTAATAGCCCATGTCACCAACTATATAAGCAACCGTTTTTCAACAGTTGCTTATATATATTACTACATTTTTTTTCATATGTCAATATTTTTTGCGAAATTTATTACGGATTTTTTAGTTTGCTATGCATTTAGTTTTTTTAATAATTCTTCAACATCTATTCCATGAACATCACATGCTTCTGCTAAAGTTTCTCCTTGTGATGCTGGACATCCTAGGCAATGCATTCCTGCCTCTATTAATATATCAGCTTTTTCAGGAGCAATTTGTAAAAGCTCTCCTATTTTTGTATCAGCATTTATCATAATAAACCCCTTTCATTCAATAATTATACTTGTCGAAAAAATTGTTTTTTTGACTTATTTATTTTATCACATTTTTATAAAAAAGTATAGACAAATCTTAAATTATATAATATTATTTTGTTGCAGAGGAAAAATTAATGCAAACTATAAGGGTCGGTGGCTTTAGGCGACCCGTGTAGCGATTATAAAATTAGAAAGGAGGTAAAAAAATTAGTAATTTAATTCATTTATTTTTTATATCATTTATTATTCATATTTTTATTGTTTTTTATTCCTTTTATACATTTATAGAAATGTATTTTTTCCACTCATTACAAGGTTCAAAATTAAAACTAAAAAATTTAAATAACTAATTGGAGGTTATATGCAATATTTTATTAAACGTATTTTATTTATAATTTTCCTATCGGCATTTTTATGCTTTTGTATGGTAAATTTATTTAAACCTATTTTTCAGTCTTCATCTATAATTATTCCATATTCACTGCATCCTTTTGATATTTGTAAAAAAGCTCCCACTGCATGGTTTATGATAAAAATTTTTTATTTAATTTTTTCTTTCATTTCTTTCTCTATTATTTCAAATTCAATTTTTTTAAAAATATTTCACAAACACACTAAATCAAAATCCCTTAATAATACAGTTATAAATAACAATGAATTGAATTTATATATTGGTAAAGACTTTACATCAAATCAAAAAGTTTTTATTCCAGAAAAAGGGTTATTTCAAAATATTTTAGTAACTGGCACAATTGGTACAGGTAAAACTAGTTCTTTTATGTATCCCGTAACAAAACAACTGATAGAATTTGAAAGCAATAATATTAATAAAAAATTAGGACTACTTATCCTAGATGTAAAAGGAAATTATTTTTCACAAGTGAAGCAATATGCAAAATCTTGCAATAGAGAAGATGATTTAATAATAATAGAACTTGGTGGAAATATAAAATATAATCCTCTACATAAACCCAATTTAAAACCTACCGTTCTGGCTAATAGACTAAAAACAATATTAACTTTATTTTCGCCAAACAATTCAGAATCTTACTGGCTTGATAAAGCAGAACAAGTTCTTGCAGAATGTATTAAACTTTGCAGACTATATAATAACAATTATGTTACATTTATGGAAATACACAAATTAATTAATTTACCCAATTATTATCTAGAAAAAATTGCAAACCTTAGAAATTCTTTTCAGAATAATGAGTTTTCTAATGAACAAATATATGATTTAAAAACTTCTTTAGATTTTTTCGAAAATGAATTTCATTCTTTGGATTCTCGTGTACTTTCCATACTAAAATCCGAAATTACAAGAATTACTAATACATTTATTTCCGATTATGATATTATAAATACCTTTTGTCCCCCACAATCTGCTCTTAATTTTACTGGATTTACTCAATTAATTTCTGAAGGAAAAATTGTTGTATTAAATATGAATATTTCTGAATATAGAAATTTATCTAAAATTATTGCTGCATATTTAAAATTAGATTTTCAAACAGAAGTTATGTCTCAACTTGCAAGAGGTACACCTTCTAGAATAACAGCTTTTATAAGTGATGAATTTCATGAATATGTATCTGCTACCGATTCTGATTTTTTCTCTCAAAGTAGAGAAGCAAAATGTATTAATATTGTTGCTACTCAAAGCTATACTTCTTTACAAAATTCATTAAAAGATCCTTCTTGTGTTAAAGTTATTGTACAAAACTTAATTAATAAAATTTGGTTTAGAACAGATGATATTTTTACAATAGAAGATGCTCAAAAGCAAATTGGCAAAGAAGAAAAAACAAAAATTTCAAATACAATTTCTGAGAACTCGAAAACTACTAAATTTAATCATTTTACACGTTCTTTATGTTCTACCGATTCCAACTTATCAGAGAGTATAAATACTTATACTCAATCAGATTTTATCTATGATACAAATTTTTTTACACAAAATCTAGAAACCTTTTCTTGTCTATCTTTTTTATCTACTGGTACAAAAATTCAAAAACCCCAAAAATTAAAGTTAACACCATATTTTTTATTAAATAATTCGTCTAATGATAGAGACTTTACAATACAAAATGCATTAAGTAAAACAAATAATAAAAGCAAAATAATTTAATTAAGGAGAGTAATATTATGAAAAAGTATTTATTTATTTTTTATTTAATTATATTTATTCTTATTATTCCAAACTTTAGCTTTGCTGCTTATCCTAAACTAATTACTACTATAAATTCTAGTTTTACAAAAATTAAAGATTGGATTATTACTATTGCCACTCCAGCTGCCGCAGTTGCTGTTGGTACAGGAATTCTTATGAAAAAATTTAGTTTTGGCGACGAAGAAAAAATTAGAACTGGTAAAAGATTAATTAGAGGCTCTTTATTTTCATACGCATTTATACTAGCTATTGATTTAATATTAGCTACAATAAAGCTATTAATTACTGCTGAATAGGATGTGATTATTTGTGGATAATTTTTCAACTATAGCAACGCAAATTTTACATACAATGACTACACTATTTTCTAACTTTTTTTCTTCGGTTGATGCTAATGTTTTTTCTATACTTGATGATATTATTTTTATAGATACAGACATTATAAATGATTCCTTTATTACTAATCTTCTTGGCTCTTCACCAATTTCTAACATATTACTATTATGCAATTCTTTATTATTTGGTTTTGTTATCTACTATATTATTTCATTAATTTTATCTCATATAATATTATTTAAATTGCAAACTCCGTATCAATTTGTTTGTAAAATAATAATAGTTTCAATTTTAATAAATAACACAACCAATATTTGTGCATTTATGTTAGATTTAAACGCCAATATTTCTTGGGCAATACGTTCGCTTGGAGAAGAATTATTTAATTCTGAAATTTGCTTTTCTGCCCTTGAAAGCAGAATTGTCCCCTATATCTCAGATTTTTCTAATAATTTTAATTTATTTTCTATACAAGGTTTTCTTAAAAGCTTTTCCTCTATAGGGCTTATTAATTTAGTTCTTTCTTATTCTTTACGTTATATAATGGTAAAAGTATTTATATTACTTTTTCCATTTTCCCTTATATCTTTGTTAAATGAGAGTACAACATATTTTTTTAAATCATATATAAAATCTTTTATTTCATTGTTACTTTCACAATCTATTGTAGCTCTAATTTTACTAATAGTATTTTCATTAGATTTTACAGGAAATAATTTATTTTCTCAAATTATTTTTATTGGCTCAATATATTGTTTATCTCGAGTAAATTATTTTATGAAGGAATTAATGGGTGGTATTACTACTACTGTATATACTAATGCTACCAGCTTAAAGACTCTATTTAAAGGAGGATTTTAAATGAAATTCATATTCCCACAAAACTATAGTTTAAAAAGTAAATTTTTAGGATTTCTAGATTACTCCACTCTATTTGTTAATTTAATTTGGATTTATTTAGTATTTAATATATCATCTATATTTGCCTCTTCATTATATATACACCTTTCTATTGTTATTATTTTTTGTTTACCATTAATTTTATTTAGTATACTTGGAATGAATAATGAAAATATACTTCAAATTATTATTTATTTAATAAAATATATACTAAAACCAAAATTATATATTTTTTATAAATAGATTTATTGTAAATCTTTCATCAAAATGATATAATTTTACAAAATATGATTTTGATGAGGGGTTATTGTTATGAAGATTGAACCAAAAGATGTATCATTTATTTTTTCAACAACATCTGTTCCAGATATATTTTTTACAGAATATTTATCTGGTGCAAATGGAGATTTTGTTAAAGTATATTTATATATTTTATATTTATCTAAATATAGCAAAGATATAAAAGTTAACGATTTATCTAAAGTATTAAATATTCCTGTAAAAACAATACAAGAAGCTTGTACCTACTGGGAAGAAGCGGGTGTGATTACCAAAAAAGTAAATGGCTATATTGTGAACAATCTTCAAGATATAGAATTGCATAAATTGTATTCACCAAAAGTTACTTTATCTCCAAAAGATATTGAACAAAATGCTCAAAATCAATATAGATCTAAAGCAATAGAAAGTATAAATAATAATTATTTCCAAGGAATCATGTCTCCTTCATGGTACGGGGATATAGAAATGTGGTTTAAAAAGTATGGCTTTGATGAACAAGTTATGATAACTTTATTTGATTATTGTTTTAATAAATCTGCTCTTCATAGAAATTATATTCAAGCAGTTGCAGATGCATGGGCTAAAAATAATATAAAAACATACTCAGATTTAGAGAATTATGAACAAAGTCAAGAAAAACTTGTACTAATAAAAAAAGCCATTTCAAAAAAGCTAAAACTTAATAGACAATTAACACAATACGAGGAGGCATATATTGAAAAATGGATTTCAGATTTTAATTATGATTTACCTATAATTGAATTAGCTTTACAAAAAACAACTTCAAAAGCAAATCCTAATTTTGATTATTTAGATAAATTAATTTCAGACTGGCATGATAGAAATTTAAAAACTCCTAGTGAAATTGAAGAATTTTTATTAACATTTAAAAAACAAAAAAATAATATAAAAGATTTAGCGAAAAAAACTGGATATTCTAATTATGACCAAAGAACCTATGATAATTTTGATTCTTGGTATGCTAATAATATGTAGTAAAGGAAGTATATAATGGAAGATATTGCTATTAAAGAATTATTAAAAGATTATGAAAAGAAACATACACAAGCTTTAATCGACTTAGAAAACAGGAAACAGGCTCTATATAGTAAACACCCAGAATTATTAGAAATTGAAAAAAGGCTTCATTCTTTAGGTATTTCTACTGCAAAATATATTTTAAATAAAAATAATTCTTCATATATAGATAATTTAAAAGCCGAAATTGATAAGTTAAAGTTAGAACAACAAGAAATTTTAAAAGCTCTAAATATTGACGAAAACTATTTAAAACCTCATTACGAATGTAATTTATGTAATGATACTGGATATATTACAGCAAACTATCAAACCGTAATGTGTCAATGCTTAAAACAAAAATTATTAAATATTGAATATAATAAAAGTAACATTTCTAATTTAAGCCAAGAAAATTTTGATAATTTTAATTTTTCTTATTATTCTAACGAAATAAATAAAGAAAAATATAATTCAAATATTTCTCCTAGAGAAAATATTAAAGTTATAAAAGACATTTGTGAACAATTTATAAACAATTTTGATAATTCTTCTACAAAGAATTTATTATTTACTGGTAATACGGGACTAGGTAAAACATTTCTTTCAAATTGTATTGCAAATGAATTATTAAAAAAAGGAAAAACTGTACTTTATCAAACCGCACCTATAATGTTAGATGCAATTATAGACTACAGATTCGGCAAAAATAATACTCAAAATATATGTAATTATATATATTCTGTTGATTTATTAATAATAGATGATTTGGGTACAGAAACTATGAATGATATCAAATTTACTGAATTATTTAATATTATTAACACACGATTATTAAATTCTTCAAACCACACTACTAAAACAATTATATCTACTAATTTAAATATGAAAAATTTGTCTCAAAGGTATGATGAAAGACTTGTTTCAAGGTTTGGTGGATATTACAATATTTGCAGATTTTTTGGTGATGATATAAGAGTACGAAAAGATAAATAAAAATGTCGCATAAATATGCGACATTTTTTATTTATCTTTGTCCCAATTTTATAGTTATATCCATTGTTTTTTTATTTCTTAAAATAGTTAATGTAACTGTGTCTTTAGGCATTTTTTGATATATATAACTTCTTAATTCACTCATTTTATTTATTTCTTGATTATCAATTTTTGTAATTATATCTCCTATTTTTAATTCAGAATTTTTAGCTGGCCCATCCACTGCAATATTAGCTACATATATTCCATTTTCAAATTCTATAGATGAATCTAAATATGGGATTACTTCTCTATCGTATGCAAATATTCCGATATATGCTTCATTAAATTTATCTTCGCTAATAAACTTTTCTATTATGGGTTTTATTATATTTATTGGTATAGCAAAACCAATTCCTTCTGCAGAAGTTATTTTTACAGAATTAATCCCTATCATTTCTCCATTTTCATTTATAAGAGGTCCTCCACTATTACCTGGATTAATAGTTGCATCTGTTTGTATTAAATTTTCCATATATGCAGATTTATTATTTTCTTCTATTTTTATCGTTCTATTAACACCGCTTATTATTCCAGAAGTTACTGTTCTTTGGAATTCAAAGCCTATTGGATTTCCAATAGCATATACCTTTTGACCTACTTTTATATTATCTGAATCTGCTAAACTCATATAACTCAAGCCTTTTATATTTATTTTTACTATTGCTAAATCTAAATCAGAATCAGACCATACAACATTTCCATTATATACTTTTCCATTTTCCAGTGTAACATAGCAAGTACTATATTTATTGCCAGCAACATGATTATTTGTAACAATATATCCGTTTTCAGACACAATTACTCCGCTTCCTAATCCTAATTCCTCTTCATTTGTTTTTGATGAAAAAATTGTGCTCCCACTATTTTTTAATTTCGATATTCCTACAACGTTTTGCGTTGCTTTTTCTAAAGTTTCTGTTAAATCACTTGTACTATTATTTTCTTCTTGCACATTTTCTTTTGTTTCATTATTGCTTCCATAGCTTTCTACCTCTATACCTAAGTAAAAATCATATATTTTTATACTAACAAATGATGATATCGCCATTAATAATAGAGTTAACATGATTTTTTTAAATTTACTTTTTCTTTCTACTCTATAACTATAAATACTAATCACCTCTAAATTAATTATTTATAGTTATTTTTCCCATATTTTTTATTGTTAATCATATTAACAATAAATGGGCTGCTTATTAAAATGCAGTCCATTTTTTAAATTATTCTACTTCTAAATATTCGTTATATGAGCATTCTCTTACGATTGTCTGATTATTCTTAATATCTATTACTTTATTTGCTACAGTTTGTGTTAATTGATGGTCATGTGATGTAAATAATATTACTCCAGGAAATTTTTTCATTCCTTCGTTTAAAGATGTTATTGATTCCATATCTAAATGATTAGTTGGCTCGTCAAATATCAATAAATTTGCACCTGATAGCATCATTTTAGCTAATACACATCTTACTTTTTCTCCTCCTGATAGTACTTGAACCTTTTTTAATGCCTCTTCTCCAGAAAATAACATTCTTCCTAAAAATCCTCTTACAAAAGTTTCATCAGGATCTTTTGAATATTGTCTTAGCCAATCTACAATAGTCATATCTCCATTAAATAAATAATTGTTATCCTTTGGAAAATATGCATTAGAAAGGGTTGTTCCCCATATTATTTCTCCCTCATCTGGTTCTAATTCTCCTGATAATATTTGAAATAAAACAGTTTTTGCAATTTCATTATCTGCTAAAAATGCAATTTTATCATCTTTTTTTACTGTAAAAGTTACATTGTCTAATACTTTTTCCCCATTAATTGTTTTTGATAAATTATTTACTTGCAATACTTCTTTACCAACTTCTCTATCTGGCTTAAAATCTATATACGGATATTTTCTATTTGAAGGTTTTATTTCTTCTAACTCTATTTTTTCTAATGATTTTTTCCTTGATGTTGCTTGTTTTGATTTTGAAGCATTTGCACTAAATCTAGCAATAAACTCTTGCAATTCTTTTATTTTTTCTTCTTTTTTCTTGTTTGCTTCTCTAGCTTGTTTTAATGCTAATTGACTAGATTCATACCAAAAATCATAATTTCCTGGATATATTTTAATTTTTCCAAAGTCTACATCTGCTATATGTGTACATACTTTATTTAAAAAGTATCTATCATGTGAAACAACTATAACTGTATTTTCAAAATCTATTAAAAATGATTGTAACCAGTTAATACTTTTTAAATCTAAATCGTTTGTAGGCTCGTCTAGCAATAATATATCTGGATTTCCAAATAATGCTTGTGCAAGTAATACTTTTACTTTTTCCTTAGCTTCTATTTCTCTCATTAATTTATAATGATTTTCTGTTGCAATTCCTAAATCATTTAACAATATTGCTGCATCAGATTCTGCATTCCAGCCATCAAGTTCTGCAAATCTCTCTTCTAGTTTTGCTGCTTTCATTCCATCTTCTTCTGAAAAATCCGGTTTTGCATATATTGCATCCTTGTCCTTCATTATTTTATATAATTCTTCATTTCCCATTATTACAGTATCAATAAGAGTATAATCTTCATAAGCAAAGTGATCTTGTTTTAATACAGATAATCTTTCTGTTTTTTCTTTAGTTACTTCTCCTTTGCTAGGTTCAATCTCTCCTGACAATACTTTTAAAAATGTTGATTTTCCTGCTCCGTTTGCTCCAATTAGTCCATAGCAATTACCTTTGCTAAATTTTATATTTACATCTTCAAATAATACTCTTTTTCCAAATCTTACTGTAACTCCACTTGCATTTAGCATTTTATCACTCCTCTATTTTTCAATGTTACTATAATAACATAATAATGATGTTTTGTAAAGAAAAAACAGGTCGCATGATATGCGACCCATACAATATAATTATGCACTAATATTTCTTGAGTATGTCTTTGAAGGAACGGGTCGATGTGGGCATCGACCCCTACAACAAAATTCGAAGAATTCTGTACTATTCACTATTCATTCTTCACTATTCACCATTCACTAATGTTTCGTATGCCTTTGAAGGAACGGGTCGTCGAGGACGCCGACCCCTACGATTTGCAATAAATAAAATTATGAAATGACTTGTAATTTGTATGTTCCATCTCCATTGCTTACAACATCTACTCCTTCTTTTAGACAAACAACTGGGCGGAAAGCATATCCCGAGGTAGTAGTAACACTACTATTATATGGTTGAATATCCAAAGTATCACCTTTTGAAACAATCAAATAATCTACACCATTACCTGGAGCTGCAATCCAATTGCCGTATTGCGTCTCCATTCTCTTGTCTAATATATATGCCATTATATTCACCTCTTGTTAATCCTCTTACACTATTTGAGTACGAAGATGTATTACTCCATTTTACTTGATACCCATTTTTTGTTACACTATCACATTCTATATATTTATCTGGATGTGTTGCTCTATATGATGCACAGAATAATTCTAGTGTTGGTCCTCCTATTGCATATTCTGCATATGTATTATCTACAAATTTACTCCAACTATCTGTATCCATCATATACGCTATTGCTTTCATATTTTTATTTGTGCTAGTTGGATATTCCGCTAGAAATTTACTTAACAATTTTTGTGCATCAGGATTGGTATTTTCAATTATCCAATCACTACCTGTATATTCACTAATTATATTAGCAAAGTTTCCTATGTATGACAATTTAGTTCCTTTATTCAATACTGTTCCTTTCGTGCTTGTAGGTAAATAATCGCTTCTACTATTTCTCATTACATAATAATTTGATATTAGATATATTCTTCCTGCTTCATCTTTATGGAATATTCGCCAATCACTTAGTGTTTCTACTTTGTAGTTTGTTACTTTCGCCCCATAAATATCAATGTCAATCATACTTATTGTTAATGCTATATTTTCGCTATCACTATATGGTTTTGTTACTGTAAAAGTTAAATTTATGCTTTCACTTGAATCTGTTCCATTTTTATTTATTGTTACTGCATAAGTTTCTTGTTGTTTGCTTCCTCCTGTTAGTGTTCTTGTATTTTTTCCATCTTTTGCAGTTACTGTGTAATTTGGATTATCTACTCCTATTGTATAAACTATATTGTCTGTTGTGTAATTTATTCCATTATGGTTTTTCGCTGTTATGTTTATTGTTGCGGGAAATGAAGATATTTCTGTTATATCTGCCGATACGTCGAAGTAATAATCTGGTGTTGTATAGCCAATTTGTATTTGTTTGTTTAATTTATATCTTGCTTGTGCTGTATTAAATATGTATATTGTTGCCGTTGTTAGTATTATTGCTAGTATTATTATTAATACTGTAGTGAATTTTATTTCTATTTTTTTCATATTGTTTTTCCTCCTTCAAAATTTGCTTTAGCAAATTTTGTACTATTAACTATTCATTATTCATTCTTCACTATTCACTAATGTTTTGGGGTATGCCTTCGGAGCACGGAACGACGAGGGCGTCGTTCCCTACAATTATTGAATGTATCTTCGTAGAAACGGGTCGTCGGGGACGCCGACCCCTACATCAAAATTCGAAGAATTTTGTACTATTCACTATTCATTCTTCACTATTCATCATTCACTAATGTTGTGTATGCCTTCGGGGTGACGGGTCGATGTGGGCATCGACCCCTACAGTAGAAAATGTACGTAGAAATCCTTGTCCCCTTTATTTAAAGGGGATGTCACGTAGTGACAGGGGATTCTTTGGGTATGCCTTCGAAGCGCGGAACGACGTTGGTCTGTTCCCTACAATGGTAACGGATTGTCGGGGACGCCGACCCCTACGGTGTTTATAATTTATTTTGCGATTATTTTCATTTCATTGGCGCACTTTCAAATTTTATTTCAAAACTATCAAAAAATTGTAATAAATCGTTTTCTATGCAAGCCAAATATATATCTAGCTCATCTTGTGTTTTGCATGCTGTAATTATTGCTGGGTGTAGTTCTCTTTCATTTTTTAGGGTTAATGCATATTGTATAGATTCTATTATTCCTGCTTTTTCTCTATATCTCATTAATTTATATCCGTTCTCTTATTCTAGATTTCGCAAAGTTTTGATATTTTTGTAGCGGTACTGTAAAAAATCTTTCGGCTATTTCCTCTTCTGTTTCGTATCCACATTGTTTGTAATATTCTATATCTTCTTCTGTATATGGTAATTGTACTTGTTTTGTTTTTTCAGATATTATTAACTTTGGAATGTTTTTTTGTGATGTGCCTTCGAAGTGCGGAACGACGTGGGCGTCGTTCCCTACAATATTTGTAATTGAATTTGTATTGTTGTTTTGTATGGGTAAACATTGTTCGTCTGTTACCGTCTGTTTGTCTTTTGACGTTAATTTATTTAATTTGGTTTCTATTTTTGTTATTTTTTTAGACATTTTTTGTAATATGTCTATCATTTCTTCTTGTGTTTTATTTTCTTCTTTTGTCATTGGTATTTCTCCTTTCTTTTTTTGGTAGGTATTCCTTCGGAGCCTGGAACGACGAGGGCGTCGTTCCCTACAATAATGGGGTATGCATTCGGGGTGACGGGTCGTCGGGGACGCCGACCCCTACATCAAAATTCGAAGAATTTTGTACTATTCACTATTCATTCTTCACTATTCACCATTCACTAATGTTTTGTATGCATTCGGGGTGACGGGTCGTCGGGGCCGCCGACCCCTACATCAAAATTCGAAGAATTTTGTACTATTCACTATTCATTCTTCACTATTCACCATTCACTAATG